>NZ_RXHX01000002.1:0-412212 GCF_005930655.1 Pseudomonas sp. FSL W5-0299
GACCTGACCAACGTCATCACCTTGGCCAATACCGGCGTGGCCGACCTTGCCGGCAATACCGGCAGCGGCACCACCAACTCCGGCAATTACACGATCGACACCGTGCTGCCGACCGCCACCATCGTGGTCGCCGACAATGCGCTGAGAATCGGCGAAACATCCCTCGTGACCATCACCTTCTCCGAGGCGGTGACCGGTTTCAGCAACGCCGACCTGACGATTGCCAACGGCACGCTCAGCGCGGTGAGCAGCAGTGACGGCGGCATCACCTGGACGGCCACATTCACGCCGACCACCACCATCACCGATGCCACCAACCTGATCACGCTGGACAACAGCGGTGTGCAAAATGCCTCGGGCAACGTGGGCAGCGGCACCACTGATTCGAACAACTTCGCCATCGACACCGTGCGCCCGACGGCCACCATCGTGGTGGCGGACACCACGCTGGCGCTGGGCCAAACCTCGTTGGTCACCATCACGTTCAGCGAGGCGGTCAGCGGTTTCTCCAATGCCGACCTGACCATCGCCAACGGCACATTGAGTGCGGTGAGCAGCAGCGACGGCGGCATCACCTGGACGGCAACCTTCACGCCGACCGTCAGCGTCAACGATGCGACTAACCTCATCACGCTGGACAACACCGGCATCGTCGACCTGGCCGGTAACGCGGGCAGCGGCACCACCGACTCCAACAACTACGTGATCGACAGCCTGCGCCCGACCGCCACCATCGTCTTGAGTGATACGACTCTGAAACCGGGCGAAACCTCACTGGTGACCATCACCTTCAGCGAGGCGGTCAGCGGTTTCGACAACAGCGACTTGAGCATTGCCAACGGCACGTTGAGCGCCGTCAGCAGCAGCGATGGCGGGATCACCTGGACCGCGACTTTCACCCCGACCCTCGGCGTGACCGATGCGACCAACCTCATCACCCTGAACAACACCGGCATCGCAGACCAGGCCGGTAACGCCGGTACGGGCACCACCAACTCCGCCAACTACGTGGTGGAAACCCAAGTGCCGACCGCGACCATCGTGATCGCCGACAACGCCCTCAAGGCCGGCGAAACTTCAGGCGTGACCATCACCTTCAGCGAAGCGGTGAGTGGTTTCAGCAACGCTGACCTGACCATCGCCAACGGCACGCTGAGCAATGTCTCGTCCAGCGACGGCGGCGTCACCTGGACGGCGACCTTCACGCCAACGGTCGACGTGACGGACAGCAGCAACCTGATCAGCCTCGACAACAGCGGTGTGATCAATGCGTCAGGCAACAGCGGCGTGGGCGTGACCGATTCCAATAATTACGCCGTCGACACGGCGCGGCCGACCGCCACCATTGTGGTCGCGGACAATCGCCTCGGTATCGGCGAGACCACCACGGTGACCATCACCTTCAGCGAAGCGGTGTCCGGTTTCGACTTGTCGGACCTCAGCGTGGCCAACGGTGTGCTGTCCAACCTGGCCAGCAGCGACGGCGGCGTGACCTGGACCGCGACCCTGACGCCGACGGCGAACATCAACGACACCACCAACCTGATCCTGCTCGACACCGGCAACGTGGCTGACGCGGCAGGCAATGCCGGTGCCGCGATTGCCATTTCCAACAACTACGCCCTCGATGCCACGCGCCCGACCGCCACCATCGTGGTCGCCAATTCGCATTTGGGCATTGGCCAGACCACGCTCGTGACCTTCACCTTCAGTGAGGTGGTCAGCGACTTCGACTTGTCGGATTTG
This sequence comes from Pseudomonas sp. FSL W5-0299, assembly GCF_005930655.1. Classification (NCBI taxonomy): domain Bacteria; kingdom Pseudomonadati; phylum Pseudomonadota; class Gammaproteobacteria; order Pseudomonadales; family Pseudomonadaceae; genus Pseudomonas; species Pseudomonas sp. FSL W5-0299. Next base: position 1,747 of record NZ_RXHX01000002.1, read on the forward strand.
AGCGTGACCAACGGCGAGTTGAGCAACCTGGCCAGCAGTGACGGCGGCAAGACCTGGACCGCGACCTTCACGCCCACAGCAAATATGTCCGACCCGAGCAACTTCATCGCCCTCGACACCAGCAATGTCGCCGACCTGGCAGGCAACATCGGCAGCAGCTTCGCCGTGTCCAACAATTACGCCATCGACGGTGAACGGCCGACCGTCACCGTCGTGGTCGCCAACCCCAACATTGGCGTCGGACAGACGTCGCTGGTGACGATCACGTTCAACGAAGCAGTGAGCGGTTTCGACCTGTCCGACATCAATGTGGCCAACGGCACGTTGTCCGACCTGTCCAGCAGCGACGGCGGCACAACCTGGACCGCGATGCTGACGCCCACCAGCAATGTCAGCAACGGCAGCAACGTGATCAGCCTGAACATCGCGGGCGTCAGTGACGGTTCGGGCAATGCCGGCAGCGGCGCCAGCCAGTCGAATAACTTCGCGATCAACACCGTATCGACCCCAAGTGTGTTGGTGCCGGTCGATCCGGTGATCCCCGTCTCGCAACCCGTAACCGTTGCCGAGCAACCGAACGTGCCGCTGCAACCGATCATTTTCGCCGCGCCAACGGGCGCGCTGGGCTCGCCGCTGACCTTTACCCCGCTGTTCGAAGACCGGGTGATCGGCAACGGCATCCGGCCGCTGGGGGACATTTTCATCAACCGCGGCGCGCTGACCCGCAGCTTCATCGCCCAGGTATTCAGCAGCAGCGACAGTGGCGGCGATGGGTCAGGTCACGGTTTCCTTGGCTTTGGGGGTGGCGATGGCGGGGTATTCAGCACCAGTACGCTGTCGAGTCTGTTCAATCAGGACACCAGCAGTGAACGCGGCGAGCTGAACTCTTTCGGCAGTCATTCCATCAGTGGCGGGGATGTTTCCCAAGGACTGCGCGGCGTGTTTGGCGCGCTGACGCTGAACCAGCAATTGCAACAACTCAAAGACACCGAGCAACGGCAGGTCGACAGCCTGGCCGCAGCGTTGAAACAGGTCGGCATCAGCGAAATGCAGGCCTGAAATAACCATAAAACCAGTGCAGCACTCAGGGGCAGTCAAGGATGAATAGAAGTCACTCGTTGTTGTGCGCCAGCCTGCTGGCGCTTGCGATAAGCGGATGTGCCGTCAAAAGTGAACCGATCGAACGCAGCGTCAGCGAACAGCGCGCCAAGAGCGATCTGCAAAATATGTACACCGGCCAGGAGCCGTTCAGTGGTCCGCTGACCTTGCACCAGGCCATGGCCCGTGCGGTGAAATACAACCTTGAAGGCCGGCTCAAGATCATGGAAGAGGCATTGGCCAAGCGCCAACTCGACCTCGCCAGTTTCGACATGCTGCCGCGCATGGCCCTGGATGCAGGCTACGTCGGGCGTAGCAACGTTGGCGCCTCCAGCAGCCAGAGCGTACTGACCGGCACCCAGTCTTTGGAACCGTCGACCTCCCAGGACCGCGACCGCCGAGTGGCCGACCTGACCATGGTGTGGAATGTCCTCGACTTCGGCGTCAGCTACATCAGTGCCAAGCAACAAGGCGACCAGCGCCTGATTGTTCAGGAACGCCGGCGCAAGGTCATCAACACCATCGTCCAGGACGTGCGCTCGGCCTATTGGCGAGCGGTGGCCGCCGAACGTTTGCTCACGCAGATCGACAGCCTGATGGCGCGGGTCGATACGGCACGCGGCAACAGCCAAAGCATGAGCACCCAACGCATCGGCGATCCGATCCAGGCGCTGGGTTACCAGCGTTCGCTGATCGAGGCGACCCGCCAGTTGCAAGAGCAACGCCGGGCGCTGTCCCTGGCCAAAACCGAACTGGCGACCCTGATCAACCTGCCGATGGGCACCGATCTGAAATTGGCGACCCCGGACGACTACTCGATTCCGCAGTTGAAGGTCGGCATGGCCAGCCTGGAGCATGAAGCCCTGGCCAGCCGTCCGGAGCTGCGCGAACAGGATTACCAGACCCGCATCAGCACTGCCGAAACCCGTAAAGCCATGCTGCGGCTGTTGCCGGGGCTGGAGTTTTCGGCAGGTGGGCATTACGACAGCAACTCGTTTTTGGTCAACGACAAGTGGGCCGACTACGGGGTGAAATTGACCTGGAACCTGTTTAACGTGATTTCCGCACCGGCCGCGATCAACGTGGCCAAGGCCGGCGAAGAGGTCGCCAAGGCACGGCGCCAGGCCATGTCCATCGCGGTGCTGGCCCAGCTCTATGTGGCGAACGCCAACTACCAGGAAGCGCTGAATCAGTTCCAGACCAACCAGGAACTCTCGAGCATCGACGGGGAGATTCTGGGGCAATTGCGCAACCGTCATCAGGCGGCGGGACTTGGTGAACTGGACCTGATCCAGGGTGAACTGAACACGTTGCAGGCGGATTTGCGCCGGGACCTGTCCTATGCCGATCTGCGTAACGCCTACGGCCAGATCTTCGCCAGCGCCGGCCTCGACCCGATGCCGGACGAGGTGCAATCCACCGAAGTCCAATCCATCGCCACCGCCTTGGCCAACCGCGAAGCGGCGTGGGCGTCGGGCAATATCAGTGTGCCGGTGACCCATGCTCCGGTCCAATAACCTGCTGGCGCCGACCGCGAGCATCAATCGCGAACAACGGGAGACCCGCAATGGTCATCACGGCGCCGCGATCCTGCTGACCGGTTTGCCGGCGGCGGGTAAATCGACGCTGGCCCAGGCCCTGCACGCTGAGTTGTTCGAGCGCGGCGTGCAGAGCGTGGTGCTCGATGGCGACGGCTTGCGGGTCGGGCTCAATCGTGACCTGGGCTTTTCCGACAGCGATCGTCTGGAGAACATCCGCCGCGCCAGCGAACTCGCGGCGCTGTTGGTGGAGAACGGGCAGATCGTCATCCTCGCGATGATCGCGCCTCTGGTGGAGTTGCGTGAGGTGTTCGCTCGCCGTCTGGGTGAGGATTATCGCGAAGTCTGGTGCAGCGCTTCGTTGGCGGTGTGCGAGCAGCGTGATCCCAAAGGTCATTATGCGCGGGCGCGTCGTGGTGACCTGGCGGGGTTTACCGGGATTTCCGCGCCCTATGAACCGCCGCCGTCCGCCTCCCTGGTGCTCGACACCGGCGTGCAGTCGGTCGAAGCCTGCCTCGACCGCTTGCTGACCTGGCTCGGCGAGTGTGCGGTGCTGCCGAAACGATGAGCAGACCGGTATTTTCCCGCTTGCCGGTGGCGGTGGATTTACCGCTGTTGTTGCAGGCGCTGGCGGCGATTGGCGAGGACGCGTGGCATGCGCATTTCAACAGCGATTACTACGCCGGGGACTGGAGTGGTGTGGCGCTGGTGTCGGCGGCGGATGCCCTGACGGAACTGTCCCCGGGGCGTGGCGAACCGCTGTTGCGTGCGCCGTGGTTGCGGGATCCGCGATGGCAGCAGGGCTTGCGGGATCTGCCGGTGGAGGTCGTGTCGGCGCGCCTGTTGCGACTGGGGCCGGGCGGGCAGATTCATGAACATCGTGACTACGATCTTGGCGGACCAGCCGCCGATCTGCGTCTGCACATTCCGCTGCTCAGCCCGCCGAAAGTGGACTTCATGCTGGACGGTCAGCGCATGCCGATGACGGCGGGCGAGTGCTGGTTTCTCGACCTGTCGCGACCGCACCGTGTGGACAATCGGGATACTCAGGCGCGGGTTCATTTGGTGCTCGATTGCCGGCCGGGTGACTGGCTGGAGCAGTCGATTGTCGACGGTGTATCGACCACGCCGCAGCCGGGTTCGGGTGACGGCGCCTTGCTGCAATTCCAGCGTCTGGTGGCCAGTGATTTGCAGCTTTCGAAGACCTTGCAGGGCTTGCCGGACACCGAGGTGTTTATCACCCGCACCTTGGAGCTGGCGGCGGAGCGAGGCCTGGAATTTTCTCGGGAAGAACTGCGTGTCGCGATGCGTAGCGGTCGCCGCCGATGGAATGAACAATGGAGCGCCTGAATCTCGAAGGCTGGTTGCCGATTCGGATCTGGCAGCCGGCTGGCGAGTGGCAGGTCGATTGGTGCTGGTTCGGGGACACGCCGTTGCATCAGCCGTTTTTTCGCGATGCCGTGGAAGCTGCGCTGAGGTTACCGTTCAATCAGGCGTTTCGTCGGCAGACGCCGTTGGCTGTTCTCGGCGACTGGCAGGCGCAGAGTCCTGAGTTGGCGCCGAGTGCATTCATTTTTCACGCTTCGCGATGCGGCTCGACGCTTATCAGCCAGATGCTCGCGCAACTCACCAACCACATCGTCATCAGCGAACCGCCGCCGCTGGATGCGTTGTTGCGCAGTGGTTTGCCAGTCGTCGAACGGTGTGCCGCGATCAAAGGGTTGTTGTTCGCCTATGGTCAGCGTCGGCTCGGTACGGAGCAACGGCTGGTGATCAAGCTTGATGCCTGGAACATCACCGAATTGCCCCTGTTGCGCGAGTGCTTTCCCGACACGCCCTGGTTGTTTGTGTACCGCGATCCGCTGGAAATTGCTGTTTCCCATCTGCGTCGACCGGGCATGCACATGGTGCCGGGAATGATCGGGGCCAGTGGGCTGGATGACGAATGGCCGTTCGACAGTCGTGAGGATTTTATTGCGCGGCGGTTGGGGCGGTTGCTGGCATCGGGGTTGGCGCAATGCCAGGCGTTTGGTGGGTTGGCGGTGAATTACGGCGAGTTGCCGGGCGCAATGGCGGGGCGGTTGGCTGGATTTTTCGGGTTGGATGACGTGCAGAGGGAGCAAGTGTTTGCGGCGGTGGGGCGGCATGCCAAACAGCCTTCATCGGTGTTTGTCGGGGACTGTGATGACAAGCGGCGTGAGGCGTCGACGTTGTTGCGTGAGCGGGTGGAGCGTTGGGCGCGGGGGCCTTATGAGGCGCTGGTTGCCAAGTCATGCATTGACAGCACTGACGCCATCGCGAGCAGGCTCACTCCTACAGTTAATCTTCAGTGAACACAAATTATGTGTACGACGCAGATCCAATGTAGGAGCGAGCCTGCTCGCGATGGCGGCGGTCAATTCACCACTAATCTACCCGGCTAAACCTTGGCCTGAGCCTGCTGAATCTGCATCGCCTCCCAATGATCCATCGCCCGCTCTACGAGCAACTGCACGCCATCGGCCATGCGGCTGAGCGCCAAGGCAACCGAACGCCGCGTCCCGTCCACATCGTCCGCCAGATCGGCCGCAATGGCGCTGATGGACAGCAGGTCTTCGGAGGCATTGGCCAGCAGGGCTTCGGTATCGATGTCGGGGGAAACGGTGAAGAGATGGCCTTTGCGGCGTTTGGCTGGTTTTCCGTCAGTCGGGGGGAAGTAGTGGGCGAAGGCGCGGTCTGCGGCTTCCTTGAGTTTTTCGGCTTCGAGGGAATCGTCGGAATCGGTGCCAGGGTTACCTGGCGGATTCGGCGTAATTTTGTGCATATATAAAAATCCTAAACAGTAAGTAGGAGCCGTCACCGTTCGCTTGCACGCGAGTTGGGGTGGCGGCCGTGCGCAGGTGTGCAAGACCGGGACTGTTTAGGACACCCAGCAGATCCGAGGATCTCCTGCGCGCAGCCGCCATTAAGCAATGAGACATGGCAATTGCGACCTAAACAGTTTCGTCGGACTTGCACGTCCGTGTCACCGTTTATTCAGTGACAAACCCAGACTAGACCTGGGTTCAGGCCGGAACAAGTTCACCAACACCACTACAACTTGAAGGAAATCTCCGACGGAGTTACCAGACGTTGGTGTTTTCGCGGAAGGTCAGGATTTGGACGACAAATCCGCCATCCCCTTGAGCAATTCGATCGGCAGCGGGAAGACAATCGTCGCTGTCTTGTCCCCGGCAATCGAGCTCAGCGTCTGCATGTAGCGCAACTGCATGGCCCCCGGCTGACGCCCCAACATCTCGGCGGCTTGCATGAGTTTTTCCGAGGCCTGCAATTCGCCTTCGGCGTGAATCACCTTGGCCCGGCGTTCCCGCTCGGCTTCGGCCTGTTTGGCGATGGCGCGGACCATCGATTCGTTGAGGTCCACATGCTTGATCTCGACGTTCGCCACCTTGATACCCCAGGCATCGGTCTGGGCGTCGAGCACTTGCTGGATGTCGATGTTCAGCCGCTCCCGTTCGGCCAGCAGTTCATCGAGCTCATGTTTACCCAGCACTGCCCGCAACGTGGTTTGGGCCAGTTGGCTGGTGGCCATGAGGAAGTCTTCGACCTGGATGATGGCTTTCTGCGGGTCGAGCACGCGGAAATACAGCACGGCGTTGACCTTGACCGAGACATTGTCGCGGGTGATCACGTCTTGTGTCGGCACGTCGAGCACCACGGTGCGCAGGTCGACGCGAACCATTTGCTGGACCACCGGAATCAGCAGGATCAGGCCTGGCCCCTTGACTTGCCAGAAGCGCCCGAGCTGGAACACCACCCCGCGCTCGTATTCGCGCAGGATGCGGAAGGTCGACCCCGCCAGCGCGATCAGCAGTAACAGCAGCGCGGCAAAACCCAGTTGCAGGCCCATGGCTATTCTCCCTTCGACGCCGCGTCAGCCGCGGCCACTTTCAGCAGTAATCCCTTGCGTGCCACCACCCGGACCTTTTGCCCCGGTTGCAGCGGCGTGCTGCTGAGCACTTGCCACTGTTCGCCTTGCAGGTGCACCCAGCCGTTACAGGCGTTGTCGGCGTTCAACGAAATCACCGGCGTCACGCTGCCCACAAGTCCGGCATCGCCACTGACGTTGTGCCGCGGTCGGGTTTTCAGGGCGCGGATCAGCAGGAAGATCAACAAAAGCGCACTGATCAGTCCCAGGCCGATCATCAACGGCACCGGCACCTCGGTGTTGGTCAGAATCACCGCGCCGATGACGAACATCACAATGCCACCGAGCCCGATTACGCCGTAATTGGGCAGCGCCGCCTCGGCGATCAAAAAGGCGATGCCGAGCGTGATCAGCCAGATCCCCATGGGGTTGGGGGCCAGCAAGACAATGGTGTCCGACGCGAAGACCGATCCGCTCAAGGCCAACAGCAGCGCAACTGCACAGCAACGAATGTTCACGCGACCCTCCGGGAGAGTCATTGATGGTTCTTTATACAGTCTAGCTGAGCTGTGGGTTGTACGAATTTTGACCAGTTGTTGACCTTGGCCCGGCGGGCGGATTTCACTCCGGAATGCGCCAGCGGGCCTAGACTTTCAGTACGAAGAAAAGTGTTAACCATCGTCCGCCAAACAGTGTTTGCGGACACCGAGGTGCATCATGCGTATGGCAAGAACCCTGCAGAGCAGCCTGGACAAGGCGCACTGCGAATATGACATCGTGTCCCACCCGCACTCGGCCAGCAGCCTTGAAACCGCGCGACTCGCGGGCATTCCTGCCGAACGGGTGGCCAAGTCAGTTATCCTCGACGACCAACACGGGCATTTCCTGATGGCTGTGCTGCCCGCCAGCCGTCATCTGGACCTGAGCAAAGTTCGCAGCAGCGGCGAATGGCAGATCTCCCGGGAAAGCAACCTGCCGCACCTGTTCGATGATTGCGAACGCGGCGCTGTGCCCGCCCTGGGCGAAGCCTATGGCCTGGACGTGGTCATCGACCCGCTACTGACCCGGCAGAAAGACATCTATCTGGAAGCTGGCAACCACACCAATCTGTTGCGCATGGAAATGCCGCAGTTTCTGAAAATGGTGCCGCACGCCGAGGTGCGTGAATTGAGCCAATGAGTTTTGTGGAGTCAGTGACATCGCCTTCGCGGGCAAGCCTCGCTCCTACAGGATCACGCGGTCACCTGTAGGAGCGAGGCTTGCCCGCGAATGACTGCGCAGCAGTCACCCCATCATTTGCCATAAAAAGGAGCCCGACATGGAATCCCCAACCCACAACCTCCCCTCGCTGTTCAAGCAACTCGGCCTGCCGGACGACGCCGAAAGCATCGATAAATTCATCGCCACTCACTCACCGCTCAAGCCCGAATTGCATCTGGCCGATGCGTTTTTCTGGAACGAGAGCCAGGCTCAGTTATTGCGGGAGGAGATTCTGGATGATGCCGATTGGGCGGAGGTGGTGGATCAGCTGGATGTGCTGATGAGGAAGGGGCGGGGGGTGTAACCATCTGAGCGCAAGACCTTGTCACAGCTTTTCTGAAAGGTGTTACCTGAGCTGAAGTAGCTTTCATGGCGTTGAGTCCAGTCATGAGACCGAGTCATGCAGCGTGTTTTGGCAGAAAGAGTCATCAGCATCTCTGAACTCGCGAAAAACGCAGGAACTATAGTGCGTGAGGCGCAAGACAGGCCTGTGGCGGTGATTGAAAAAAATCAGATCAAGGCCTCTCTGGTTTCGGCAGAGCTTTTCGAAACGATGCTGGTGCGTCTGGGCGATTTCAACCAGGGGTCTGGTTGAATGTCGTAAAACGGTCCGTCCGGCTACAGAATTGTTTCAAAACTTGACCAACTTTCCCCTCCAATGCCATATTGATAGTTAGCAAACTAACAGTGTGCATTTCCCCTCGTGCCGAAAAACCTCGACGCTCTCCAGATGAACATCAGCAGCTCCATGGTGGTGGCCGCGCGGCATTGGCGGAAGATCTGCCAGACCACGCTGGTCAACTATGGGATTTCCGAAGCCTGCGCCGTCCCGTTGTTGATGATCGGGCGCCTGGGCGAGGGTGTGCGACAGGTTACGGTGGCGCAGGCGGCTGGGATGGAGAGTCCGTCGCTGGTGCGTCTGCTCGATCAGCTGTGTCACGCCGGTTACGTCTGTCGCACTGAGGACGTCCATGACCGCCGCGCCAAATGCCTGAGCCTCACCGAAACCGGTCGGGAGTTGGTGCAGGCTGTCGAAATCGAGCTGGTGCGTTTGCGCCATGAAGTGCTCGAAGGGATCGACCGCAGTGATCTGGAAGCGACGTTGCGGGTGCTGCGAGCCTTTGAAGCCGCGAACGCGCCATCGGTGGCCAACCCTTGAGCGGATTTTTCACCGGCGTTCCTCCGGCGCGGGACTGGTTCTACGGAGTGCGCACGTTCGCGGCGTCGATGATTGCGCTGTACATCGCCATGCTCATGCAAATGCCGCGTCCGTATTGGGCGATGGCCACGGTGTATATCGTTTCCAGCCCTTTTGTCGGCCCCACCAGTTCCAAGGCGTTGTACCGGGCGGTCGGCACCTTGCTCGGTGCGGCGGCCGCGGTTTTTTTCGTGCCGATGTTTGTCCAGAGCCCGTATGTGCTGGTGGTCGTGATCGCGCTGTGGACGGGGACGTTGCTGTTCCTGTCTTTGCATCTGCGCACGGCCAACAGTTATGCGCTGATGCTTGCCGGTTACACCCTGCCGCTGATCGCTCTGCCGGTTGTGGATAACCCGTTGGCGGTGTGGGATGTCGCGGAAGCGCGAACCGAAGAAATCTTTCTCGGCATCGCGGTGGCGGCCGTGGTCGGTGCCATGTTCTGGCCCCGGCGGCTGGCGCCGGTGTTCAACGATTCGGTGAACAAATGGTTCGCCGATGCCTCGACTTACAGCCTGCGTTTCCTCAGCCGCGACGTGCAACCTGATGAAGTCAGCGCCTTGCGCTCGGCGATGGTGGCGACGTTCAACAGCCTGGAATTGATGATCGGCCAGCTGCCCCACGAAGGCGCGCGGCCGCAGACGGTGCGTAATACCAAGGAACTGCGCGGCCGCATGATTCACCTGCTGCCCGTGATCGATGCCCTCGACGACGCGCTCTATGCCCTCGAACGCAGAACGCCCGAGCTTGTGGATAAGTTCGCGCCGCTGCTGACGGCGACCACCGAATGGCTGAATCACAAGGATGCCGACCTCGGCCGCTGGCAGGCGCTGAAAGATCAACTTGAGGCCTTGCAACCGTCCGCCGAAGCGCTGAATGACCGCAAGCAACTGCTGTTTTCCAACGCCCTGTATCGCCTCGGCGAGTGGATCGACTTGTGGCAAGACTGCCGCAGCCTGCAATACGCCATTCAATGCGAAAGCCAGGACAGCTGGCGCGCGGTGTATCGGCACTGGCGCCTGGGCCGCCTGTCGCCGTTTCTCGACCGGGGGCTGATGCTTTATTCGGCGGCGTCCACGGTGACCGCGATTATTGTCGCCTCGGTGCTATGGATCCTGCTCGGCTGGACCGATGGCGGCGCTGCGGTGATTCTGGCGGCGGTGGCGTGCAGCTTCTTCGCCTCGATGGACGACCCGGCGCCGCAGATTTTCCGGTTCTTTTTCTGGACCGCGATGTCGGTGTTGTTCGCCAGTCTTTATCTGTTCCTGGTCCTGCCTAACCTGCATGATTTTCCGATGCTGGTGCTGGCGTTTTCTGTGCCGTTCATTTGCATCGGCACCCTGACGGTCAAGCCGCAGTTTTACCTGGGCATGCTGCTGACGCTGGTCAACACCTCGTCGTTCATCAGCATTCAGGGCGCTTACGACGCGGATTTCCTCAGCTTCGCCAACTCCAACCTCGCCGGCCCCGTCGGCTTGCTGTTTGCCTTTGTCTGGACGCTGATCGCCCGGCCATTTGGTGCGGAACTGGCGGCCAAGCGCCTGACCCGTTTCAGCTGGCGCGACATCGTCAGCCTGACCGAGCCGGCCACGCTGGCCGAACACCGGCACTTGGGCGTGCAGATGCTCGATCGCCTGATGCAGCATCTGCCGCGCCTGGCCATGACCGGGCAAGACACCGGCATCGCGCTGCGGGAAGTGCGCGTAGCGCTGAACCTGCTCGACTTGCTGGCTTACACGCCGCGAGTGCTCGGCGCCCCGCAAGTGCTGCTGCATCAAGTGGTGGCCGAGGTTGGCGAGTATTTCAAGGCGTGCCTGAAGGCGGGCGAGCGATTGCCGGCACCGAGCCCGCTGCTGATGACCCTCGACCGCACCCGCCGCGCCCTCAACACCGAGTGCGATGACGGCGCGCGCCTGCACCTGTTGCATGCCCTGAGCGGCCTGCGCCTGTCGCTGCTGCCAGGGGTGGAATTCGTCGCCTTGGGCGAACTCGAAGAACCGCTTCCCCATGGCATCGATGGAGCGCCTTTATGATCGGTGATCTGGATATCAGCGGGGTCTTCCTGCCCACGTTGCTGGTGCTGATGGGCATTACGTATCTGTTGTTCCTGTTGGTGCACGGGCTGCTGACACGCCTGCACTTTTACCGTCTGGTCTGGCACCGGGCATTGTTTAACGTGGCTCTCTACGCCTTGCTGCTTGGCGCCGTGGACTCACTCAGTCGATACCTGATGACATGAAAAAACCTTTTTTGACCCTCGGTCGCGTGGTCCTGACCTTGCTGATCGTGACCTTCGCCGTCGTCGTGGTCTGGCGCATGGTGATGTATTACATGTTCGCGCCCTGGACCCGGGATGGGCACATCCGCGCCGACATCGTGCAGATCGCGCCGGACGTTTCCGGGCTGATCCAGCAAGTGCAGGTGCGTGACAACCAATTGGTGAAACGCGGCCAGGTGCTGTTCAGCATCGACCAGGACCGATTCAAACTGGCTTTGCGTCAGGCGAAAGCGGCGGTCGCCGACCGTCAGGAAACCCTGGCCCAGGCGCAACGGGAAGCCAAGCGTAATCGAGGCCTGGGCAATCTGGTGCCGGGCGAGCAACTGGAAGAAAGCCAGTCGCGGGTCGCTCGCGCCGAAGTGGCGTTGATGGAAGCCCAAGTGGCGGTGGACAGCGCCCAGCTCAACCTCGACCGCTCGACCATTCGCAGCCCGGTGGATGGCTATGTCAACGACCGCGCGCCGCGTGCGCAGGAATTCGTCACCGCCGGGCGTCCGGTGTTGTCGGTGGTGGACAGTAATTCGTTCCACATCGACGGTTATTTCGAAGAAACCAAACTCGACGGCATTCATGTCGGCCAGTCGGTCGACATCCGCGTGGTCGGCGACCGCGCGCGTTTGCGTGGCCACGTGGAAAGCATCGTCGCCGGCATCGAAGACCGCGACCGCAGCAGCGGCAGCAACCTGCTGCCCAACGTCAATCCGGCCTTCAGCTGGGTGCGCCTGGCCCAGCGGATTCCGGTGCGGATTGCCTTCGACGACGTGCCGGCGGATTTCCGCATGATCGCCGGGCGCACCGCCACGGTATCGATCATGGACGACCAGCCGCAGGAGCCCGCGAAATGAGCAGGGCCGCGGGTTTGGCTGTCGTCGGATTAGGCGTGTTGCTGTCGGCCTGTCAGGTGGTCGGGCCGGATTATCACCTGCCGGACGACGCGGCCATCCACCGTGAAGACTTGCAGGGTGAATTGGCGGTGAACGGTAAAAATGTCGTTTCGGCCCCGGTGCCCGCCGATTGGTGGCGCCTGTATCAGGATCCGCGCCTGGACCAATTGGTGCAGCAGGCTATGGTCACCAATACCGATTTGCGCGTGGCGGCGGCGAGCCTTTCCCGGGCCCGTGCTCAGGTTGACGAAGCGCAGGCGGCGGGCGGCTGGAGCGGCGGCGTGAAAATGGGCGCCCAGCGTTTGCAGGAGTCCGGCGAAGCCTTCTTGCTGGCGGATAAAGTGCCCGTGGCCAACGTTGGCGACATCGGCATTACGACCTCGTATCAGTTCGACCTGTTTGGCACCTTGCAGCGCGGCATCGAAGCGGCCAAGGCCAATGCCGACGCGACCCAGGCTGCCGCCGATACCGCACGCATCACCTTGGTGGCCGATGTGGTTCGGGCCTACACCCAAGTGTGTGCGGCCAATGAGGAGCAGGAAATCGCCCAGCATTCCCTCGACCTGCAAGCCCAAGGCACGACCCTGATCCAGCGTCTGCGCGACGCCGGGCGCGGCGATGAAACCCAGGTCACGCGCTCGCAAACCCAATTCAAATCCTTGCGCGCCGACATGCCGCGCTATGAAGCGGCGCGCCAGGCGGGTTTGTTCCGTTTGTCGATGCTATTGGCCAAACCGGTCGATCAGTTGCCGGCCGGGACCGCCACCTGCAACGAACTGCCGAAAATCACTCAATTATTGCCGGTCGGTGACGGCGCCACTTTGCTCAAGCGCCGGCCCGATGTGCGCCAGGCCGAGCGCCGATTGGCCGCCGCGACCGCTGGCATCGGCATCGCCACCGGCGAGTTGTACCCGGACATCAGCATCGGCGCGACCGTCGGCACCGTCGGCATCCTGGAAAACCTCGGCAAACCGGCGACCAACCGCTGGGGCTTTGGTCCGTTGTTGACCTGGACTGTGCCGTCCAATGGTTCCCGGGCGCGAATCCGTGAGGCAGAAGCGGCGACCCAAGGCACGCTTGCGCATTTCGACGGCGTGGTGCTCAACGCCATCCGCGAAACCCAGACCAGCCTGGCGCAATACTCCGCGCTGCTGCAACGCCGCGATGCGTTGGCCGATGCCGAACAATCGGCACAACTGGCCGCCGACCAGACCCACCGCTTCTTCCAGGCTGGCCGCGCATCGTTCCTGGCGGACCTGCAAGCCACCCGCACCTACACCGATGTACGGGCGCAATTGGCCTCCGCGAACACGCAAGTTGCCATGAGCCAGATCGATCTGTTCCTCGCGTTGGGCGGTGGCTGGGAAAGCGGACGAACGCAAGCGTCACAACCCGGCAAACCCTGAGGCCGTTGCTATGCTTTGATTTGATGACGTCGCGCGTCGATTTCATCGATCAAGGCTCGCGTTGGTCATGGGGATCTAATAATGAAAAACCCTTATGCTCCCGGCTTCTGGTGCGCTATTGCGGCATTGGTTCTGCTGTCGGCCACCTATTTCTACGGCATCATGCTGGCCCACCAGATCGACAAGGCTCTGGTGTTCCTCGACAGCGCAGCCGCGCTGATTGCCGTGATGGCAATCGTCGTAGTGGCCTGGGCCTCAGTCCAGGGCCAGCGCATCAAGAAAAGACAACTCGAACAAGGCAAGACCCGGGTGCTGATCTGGGACACCAAGGTGGCTTTGCGTCGGGTCGAAACGGTGTTTGACCGCTATTTCTGGGGCAGTTACTGGCAACCGGGGCGCACGTTCCAGGAAGTCATGGGCGAACTCACCGGCACGCCACTGGAAAAAAGCCTCGATACGTTGAAGAAACAATGCCTTGAACTGGACAAGCAAGTCTCCGAAGACGGCAGGCACTGGCTGAACAACGCCCGCGAACTCTCCGATGTCGCCGCCGCCATGGCCCGCGAACGCTATCAGCTGGACTTCTGCGATCCCCGTGCGGACGTGACGGGCGGGGCGGTAATCAATCGCGATTTTGAAGTGCTGGTGTATACGTGGACGGCGCGGCTCAAAAGCTTTGATCATCAGCTGGATGAGATGGAAGTTCAGTATTCCTGAATTGATGTTGTCGGTATTGACGCCTTCGCGGGCAAGCCTCGCTCCTACAAGGATCATGCGATACCTGTAGGAGCGAGGCTTGCCCGCGAATGCGATTTCATTACCGCCGAAACTCTCGGCCCGTGCACGCGGTCCATAGACACTCTTTAACCTTTAAACATTGGGCCACCCGGTGCGCCTGATGCTAATCTCCCTCGCACTTTCAGCGCAGTCGTGACCGCAACCCGTCAAGGGTTCAGGGAAGACGACCACATTTTCAACAACGGACATTGATCGGGTAATTCATGAATAAATCAGCAGGCGTGCTTCTTGGAATCGTCGTTGCCATCGGTGCAATCAGCGCCGGTGGTGCCTGGTACACCGGCACCAAAATCGAAGGCGTGCTGAATACCTCGATCGCTGACGCCAACAAAGAGCTGAAAGCCGCGCTGGTGGGTTCCAACGGCACGGCATCGCTGGAACTGGTCTCGCTGGAGCGCCACGTGTTCAGTAGCACCGCGCACTATCGCCTCAAGGGCGAAGGTGAAATGTTTGGCGAAGCGCCGGTCGAGTTGCTGTTCGTCGACCACATCGAACACGGACCGCTGCCGTTCTCGCGTCTGATGTCGCTGAAATGGCTGCCGGTCATGGCCACCAGTCACTACGAACTGGAAAGAACGCCAACCACCGAGAAATGGTTCGCCGCTGCCAAGGACCAGTCGCCTCTCAAGGGCCTGGTCAATATCGGGTACGACAATTCCACCAACGGTACGCTCGAATTTCTGCCGCTGGACGTGGCGCTGGACGCCACCTCCCACCTGAAGTTTTCCGGTCTGAACCTCGACGTCGCCGCCAGCGCCCAAGCCCAAAAGGTCAAGGCTGACGGCTACATGGACAGCCTGACGCTGACCACGGTGGCTGAAGACCAGACACCCGTGAAGGTCGAGCTGAACGGCCTGACCGTGGCCAGCAACCTGACCAAAAGCACCTACGGTTATTACGTCGGCGACAACACCCTGGAGGTGACCGACAGCAAAACCACCTTCGGCGCCAAACAGTCGGTACTGGGCTTCAAGAAATTTGAAATGAAAAACCACACCGAAGAGTCGGGCACCAGCGCTTCGGGGCGCGCCGATTACAAGGTGGGCGAGGTGTCGTTGAATGGCAAAACGTTCGGTTCTGCGCAGATGGCCATGAGCCTGAAAAACCTCGACATCCCGGCGACCATGTCGCTGATGCAGATCTACCAGACCAAATTGCAGCCCTACGAGAAGGCCGCCGCCGAAGCCGCTGCCGCCGGTGAACCGGCGCCAGAACTGGTGTTGACCCCGGAAGAAGAAGCACAGGTCAAAATCGGTCTGGAAAAACTGCTCGCGGCTGGCCCGCAGGTCGCCCTGGAGAATCTGTCGTTCAAATCCACCAACGGTGAAAGCCGCGCCAACCTGGTGCTCGACCTGACCAAACCGCAGTCCATGGACCTGCCGCCAGACCAGTTGACCCAACAACTGATTGCGCTGCTGGATTTCAATCTGAAAGTGTCCAAGCCAATGCTCGTTGACCTGTTCACTGTGCAATCGCAGATTGACGGTCAGACCGACGCCAAGCTCATCGCCGATCAGGCAACGGCGACTGCTGACATGTTCAGCAGCATGGCGGTCGGTACGCAACTGGCCAAGCTGGAGGGCAACGATGTCGTCGCCAAATTGCATTACGCCAACAATCAGGTGGAATTCAATGGCCAGAAAATGACCGTTGAACAATTTGTCGGCTTCGTGATGAGCAAACTCGGCGGCGTTGCACCGATTCAGTAATACCGCTCGCTTCATGGCAACGCCCGGTCTCTGCGAACGCAGGCACCGGGCGTTTTGCTGTCCGCTGGTTAAAACCTAATCCACATCCCGAATCAACAGCCACGCCTCATCCACCGGCAGCGGTTGCTTCATCCGCTCCGCGAGCATCGCCATCGCCCGCTCTTTGTCGCAGGCAACAGCCGCGGCCACCACGCCGTTCTTGCTGAACAGGCCGATAAAGGGTGGATGGTCAGGGTTGCCCTTGAATTCGACTTCGTCCCAGCTTTCAGCGTGGCCGAGGTAGTCGTAGTTTTTGCCGAAATGCCAGGTCCAGAAATACGGCACGTCGAGGTAGTGCTCGTCGCCGCCCAGCATGTTCGCCGCCGCGATCCGCGCCTGTTGCTGTGCCAGGCGCCAGTGCTCGATGCGCTGGGGCTGGCCGTTGAGCGGGAAGGTCGCGATATCACCCGCCGCCCAGAGCCCGTCGGCTACGCGCATGCCGCCGTCGACCTGCAGTGAACGGTCTTTTTCCTTTGTAAGGTCGGCAAACGGTTCCGTCGCCGGGCTGACGCCGATGCCGACGAGCACCAGATCGGCAGGCAAACGTTGACCGTTTTCCAGTTTCACCGCTTCGACCTTGCCCGTGCCTTCGATCTGCGCGGCTTCGCTGTCGCTATGAAACACAACGCCGTTGGCCACGTGCCGGGCACGAATCGCCTTGCCGACCGCTTCGCCAAACTGCTTGACGAACGGCACTGCGTGGCGCGCCAGTACGGTGACCTCCAGACCGTATTGGCGCAGGGCCGACGCGGACTCCAAGGCAATGAAGCTATCGCCGATGATCACCACCCGTTGGCCGGGTTTTGCCGCGTTCAGAATCCGCGTCGCCTGATCCTTGGAGCGCAGCAGGAAGACTTGTGGCAAGTCAGCACCTGGCAACGTGAGGGGGTTGGGTGTGCCGCCGGTCGCGAGCAGCGCAGCGTCATAGGTCAGTGACTGACCGTCGGCCAGTCGCAGTGTTTTGTTGGCCGTATCCAGGCTCGCCACTTCACCGTTTATTCGCTCGATGCGCTGCTCGCGGTAAAAGCGTTCATCCCGTAGCGGCGGGACTTCTTCGGGCGGCATTTCCCCGGCAATCACGAATTTGCTCAGCACTGTGCGGTCGTAACCGGCATCGGCTTCACGGTCGATCAGCACGACACGGCCACCAAAGCCTTTTTCGCGCAATGCCGCTGCTCCCGCCGTGCCGGCGGCTCCGGCTCCGATGATCACAAACGTGCGCTCATCATCGGCTGGCGGGGTGTGGGGATCCGATAGCGGCTGATCGTCGACCCAGACCTCGTCATCACGCATCTCCAGGGGATAGCGCTTGAGGCTGTCCAGAGACGGCGGATCACATAGCCCGCCATCCTCGATCCGATACGCGGCTTTGTGCCACGGACAGATCAGACGCCCATGGCACAGCGCACCCTCGGCCAGCGGCGCCCCGGCGTGGGGGCATTCACCTTGATAGGCGCGCAATTGATCGCCGACCCGTAGCAAAACTATCTTGGTGTCCGCGATCCGTACTTCCAGGCCTCGGTTTTCGGGCACATCGGCAAAACGGGCGACGCGGTGCAGGGCCATGATCATTCTCCAGGCGGGCGTTTCACTTAAGAGTTTGGCCTTAGTCCCGAGGTTCAGCCAATTCCCACTGCCACCGCACCAACGGTACGGCTATAGTTCGCAGGCCGACGAAGGCCCCATCCGCACAAGGTGCTCCGGAATGACCCGATTGACCTCTCTGAACCCTTGGCTGGCGGCCGTTGCAGTCGCCCTTTGCGTGCAGTTTCCGGCGCAGGCCCAGGAGCGTTTCACCGTCAGCATTCCCGGTGTTTCGGATAACCGCCTGTTCACCTCGGCGGCGGCCAGCGACGCCAGCGGCTGCGGCGGCAAGAATCAGTCCCCGGCCCTGAGCTGGAACGCCGGCCCCCAGGGCACCTTGAGCTACGCCATCGTCATGCACGACCCGGACGGCCAGAAAGGCCTTGGGGTCGATCACTGGATTCACTACGGCATCAAGGCCACGACCCGTCAGATCCCGGCCGGAGTGGGCGCCAAATCCGCGCTAGAAGGTATGGGCGGCAGCAACAGCAAAGGCACCACCGGCTACATCGGTCCTTGCCCACCCGTCGGCGACAGCTCCCACCACTACATTATCCAGCTCTACGCCCTGGACCTCGCTCCAGACGCCTTGCCCGCCGGCCTGACGCGTGCGCAGCTGCTGGAGAAAATCAAAGGCCATGTGCTGAAAAACAGCAGTGTGGTGCGGCGTTATCACCGCTGAGATTAATTTTTCAGCCGGCTTAACCCGAACCTGGACGGGGGCTCGTCTCAGAGGATGAATGGATCAATTTCCTCCTGAGGTCAGCCCCCATGTCCCTCCCTCTGCATTTCCTCCGCCCGGCCGCCCAGGGTTTCACCGTCGGGTTGCTGTTGGCCGTTGCCGGTTGCGGCGCTTCCTCTAAACCTGAGTCCGCCGCTGTGTCGCCACCGGCTCAAGGTGCACTGAAGACTGAGGCGCTGGTGCGCAGCGAGTCCGTTGCCGCAGATGCCTCGATGGCCAAACGCAGCGCCCGTCCAGCCCCCATGGCGAGCTTTGCGCCTGAGGTGGCTGCGCCGGGTTATCGGGATGAGCAGCGCGAGCAATATCAGGCATTGGCGGATAACCCGATTCACAGTGTGGCCGAGGCGCCGGTCTCGACCTTCAGCGCCGATGTCGATACCGGCGCTTACGCCAATGTCCGCCGCTTGCTGAATCAGGGGCGCCTGCCGCCCGAAGGCGCAGTGCGGCTGGAAGAACTGGTCAATTACTTTCCCTACGACTACGCGCTGCCCACGGACGGCTCGCCTTTTGGCGTGACCACTGAACTGGCGCCATCGCCATGGAATCCGCATACCCGTTTGCTGCGCATCGGTATCAAAGCCTCGGACCGCGCAGTCGCGGAACTGGCCCCGGCCAACCTGGTGTTTTTGGTGGACGTCTCCGGCTCGATGGACCGTCGCGAAGGTTTGCCACTGGTCAAAAGCACCCTGAAATTGCTGGTCGATCAACTGCGCGAGCAGGACCGGGTGTCTTTGGTGGTCTACGCCGGCGATTCGCGTGTGGTTCTAGAGCCGACTTCTGGACGGGAAAAAGCGAAGATTCGTACAGCGATTGATCAATTGACCGCCGGTGGCTCGACGGCGGGTGCCTCGGGCATCGAACTGGCCTATCAGATGGCGCAACAAGCCTTCATTCCCAAAGGCATCAACCGCATCCTGCTGGCCACGGACGGTGACTTCAACGTCGGCATCAGCGACTTCGACAGCCTCAAGCAAATGGCTGTGGATAAACGCAAGACGGGCGTTTCCCTGACCACCTTGGGTTTTGGTGTGGATAACTACAATGAACACCTGATGGAACAACTGGCCGACGCCGGCGATGGCAACTACGCCTACATCGACAACCTGCGCGAGGCGCGCAAAGTGCTGGTGGATCAACTCGGTTCAACCCTCGCGGTGGTGGCGAAAAACGTGAAGCTGCAAGTGGAGTTCAACCCGGCGCAGGTCAGCGAATATCGGCTGCTGGGGTATGAGAACCGGGCGTTGAAGCGTGAGGATTTCAGCAATGACAAAGTCGATGCCGGTGAAATCGGTGCAGGACACACGGTGACGGCGTTGTACGAAATCGTGCCCAAGGGCGAGAAGGGCTGGCTGGAGCCGTTGCGGTATGGCAAGGCTGAGCCGGTGGCTTCCGGTACAACTGGGGAGTTGGCGATGCTGCGTGTGCGATATCAGCTGCCGGAAGGTGGGAAAAGTCGCTTGATCGAACGGCCGATTGCGGGTGATTCGGTCGGCAAAGCCAGTGATGACCTGCGCTTTGCGTCGGCCGTGGCGGCCTTTTCCCAGCAGCTCAAGGACGGGCGTTACACCGGTGATTTCAACCTGAAGGACACCGAAGCCTTGGCGCGCGGTGCACGGGGCGACGACCCATTCGGTCTGCGCGCCGAGTTCGTGCAATTGGTTGAGTTGGCGCAGAGCCTGCGAACCACTACCACCGCCTCCAACACTGAGTCGCATAAAGGAGCTTATAACTGACATGTCCGCGCCTGAACCGAGCGACGAATCGCTACTGGCCCGGTACCGCACAGGCGACGGGCCAGCGTTCGAGATCTTGTACGCCCGTCATCGCCAGGGCCTCTACCGATTCCTCTTCGGTTTGAGCGGCAGGCCGGAACTGGCCGAAGAGGTTTACCAGGACACCTGGCTGAGCCTGATCCGCAGCACCAGTCAGCCACAAGGCCGGGCGAATTTTCGTACATGGCTCTATCAGATTGCCCGCAACCGATTGATCGATCACTGGCGCAAACATGGCATTCACAACCCTTTGCACGACAGCTACGACGAACAAACCCACGCCGTGATTGATGAGGCGACCGATCCCGAACAACTGCTGAGCCTGAGCCGCGACAGCCAACGCCTCGAAACCGCGTTGCACGACCTGCCCGCCGACCAGCGCGAAGTGTTCCTGCTCCGCGCCCACGGCGATCTCGACCTGCCGCAGATCGCCGCCCTCACCGAAACACCCCTGGAAACCGTCAAGAGTCGCTTGCGCTATGCCCAGCAAAAACTGCGTCGGCTGCTGGCCGAGGAGGTACTGACATGACTGACGCCCGTAAAACACCGGAAGACCAAGTGCTTCAGCATTACCGTGAACACGTGGCTGGCGAACCACCGGCTCATCTGGATGCATTCATCCTGGCTGCTGCACACCGTGAAACACCTGCGCACAAACCGAACCTGTGGCAACGCTGGGTCCAGGCTTGCCAGAAACCCCGATGGCAAGTCGCGTTCGCCAGCCTCGTTGGTGTGGCGCTGATGCTGGCGCTGGTGCAACGTACCCCTGAGCAAGTGCCAACTTTGGATTCCAGCCCTGCACCCAAAACCTCGTCTTTTGCGGTCAAGAAAGAAGCTGCAGAAGCGCCGGCATCGGTTGCCCGCTCAATGGCGGCCCCGGCCGGCGCGATGTCCGCGCCTGCGCCCGCAGCCGTAGCGCCAATGGCCGAGTTGGCTGCGCCGGCGCAGAGCGAATCGATCAGCGCTGACATGGTGGAAGAAGCAAAAGTGAGCAAACGCCCAGGGGAGGCTCCGGCGAAGTTTATCGACGACCAGTTACGTGAAGTGATTCGCTTGCAAAATGCCGGTCAGACCAAGGCGGCTGATGAGCTGATGGCGACCTTGCACAAACGCTTTCCCAAGGAAAATCTCGCGGCTCGGCTCAAGGAATTGCAGAAAAACTGAGCAGCAGGGCGGTCGTCCATTTGGCAACGAGCCCCGAAAGCGCGCACTATCGGCCTATAGCTGATGCGTTGGAGGATGCCGTGGCAAAAAAAATCGACCGCATCGCCCAAATGCTCAACTGCCCGGAAAAGGGTGAGGTATTGCGGCGCGCTGTGACGGAGAGTCGTAAGGAGTTTCTGCTGGCGAAGCAGGCAGAGGAAGCGCTGGAGGAAGACGTTCTTGACGATGAAGAGGTTGAGGACGAAGAGGATGATGAGTATGACGAGTTTGATTGGACGACGGAATGAAAGACCACATTATGCTCGTTTGTGAATCTGACACCTTGGTTGCTCAGCGCTCGTCCTACACGGAATCACAGCAGATGGCAGTTCGGTTACAAGCTAAGGCTATTGAAGCTAGCTGTAATGATCCGCGTCCAAATATCGCCGCCGAAACAGTGTTTGCGGAGCTTTATGTGCTCATTGATGACATTGAGGCTAAGCAAAGCAGGACGGGACACCGCCCACAAAAAAGCCCCAGTCCTTAAGGCCTGAGGCTTTCTCGTTTCTACTAGTATGGTGCACCAGGCGGGATTCGAACCCACGACCCCTGCCTTCGGAGGGCAGTACTCTATCCAGCTGAGCTACTGGTGCAAGCGGGCGCCATGATACTCATATGCACTGCGGGCGTCCATGCTGCTGAATCGACTGCGGTTTTCGCAAGCGTAACAACCGTTTGCTACGTTGATCAGAAAAAGTAGGCAAATGCGGCGTTTTCGTTCTTTTTTTCGAACAGACTATTGTCCTTTACCCCCTTTGATCCTAGGATTCGTTTGAGATTTCAAACGCTCTTGTCTGGGTGCTGAACCGCACGAGTTTCGAACAGTGCGCTATTTATGTGCTTCAGCCCGGTGAATGATTTCCCTGACGGCAGCCTACAAGGCGCCTTTCTACAATCATAATTCGCTCCGCGCTGGTCGCGGTGCTGTTAAGGAAAGCCGACATGCAGCTTAAAGACACCCAGTTGTTCCGCCAGCAAGCCTTTATCGATGGCGCTTGGGTTGATGCGGACAATGGTCTGACGATCAAGGTCAACAACCCGGCAACGGGCGAAATTCTGGGCACTGTGCCGAAAATGGGCGCTGCCGAAACCCGCCGTGCGATCGAAGCCGCTGACAAGGCGCTGCCGGCCTGGCGTGCACTGACCGCCAAGGACCGCGCGAACAAGCTGCGTCGCTGGTTCGAACTGATCATCGAAAACCAGGACGACCTGGCTCGACTGATGACCCTGGAACAGGGCAAGCCATTGGCTGAAGCCAAGGGCGAAATCGTTTACGCCGCTTCCTTTATCGAGTGGTTCGCCGAAGAAGCCAAGCGCATCTACGGTGACGTGATTCCGGGCCACCAGCCAGACAAGCGCCTGATCGTGATCAAGCAGCCGATCGGCGTGACCGCAGCCATCACCCCGTGGAACTTCCCGGCCGCGATGATCACCCGTAAAGCCGGCCCGGCCCTGGCCGCCGGTTGCACCATGGTGCTCAAGCCTGCTTCGCAAACCCCTTTCTCCGCATTCGCGTTGGCTGAACTGGCCCAGCGTGCCGGCATCCCTGCCGGTGTGTTTAGCGTGGTCACCGGCAGTGCCGGCGACATCGGCAGCGAGCTGACCAGCAACCCGATCGTGCGTAAATTGTCCTTCACTGGCTCGACCGAAATCGGTCGTCAGTTGATGGCTGAATGCGCCAAGGACATCAAGAAAGTGTCCCTGGAACTGGGCGGCAACGCGCCGTTCATCGTGTTCGACGACGCGGACCTGGATAAGGCCGTCGAAGGCGCAATCATTTCCAAGTACCGCAACAACGGCCAGACCTGCGTCTGCGCCAACCGTCTGTACATTCAGGATTCGGTCTACGACGCGTTTGCCGAGAAGCTGAAAGTGGCCGTGGCCAAACTCAAGATCGGCAACGGTCTGGAAGAAGGCACCACCACTGGCCCGCTGATCGACGAAAAAGCCGTGGCCAAGGTTCAAGAGCACATTGCTGACGCAATCAGCAAAGGCGCAACCGTTCTGGCGGGTGGCAAGGTCATGGAAGGCAACTTCTTCGAGCCGACTATCCTGACCAACGTGCCGAAAAACGCTGCCGTGGCCAAGGAAGAAACCTTCGGTCCATTGGCGCCACTGTTCCGCTTTAAAGACGAAGCCGAAGTGATCGCGATGTCCAACGACACCGAGTTCGGCCTGGCCTCGTATTTCTATGCTCGCGACCTGGGTCGTGTGTTCCGTGTGGCCGAAGCCCTGGAATACGGCATGGTCGGCGTCAACACCGGGTTGATCTCCAACGAAGTCGCGCCGTTCGGCGGCATCAAGGCGTCGGGCCTGGGCCGTGAAGGCTCCAAGTACGGCATCGAAGATTACCTGGAAATCAAATACCTCTGCCTGGGCATCTAAGCTCGGCAGACGGGAATGCAACAAGCGGAAAGGGCACGAGAGCGCTGTCCCTTTCTGCGCTTCAAACGGAATTTTCTCTGTGGCCGGGAAAGCTGTGGCAGTCGATCATCGCATGCTGCCGTAGTTGCCTCCCCGCCGCATTTTCCTTGAACCACGCCGCCCGATGAGCGGTGAATGAGGACTTTATGAGCAAGACTAACGCATCCCTGATGAAACGCCGCGAAGCCGCTGTACCGCGCGGTGTTGGCCAGATTCACCCGATCTTCGCCGACCACGCGAAGAACGCCACCGTGACCGACGTTGAAGGTCGCGAGTTCATCGACTTCGCCGGCGGTATCGCCGTGCTGAACACCGGTCACGTGCACCCGAAAATCATCGCCGCGGTGACCGAGCAGCTGAACAAGCTGACCCACACCTGCTTCCAGGTGCTGGCCTACGAACCGTACGTAGAGCTGTGCGAAAAAATCAACGCCAAGGTGCCAGGTGATTTCGCCAAGAAAACCCTGCTGGTCACCACCGGTTCCGAAGCCGTTGAAAACGCCGTGAAGATCGCCCGTGCCGCCACTGGCCGTGCCGGCGTGATCGCGTTCACCGGCGCTTACCACGGTCGCACCATGATGACCCTGGGCCTGACCGGTAAAGTCGTGCCTTACTCGGCCGGCATGGGCCTGATGCCAGGCGGCATCTTCCGCGCGCTGTACCCGAACGAACTGCACGGTGTGAGCGTCGACGACTCGATCGCCAGCATCGAACGCATCTTCAAGAACGACGCAGAGCCGCGTGACATCGCTGCCATCATCATTGAGCCGGTTCAGGGCGAAGGCGGTTTCTACGTCGCGCCTAAAGAGTTCATGAAGCGTCTGCGTGCCCTGTGCGACCAGCACGGTATCCTGCTGATCGCTGACGAAGTACAGACCGGCGCTGGCCGTACTGGTACGTTCTTCGCCATGGAACAGATGGGCGTTGCTGCCGATCTGACCACCTTCGCCAAATCCATCGCTGGCGGCTTCCCGTTGGCCGGTGTGTGCGGCAAGGCCGAGTACATGGACGCCATTGCTCCAGGCGGCCTGGGCGGTACTTACGCCGGTAGCCCGATTGCTTGCGCTGCGGCCCTGGCCGTGATGGAAGTGTTCGAAGAAGAGCACCTGCTGGATCGCTGCAAGGCAGTCGGCGAGCGTCTGGTCACTGGCCTGAAAGCCATCCAGGCCAAATACCCGGTCATCGGCGAAGTCCGTGCCTTGGGCGCGATGATCGCGGTCGAGCTGTTTGTCGACGGTGACAGCCACAAGCCGAACGCTGCCGCGGTGGCATCGGTGGTGGCCAAGGCTCGCGACAAAGGGCTGATCCTGCTGTCCTGCGGCACTTACGGCAACGTTCTGCGCGTCCTGGTTCCGCTGACCGCGCCGGATGAGCAATTGGACAAAGGTCTGGCAATTATCGAAGAGTGCTTCTCGGAACTCTGATCTAAAATGTTCATATGAATGTGTGAGCTGATCGACAAAAAACCCGCTTCGGCGGGTTTTTTTGTCCCCGGGACAAACTGCACCGTCCATGATCAGCATTGACTAAGGTACAAGCATCGCAAAGGGAGCGTGCAGATGACCGCTGTGGTTTTACCGGCTGTACCGCGTGTGTTGGTTGCCGAGGCTGACCCTTGGTCTCGTGACCTGATCAAACAAGTGCTGTTGAGCGTGCGCTGCGACGCACGGCTGGATCTGTGTGCCGATGGTCAGGAAGCGTTGCGGCTGTTGGCGGAAAATCCGTATGACCTGGTGATCGTCGACGGGGAGCTGCCCGGCGTCGACGGTCTGAATGTCTTGCGCAACGTCCGTCAGCGCAAACGCAATCCGCCACTGCCTTTCATCCTGATGAGCAGCCGCAACGACAGCGCCAGTGTGCGCGAAGCCTTGCCCCTGGCGCCTACGGCGTACCTGACCAAGCCCCTGAACATGGAAAGCCTGACCCAGCGTCTGCAGGATCTGCTGCTGAACGCCGGTGAAGAGGTTTTCTGTGAAATGCCGACACTGGCGGCCGGCATGACCTTGTCGGTGTATCTGCAGCGCCGTCGCGAACTGGCGGAGGGTGCGCCATTGATGGCCGATGTGCAGATGGCGGTCAACGCCAGCCTGAACACCCGCGGTCTTGACCTGGTGCGGCTGGAAGAGGAAATCCGCACCGACCCGCACATCACCGCCGTGCTCATCGCGGCGGCTAACAGCGCGGCGCTGCACGTTGGCGATGCGGTCCAGACCTTGTCTCAGGCGCTGCACCGCTTGGGCTCCGCGCAAAGCATGAACCTGATCCTCGGGTTGGCACTCAAGCACAGTGCCCGGCTCAGCGATCCGTTCCTGGCGGACTATGCCGAGCGTTTCTGGGACTTGTCTCTGCACACTGCCGAATACGCCCGCACGCTGGCGCGGTTGCTGGATCTGGATCAAGAGCGTTGTTATTGCGCAGGCATTCTGCATTGCCTCGGCGACCTTGCGTTGCTGAGGTGTTTGCAGGAATGGAAGCAGGCCGGTGGCGAGCTGGATGAACGGGAGGAGGTCGGCAATGCCTTGGCCGAGTTCGGCGCAGCCTACGGTTCGTCGCTGCGGACTCGCTGGCGGCTGCCGCTGGAGTTGCGGGAGTTGATTGCAGCGGCCTATCAGCTCGGTGGCGGCGTTTATTCTCGCGAAGCGTTGGTGATGAACATGGCCGCGCAACTGGCGCGCCTGACCGAGCATGAGGGCATTGAGGCCTTGGCGAAGAGCCGGACTGCGCGGTTGCTCAAGATCGGCTTGCCGGAGTTGATGCGGCTGCGCAAAAAGTAAACTTCACACAAAAACCTGTGGGAGCGAGCCTGCTCGCTCCCACAGGAGTTGTGTTGGATTTTGGATGGGTGTCACCCTGAAATGATGCGGTTTTTTCCCTGGCGCTTGGCTTCATACATGGCGGCATCCGCGCGGGCGAACACGCTGTCGAGGGAGTCGTCCTCCGGCGTCAGGCTGGTCAAGCCCTGGCTGACGGTGATGCCGAACGTCTGGTCATCATGGCTGAAGCTCAGTTGCTGAATCTGCCATTGCAGGCGCTCGGCGACTTGCATGGCCATGTCGGGTGCACAGCCGGGAAACACCGCTGCGAATTCCTCGCCTCCGATCCGCCCGAATACATCTCCCCGGCGTAATGCGGCTCGACCGCTCTCGGCGATTCGTTGCAGTACGTTGTCGCCCGCTTGATGACCGTAAGTGTCGTTGACCCCTTTGAAGTCATCGATGTCCAGCAACAGGAACGCCATCGGTGCGCCTTGCTTGCGCGCCTGAGCAAACTCGCGTTGGGCGCATTCGAAGAAGTGTCGGCGATTGCTGCTTTGCGTCAGCACATCGGTGGTCGCCAGGCGCTGCAACTCGGCTTCCATCCGTTTCTTTTCGGTGATGTCTTCGGCAATGCCGACGATGATCACCGGTTGGCCCGGCTCGGCCTGGCGGTTGATGAAGCATTTGTCGCTGAGCCAGCGCACCTGGCCGTCGGCGGCGATGATGCGGTATTCGCGGTCTTCAACGGCGCCTTTGACCAGCACTTCGGCGAGGCTGCGCTCGGCGTAGTCGAGGTCATCGGGGTAAATGCTGTCGCGCCATTCGTTGTAGTCGGACAGCAAGCTGCCAGCCGATCGGCCAAAAATCCGTTCATACGCCGGACTGACGTAGAGCACCTGACGGGTTTCCCAGTTGAAGGCCCAAAGCACCGCGTTGACGCTCACCAGCAGGGAGCTGAACAGCTGTTCGCGTTCGCTCAGGCGCGCGACTTCGCTCTGGGCGTGCATTAGCGCCATCAGGGTTTGAGCAGTGTCGGGCGATTGAGCGAAGGATGCGTCTTGCAGGTTTTTTGGGACCATTGGGACAACTCTCAAAGGGCGTGCGCCGCTTGAGGTTCGAAAGCAGCAACAACGAAGCCCGCCGGGGTATGGCGAAGTGTCTTTGAGATAGGGGATTTGGAGATTGGTTCCCGCACTACGTGGCGAGGAGGCTTGCTCCCGCCGGGCGGTATCTGAGGCGCGTTTTTTCAGTTAAAACGCGTCGTCAGATTTTGCGGCGACGTCGTCGCCGCACGGGGGCAAGCCCCCTCGCCACAGGGAAGAGCTTCGGCAGGGTCAGACAGCGGCAGGGCGCAGGGAGTAGGTTTTCAGCTGGTCGGCGAAGTCGCGCAGGGATTGAATCCCGCTGGCTTCCGCTTCGTGTACCCAATCCTTGATGGCAGCCAGCATGTCGTGACCATTTGAGCTGGTCTTGACCCAGATCTGCTGCAAGGCCAGGCGTTTCTCGTAAATTACCTTCAGCGCCTGGCTGTGCTCGAGCATGGTCTGGATGCGCAGGTGGTGCTTATCGTCCAGCAGACTGGTTTCCCGCGAAAGCAGACGCTTGGCCCGGTGGAACTGGTGACGGACCGAGTGATCGACCTTTTCCAGCTCTTGCTTGACCAGCGGCGCGATGACCAATTTGCGGTATTGGGCCATGATCTGGAAGCGGTTGTTGAGGATCGCCATGGCGGTGTCCATGTCCAGGCTGCCTTTGCCTTCGACGCGGTGGGCGATCGGTGCAACCCGCTGGACCTTGGCCAGGCGGAAGAAACTGAAGACCTGGATCCAGGCCCAACCGAGGTCGAACTCCCACTTCTTCACCGACAGTTTTGCCGAGTTAGGGTAGGTGTGATGGTTGTTGTGCAGTTCTTCGCCGCCGATCAGGATGCCCCAAGGCACCAGGTTGGTCGCCGCGTCGCGGCATTCGAAGTTGCGGTAGCCGATGGCATGGCCCAGGCCATTGACCACGCCGGCGGCCCACACCGGGATCCACATCATCTGGATCGCCCAGATGGTGATGCCGATGGTGCCAAACAGCAGCAGGTCGATGACGCCCATGATCGCCACACCCAGCAGCGGGAAACGGCTGTAGAGGTTGCGCTCGATCCAGTCTTCAGGGCAGTTCTTGCCGTAGATGCGCAGGGTCTCCGGGTTCTCCGCTTCGGCGCGGTACAGCTCGGCACCTTTGCGCAGAACGGTGGACAGGCCCTTGATGACCGGGCTGTGCGGGTCATCGACGGTTTCGCATTTGGCGTGATGCTTGCGGTGGATAGCGGTCCACTCGCGGGTGTTCTGCGCCGTGGTCAGCCACAGCCAGAAACGGAAGAAATGTTTCAGGCCAGCATTGAGCTCAAGCGAGCGATGGGCTGAATAACGGTGCAGATAGACCGTGACGCCGATGATCGTCACGTGGGTCATCAGCAGGGTGACTGCCACCAGTGACCAGGGCGACAAGCCGAGAAAACCTTCGTACCACATAGGCTATAGGGCCCTCGATAAAGAAAAAAACAGCCGTTGCATTATCACTAAGCCCACAGATAAAACCAGTCACCCTTTCAGATAAGAGTGGCTGGATGTTTCTTTAACCTATAATCCCATCCTTTTCGCAGGGACAAGGACGGCTAATGTCTGCCACCTATCGCGACGCGTCGCGAGCAGCGCTGCTCTATCTATTGATTTCCATCGTCTGGTTGCAGCTCAGCGGCTATTTATTGAACAGTTTCTTCGATGGCTCCGACGAGCTGGTACGTTGGCAACTGATCAACGGTTATGCCTGGATCCTGCTGAGCACCGGCCTGATCTTCGTTGCCAGAGCGCGATTGCTCCGTTGCCTGGGGATCGGCAACACATTGAGTGAGCGTCATGAAGAGCGCGAGCGTTTGCGCCAGGCGGCTGCGGTGTTCGATTGCACGCGTGAAGGTGTGCTGGTCACCGATAGCAACGGGCTGATCGTCCACGTTAACCGGGCGTTCATGGAAATCACCGGCTACTCGCAGGCGGAAGTGCTGGGTCAGCGACCGAGCCTGTTCAAATCGGGCCATCACCCCGCGGATTTTTACCAGACGATGTTCGTGACACTCAAGAGCCTCGGCGAGTGGAGCGGGGAGATCTGGAACCGCCGCAAAAGCGGTGAGATCTACCCGCAATGGCAGACGATCCGCGTCATTCGCGACGATCAGGGCCAGCTCAGCCATTACGTCGCGGTGTTTTCCGACATTAGCGCAATCAAGAATTCCGAACATGAGCTCAAGCATCTGGCTCATCACGATCCGCTGACGGATCTGCCTAACCGTTTGCTGTTCACCGACCGTACCGAGCAGGCGCTGACGTCAGCGCAACTGCACAAGCGTGGCTGTGCATTACTGATGATCGACCTGGATCATTTCAAAATGATCAACGACAGCCTTGGGCACACCATCGGTGACGAACTGCTCAAGGCCGTGGCCGAGCGATTGCAGGCCATGCTCGGGCCGGAGCTCACGCTGGCACGGCTCGGTGGCGATGAGTTCGCGGTGCTCGCCGAAAGCTGTCCGCAGTTGATGCAGGCGGCGGCGCTCGCGCAACGGATCATTGATGCTCTCAAAGAGCCGTTCCAGATCGGCGGGCATCAACTGTTCATCAATACCAGCATCGGTATCAGTCTGTTCCCCGGCGATGCCTTGAGCGCCGAACAATTATTGCGTAACGCTGACTCGGCGCTGTTCAAGGCCAAAAGCGCCGGTCGCGATGGCTACGCCTTGTACACCGAAGAGCTGACCGCCCATGCCCAGAATCGGGTCGAGACGGCTGTTGAACTGCGCCGAGCGCTGGAGCACCAGGAGCTGCGCGTTTATTACCAGCCGGTTCACGACCTCAGGACCCGTCGCCTGGTGGGCGCCGAGGCGCTGGTGCGCTGGGAGCATCCGCAACGAGGGCTGGTGCCGCCGGCAGAATTCATTCCCATCGCCGAACGCACCGGGTTGATCGCGGAGATCGATGCGTGGGTGATGCGCCAGGCTTGTCAGCAAATGTGCTCGTGGCAGCAGGCCGGTGTGGCGTTGTCGTTTATCGCGGTAAACGTCTCGTCTCGACTGTTCGCTCGCCGTGAGCTCTTTCAGCAAGTGGCGAAAGTACTTCACGAAACCGGGCTCGACCCAGCGTTTCTGGAACTGGAAGTCACCGAGAGCGCGGTCATGGAAGACCCGGAAGTGGCCTTGGAGCAGATGCATCGACTGCGCGAGTTGGGTGTGCGGCTGGCCATCGATGATTTCGGCACCGGCTATTCGTCGCTGCTGCGGCTCAAGCGTTTGCCGGTGCAGAAGCTCAAGATCGATCAGGGCTTCGTCGCAGGATTGCCGTGGGATGAGGACGACGTGGCGATCGTGCGGGTGATTATCGCGCTGGCGCAAAGCATGGGGATGCAGGTGCACGCCGAAGGGATCGAGCAGGTCGAGCAGGCGCGTTTCCTGCTCGAACACGATTGCGATCTGGGCCAGGGCTACTGGTTTGGGCGACCGGTTCCGGCCGAGCAGCTCGATTGGGCGCATGCGCCGGAAATTCGCTAAGCGCAAGGTCCCCCTTAATCCGTGACGCAAAGCGTCACCGGATACTTCCCCTCTTCGCGCATAGCGCCGAAGCGATCTGCTTTCTGGTTATATAAACATTCTTAAATAGTCTTTTTAAGAATATCTACGCGTCTCTAGTATTGCTCTCACGCCGCAAGCAGTGCCGCCACTGCCAGGCAATCTCTCAGTTGAAGGAGCAGCACCATGAGCGCATCCCTACGTAGCGTTGAGGGTCAAGACGAAGCCACCATCTTGCGTGAGATCCAGAGCGCACTGCGCGACCTGCGTTTTGGCGCAGTCGAGATCACCGTGCACAACGCCCAGGTGGTCCAGATCGAACGCAAAGAAAAATTCCGTCTGCAAAGCCCGAGCAACAAACCGAGCTGAAAAAAACCGGCAGCCCGCGCTTCCAGCACTCCATAAAAAAAGCCAACACATCCAAGAATTCCAGGAGCTTTCACCATGTCGTCGATTCGTCATTTCGCTTTGGCCGCCCTGGCCAGTGCATTTTTTGCTGGTTCTGCGGTTGCCAAGGATTACGAGTTGCTCAACGTGTCGTATGACCCGACTCGCGAGCTGTATCAGGATTACAACGCCGAGTTCGTCAACTTCTGGAAGAAGGACCACGCTGGCGATAACGTGAAAATCCAGCAGTCCCACGGTGGTTCCGGCAAACAAGGCCGTGCCGTGATCGATGGTCTGCGCGCCGACGTGGTGACCCTGGCCCTGGCTGGGGACATCGACGAGATCGCCAAGCTCGGCAAGACCCTGCCGGCCGACTGGCAGAAGCGTCTTCCCGAGGCGAGCACGCCTTACACCTCGACCATTGTGTTCCTGGTACGCAAGGGCAACCCTAAAGGCATCAAGGACTGGGGCGACCTGGTCAAAAACGACGTGTCGGTCATCACTCCTAATCCGAAAACCTCCGGCGGTGCGCGCTGGAACTTCCTCGCGGCCTGGGCCTACGGCCTGAAAGCCAACGGAGGTGACGAAGCCAAGGCCAAGGAATACGTGCAGACCCTGTTCAAGCATGTGCCGGTCTTGGACACGGGCGCTCGCGGTTCGACCATTACCTTCGTCAACAACGGTCAGGGTGATGTGTTGCTTGCCTGGGAAAACGAAGCGTTCCTGGCTTTGAAAGAAGACGGCGGCGCGGACAAGTTCGAAATCGTTGTGCCTTCGCTGTCGATCCTCGCCGAACCACCGGTGGCTGTGGTCGACAAGAACGCTGAGAAAAAAGGCAACGCCGAGATCGCCGAGGCGTACCTCAAGCACCTGTACAGCCCTGCCGGCCAGGAAATTGCGGCGAAAAACTTCTATCGTCCACGTGACAAGGATGTGGCCGCCAAGTACAGCAAGCAGTTCCCGACCCTGGATCTGGTGACCATCGACAAGGATTTCGGCGGCTGGAAAAGCGCTCAGCCGAAATTTTTCAATGATGGCGGTGTGTTCGACCAGATCTACCAGGCGCAGTAGTTTTAAATAGCCATCAACGAGCCCCGGATTTAAGTTCGGGGCTTTGCGCGTTCTCAACCAAGGACTTTTATGTCGCGTCGTATCTCCCCCGTCATACCCGGCTTCGGGCTGACGCTGGGCTACACCTTGGTGTACCTCAGCCTGATTGTGCTCATTCCACTGGCGGCGATGTTCGTGCATGCCGCTCAACTCACCTGGGATCAGTTCTGGGCGATTATCTCGGCGCCACGGGTGCTGGCGGCGTTGAAGCTGAGCTTCGGCACCGCGCTCTATGCCGCGATCATCAACGGCATCATCGGCACACTGCTGGCCTGGGTGCTGGTGCGCTATACCTTCCCAGGACGCAAAGTCATCGATGCGATGATCGACTTACCCTTCGCTTTGCCCACCGCCGTGGCCGGTATCGCGCTGACTGCGCTATACGCGCCCAATGGTTGGGTGGGTCAGTTTGCAGCGGACCTGGGTTTCAAGATCGCGTATACCCCCCTCGGCATCACCCTCGCCCTCACTTTTGTGACACTTCCATTCGTAGTACGTACCGTACAGCCAGTATTGGCTGATATCCCGCGTGAAGTGGAAGAAGCGGCAGCGTGCCTGGGTGCAAAACCGCTACAGGTTTTCCGCCATATTCTGGTGCCCGCGCTGCTGCCAGCCTGGCTGACCGGTTTCGCGTTGGCCTTTGCCCGCGGGGTCGGCGAGTACGGTTCGGTGATTTTCATCGCCGGCAATATGCCGATGAAAACCGAGATCCTGCCGCTGCTGATCATGGTCAAACTCGACCAGTACGATTACACCGGCGCCACGTCCATTGGTGTACTGATGCTGGTGGTTTCCTTCGTCCTGTTGCTGCTGATTAACTTGCTGCAGCGGCGCATCGAAACCCCATAAGGAGGCGCAGAAATGTCCCAATCGTCTATTGCTGCTGCTTCCTCGAACGCTGCCCGTCGTGGCAGCGCTTCGTCGCGGCGAATCCTCATCGGCCTTGGCTGGCTGGTGTTCGTCCTGTTCCTGTTGCTGCCGCTGGTGATCGTGGTGTCTCAGGGCCTGAAGCTCGGAATTGGTGCGTTCTTCACCGCGATCTTCGAACCCGACGCGCTGTCGGCCCTGAAACTCACGGTGATCGCCGTGCTGATATCAGTGCCGCTGAACCTGGTGTTCGGTGTCAGCGCTGCATGGTGCGTGAGCAAATACTCGTTCCGTGGCAAAAGTATGCTGGTCACGCTGATCGACCTGCCGTTCTCTGTATCGCCGGTTATCGCCGGTCTGGTCTACGTGCTGATGTTTGGCGCCCAGGGCCTGTTCGGGCCGTGGTTGCAGGATCACGACATCCAGATCGTCTTCGCCTTGCCGGGCATCGTGCTGGCGACGATTTTCGTCACCGTGCCGTTCGTGGCGCGTGAACTGATCCCGCTGATGCAGGAACAAGGCACCCAGGAAGAAGAGGCTGCGCGCTTGCTCGGGGCCAATGGCTGGCAGATGTTCTGGCACGTCACCGTTCCCAATATCAAATGGGGCCTGATCTACGGCGTGGTGTTGTGTACCGCGCGGGCCATGGGTGAATTCGGTGCGGTGTCGGTGGTTTCCGGGCACATTCGCGGGGTGACCAACACCCTGCCGCTGCACGTCGAGATCCTCTACAACGAATACAACCACGTGGCCGCGTTCGCTGTGGCGAGCCTGTTGCTGATCCTGGCGCTCTGCATCCTGCTGCTCAAGCAGTGGAGCGAAAACCGTATTAACCGCCTGCGCGCCAGCGCCGCGGAGGAATAAGTCATGTCGATCGAAGTGCGTAACGTCAGCAAGAATTTCAATGCGTTCAAGGCGCTGGACAACATCAGCCTGGACATCCAAAGCGGCGAACTCGTGGCCCTGCTCGGCCCTTCGGGTTGCGGCAAGACCACGCTGCTGCGGATCATCGCCGGCCTGGAAACCCCGGATCAGGGCAACATTGTGTTCCACGGTGAAGACGTCTCCGGCCACGACGTGCGTGATCGCAATGTCGGCTTCGTGTTCCAGCACTACGCGCTGTTCCGTCACATGACGGTGTTCGACAACGTCGCGTTCGGCCTGCGCATGAAACCGAAAAACCAGCGCCCAAGCGAAAGCCAGATCGCGGTGAAGGTTCATGAACTGCTGAACATGGTGCAACTGGATTGGCTGTCGGATCGCTACCCGGAGCAACTCTCCGGCGGGCAGCGTCAGCGTATCGCGTTGGCCCGTGCCTTGGCGGTGGAGCCGAAAGTCCTGCTCCTCGATGAACCGTTCGGGGCGCTCGACGCCAAGGTCCGCAAGGAGCTGCGTCGCTGGCTCGCACGGCTGCACGAAGACATCAACCTGACCTCGGTGTTCGTGACCCACGACCAGGAAGAGGCCATGGAAGTCGCCGACCGTATCGTGGTGATGAACAAAGGCGTGATCGAACAGATCGGCTCACCGGGCGACGTCTACGAAAACCCGGCCAGCGATTTCGTTTATCACTTCCTCGGTGATTCGAACCGCCTGCATCTGGGCGAAGACAACCATGTGCTGTTCCGCCCGCATGAAGTGTCGCTGTCGCGGCATGAGCTGGAAGACCATCACGCGGCGCAAGTGCGGGATATCCGTCCGCTGGGCGCGACCACTCGGGTGACGTTGAAGGTCGAAGGCCAGAGCGAGTTGATCGAAGCTGAAGTGGTGAAGGATCACGACAGCCTGATCGACCTGGCGAAGGGCGATACGCTGTTCTTCAAGCCCAAGGTCTGGCAGAAACTCGCCAACATCTAAGGCAAAAGCTTCGCGGGCAAGCCTCGCTCCTACAGGGGATCTATGGCGTACATAGATCCCCTTTAGGAGCGAGGCTTGCCCGCGAAAGCAATCTACGCAGCAGCGCGCTTCGGATTGACCCGCACCCCACCCACCCGCGCCTCGATCTGCTCTTTCAAATCCCGCCGCATCCCTAGCAAAAACGCCAGTTCAACCACCACAAACAGTGGCCCGACAATCAACCCCGTCACATCATCGACAAACGCCGGTTTGCGTCCTTCATAGTGATGACCGACAAACTGAATCGCCCAGCCCACCACAAACATCCCGATCCCGCTCGAGAGCCACACCAGCGTACTTTGCTGCGCGAGAACCTGACCCGCCCAGACGCACAGCCCCAGCAGCACCGTCATCAACACCCCGAGGCGTACCTCCAGGCGCAGGTAAAACCACGCCGAGGCCAGTGCCAGCAGCACCGCCGGCGACACCCAGCCTCCAACCCATTGCGGCCGCGACAGCAGCACCGCCACCGCCACCACAATCAGCGGAATCCCGATAAAGTGGCTGGCGATATTGCGCGGGTCACGGTGGTAAGCGGCGTATTGACTGAGATGGTCAACGAGGCTTTTCATTGTTATTCCTCCTGTAGGGTGATTGATCATGCCTCGGGTTCACCTTTCGCTCTGTCAGGCAGGCGACAATCTCCAGGAGTTTTCATGAGCATGCAGGTTTGGCGTTCGCGCCTGGAGTCGGGGCAGTGGTTCAGTCATTTACCGGTTCCCTTACAGGATAGTCTGCTGGCTGCGGCCCGGGTGCGACGGTTGTCGACCGGGCAGCTGTTGTTCAAACGCGGTGATCCGCCGTGCGGGTTGTATGCGGTGATCGAAGGCGCGGTACGCATCGGCGCGGTCAGCGAGCAGGGCAAGGAAGCGCTGCTGAGCCTGGTGGAGTCGCCCCATTGGTTCGGCGAAATCTGCCTGTTCGACGGCCAGCCACGCACCCACGATGCGTTCGGCGTGGGCCAGTGCACCCTGTTGCACATCCCGCAGGCGGCATTGCTGGCGTTGCTCGACGAACAGCCGGTGTATTGGCGGCAGCTGGCATTGCTGATGAGCCACAAACTGCGCCTGACCTTCATCAACCTCGAACAGCTGAGCCTGATGCCCGCCCCGGCACGCCTGGCTCACCGCCTGCTGATGATCGCTGAGGGCTACGGCGAATACGATCCGCCGCGCCGCGTGCTGCAACTGCCGCAGGAGCAACTGGCGTCAATGCTGTCGCTGTCGCGCCAGACCACCAACCAGATCCTCAAGGACTTGCAGGGGCAGGGCATTCTGAATTTGAAGTATGGCGAGATCGAAATCCTCAACGCCGAGGGCTTGCGGGCATTGGCGATTTTCTGAAACTCAGCGTTTTTGATGGGCTTTGCCCGCGAACGCGCCTAGCCTGTGATGACGACAATCGAGGTGTGCCATGCGTGTGCTGCTAGTAGAAGACGAATCGGAGATCGCCAAACGCCTGGCCAACGGCCTGAACGAGGCGAGTTATTCAGTCGATGTGGCGCTCAACGGTATGGACGGGCGTCGCTTTATCGAGTCCGGCGAATACGATCTGATCATCCTCGACGTGATGCTGCCGGGGCTCAACGGCTGGCAGTTGCTGCAACAGATCCGCAAGCTCGGCGACACGCCGGTGCTGTTGCTGACCACCAAGGACGGCATCGAAGATCGCCTGCGTGGGTTGGAGCTGCATGAAGATGATTACCTGCTCAAGCCGTTTGCCGTGAGCGAACTGGTGACGCGGGTGCGCAAGTTGTTGCGGCGGGATCGGGGGCGTTAGGGCGTTAGGGCGTTACTGCGGTGTCTGGCCTGGCCCCTTCGCGGGCAAGACTTGCTCCTACAGGTTTTTCGATTTGCCGCGATATTGTGGTCCATATGGAACCACTGTAGGAGCGAGGCTTGCCCGCGAAGAGGCCGGTTCTGGCAAACCATCTTTCCGATGTTTCACCGCAACCCATCCCGAAACTGCCCCGGTGTCATCCCGGTCCAGCGCTTGAACGCGCGGCTGAAGCTGCTGGTATCGGCGAACCCCAGCATATAACTGACTTCACTCAACGAGCATTGCGGGTCACGCAGGTGCAGCAGCGCAAGGTTTTCGCGGCTTTCATTGAGCAACGCGTCGAATCGACAACCTTCGTCCGCCAGATGCCGTTGCAGGCTGCGCAAGCTCAGGTGCAGGGCCTTGGCGATGTGTTCGGCGCTCGGTTCGCCTTCGGGCAATTGTTCTTCAATGGCATCGCGGACCTTGCGTTCCCATGTCAGCGGCTTGAGTTGCGCCAAAGTACGCTTGAGCACCGCTTCGTTGTGTTCGGCCAGTTCCGGGTTGGCATCGTCCAGGTGACTGTCGAAGTCCACGAGGGCAAACTCCAGTCGGTCCTCGTCGGCGGCGAAGTGCACCGGCGAACGAAAGACTTTGTGCCATTGATGCGGGTCGGCCGGTTCCGGGCGGCGCAGATACACCGCCAGCGGGGCATATTCGCGGCCCAGGCGATTGCGGCAGGTGCGCACGTAAATCGCGGCAAACGCGTCGATGGCCTCCAGCGCCGGTGCGGGATTGCCTTGCGGAATTTTCAGACGGAAGCGGTAGCGATCTTCAGCGCGGGTCAGTTCCAGTTCCAGCGCATCGCTGACCACCTGGTGATAACGCACGATGCGCTCGAACACTTCGCGCAGACTGCCGCTGGCCACCAGCGCATAACCGAGCGCATGGAACGTGGTCGGGCTGACAAAGCGCGACACCCGCAAGCCAATCGCCGGGTCGCCGCTGACCTGCACCGCGATTTCCCACAGGCGCGTGGTGCCCGACAACGGGTAACGGGCGTTCGGGTCGTCCATCAACTGCGGGTCGAGCCCCGCCTGCTGGCACAGAGCGGTGCTGTCGAGGCCCAGCGCATCGAGTTGCTTGCGCAGGGCGCGGGTCCAGCTGGCGAGGGAGGTCGGTTCAGTCATGCTGATTGGCGCTTCCGGTCAACAGGTTGGCGTTCACGGCTACCACGGTGTGAGGGTTCACAAGGCAGGATGCGAACATCAATAACCAGAGGATGGAAGCATGGACGGTACTTCTGCAAGTCCCCAGCGACTGAATGCAGCCCAACGATCAGCGCATATTCGCGAAGTGGTGCTGGCCAGAGGGGTCGAACTGCGCAAACGCTACCCGATTCTCAACCATCAGGACGCCTTGGGCGCGGGCATTCTGGCCTTCGCGCTGGCCGGAATGATCGGTTCAGCGGCGCTCTACCTGACCGGGCACCTGGCCTGGTGGGCGTGCCTGTTGCTCAACGCGTTTTTCGCCTCGTTGACTCACGAGCTGGAACACGACCTGATTCATAGCATGTACTTCCGCAAGCAGCGCGTGCTGCACAACCTGATGATGGGCCTGGTGTGGCTGGCGCGCCCGAGCACGATCAATCCATGGATTCGCCGGCATCTGCACCTCAATCACCACAAGGTGTCCGGTACGGAAGCCGACATGGAAGAGCGCGCGATCACCAACGGCGAGCCCTGGGGAATCGCGCGGCTTTTGATGGTCGGCGACAACGTGATGTCGGCGTTCATTCGCATGCTGCGCGCCAAGACCTGGGCGCATAAATTCAGCATCATCAAACGCACGTTGAAGGTCTACGCGCCGCTGGCGCTGGTGCATTGGGGCGCCTGGTACATGTTCCTCGGTTTCCATGCGGCGAATGGCATTGCCTACCTGATGGGGTCACCCATCGAATGGTCGGCGACCACGCTGTCGGTGATGACGGTCATCGACATCGCGGCGGTGGTGATCATCGGCCCGAACGTGTTGCGCACGTTTTGCCTGCATTTTGTCAGCTCCAACATGCATTACTACGGGGATGTGGAGCCGGGGAATGTGATTCAGCAAACCCAAGTGCTGAACCCTTGGTGGATGTGGCCGATGCAAGCGTTCTGCTTCAACTTCGGCAGTAGCCACGGGATTCATCACTTCGTGGTGAAGGAACCGTTTTACATCCGCCAGATGACCGTGCCGGTAGCGCATAAGGTAATGCGCGAGATGGGCGTGCGGTTCAATGATTTCGGGACGTTTGGGCGGGCGAACCGGTTTGTGCGCGAGGAAACAGCAGAGGCGCAGGAGGTGCGTGCCGCTCAGGCTTGATCGATGCTCTCGGAAACTCAACACGGCAAAAGCGCCCGTCATCAATCTGACCCAAAGGGGCGGTACGTTATGACCCAAACAGGATGACTTGGTAGTTGCTGTATCGCGATCCACTTATGCGTTTCGAATCTATTAAAGTAATTAAATATTCCTTTATTGGATAAGTATTTAAGTTAATCATCGCATCCAGTGATGTTGATTAGCGCTGGCAGATTTTGAGTTTCCGGGGCCGTCTCCTTGGCAGGGTGCGGTCCCTTTTTTTGTCTTTTCAAAACCACCGCATATTCCTTATAGGTCTTAATAAATAGCTTCTTATTCCTTAACGAACATAGCTCTCCTCCCTATACTCGACCGGGAACAGACACGCAGCAGGAGAGCTCCCCCATGCGCAACGAATCAATTCGCTACCTGATTGTGCCGGGCTGGCAAGGATCGCCGGAAGATCATTGGCAAAGTCACTGGCAGAACAGCCTGCCCAATAGCGCTCGGGTGGAGCAGGCCGACTGGCTGACGCCGCGTCGTGAAGACTGGGTTGCCGCGCTGGCAGAAGCGATTGCTGCCGACAGCACGCCGGTGATCTTGATTGCGCACAGTCTGGGTTGCATTACGGTCGCCCATTGGGCGGCCACGGCATCGCTGCATTTTTTGCGACAGGTTCGCGGTGCCTTGCTGGTCGCGCCGGCGGACGTTGAACGTCCGGCATGTGCTCCGGCCTTGCGCAACTTCGCACCGATTCCCACAACCCTTTTGCCCTTCCCGAGCCAGGTCGTCAGCTCCGACAACGACAGCGCCGTGAGTGCACCGCGAGCCCTGGAGCTGGCTCGCAACTGGGGCGCCGAGGCGGGGATTCTGCCGGGTGCCGGACACATCAACGTGAAGTCCGGTCACCAGCGCTGGGAGCAGGGATTTGCCTATCTCTACCGCCTGCAAAATCGAATGGAACACCACGCCCTGCGACGTGCTTGAACCTTTTTCTTTTTTAGAACGCCAACCCGTCTCCCGGCGGTTTAGGGCGGGAGTCTGCCATGAGTTTCGAAGCCTTCGGTCAGCCACTGCTGACCTTTCCCGACGCAGAAAAAAGTCCCCTGAGTATTCGCGCCAAGGCGCTGGTGTTTGTCGATCCACGTTCCCGGCAGTTGCGCCAGGAGCTGGAACAACTGGCGCCGCGCTCGGTCTCGGTGTTGATCCGTGGTGAAACCGGCAGCGGCAAGGAATTGCTTGCGCGGCACATCCATCGTGCCAGTGATCGCGGCGGGTTATTCGTCTCGGTCAACTGCGGCGCCATCAGCCCGACCTATGCTGACGCCGAACTGTTCGGCTATGCCGCCGGCAGTTACAGCGGATCGGCCAGCAGCCGCGCGGGGTGGTTCGGTTCGGCCAATGGCGGCACGCTCTACCTGGATGAGATCGGCGACTTGCCGCTGCCGATCCAGATCAAATTGCTCGCCGCCCTGGAAAACCACGAAGTCACCCGCGTTGGCGCTCAGCAACCGAGCCCGGTGGACGTGCGCCTGGTGGCGGCCACCAGTATCGATCTGGCTCAGGCGGTGGCGGCCGGGAAATTCCATGAGCGGCTTTATCACTACCTCAGCGAAGGTCAACTCGAACTGCCGGCATTGCGTGACAGGGTCGGGGATATTTTGTCACTGTCAGAATATTTCCTCGGCATCTACAGTCAGCGCCTCGACCTGCCGGTGCCGCTGATCAGTGAGGCCGCGCAGTTGGTGCTGGAGCGGCACAGTTGGCCGGGCAATACCCGGGAGCTGGAGAATGTCATTCACTTTGCGCTGCTGGTCAGTACCGGCGACGAGATTTTGCCGGAGCATTTGAATTTGCCTGAAGTGCCTGTGTCGTTGGTGCAGATTGAGCAGCAGATCGCGCAAGTGAGCAAAAACGGCACGGCTGACGAGCGTTCGGCGCTAAAGGATCTGCTCGAAAGCTTTAGCCGAATGCTTTAACCCGTGTGGGTTAGAGCTGTATGAACAAAATGGAATATGAGAGTGAATAAAAGATATTGTTCGGGAATAAAAAATCCCGGTATTGTCCGTTTCACGCCAGCGATAGCACTTCACTGGCACACGTACTATTTAGCCGTCGTCACTGACGACCGTGATTTTCGATAAGGACACTGCATGAAAAAGGTTCTGTTGTTCACCGCACTGGCGGCTGCCCTGACCGCGGGCCTGGCCCAGGCTGGCGAGAAACTGGTGGTGGCGGCGACCCCGGTTCCACACGCCGAGATTCTGGAACTGATCAAGCCAACCCTCGCCAAAGAAGGCGTGGACCTGGAAATCAAAGTGTTCACCGACTACGTTCAGCCGAACGTACAGGTCGATCAGAAGCGTCTGGACGCCAACTACTTCCAGACCCTGCCGTACCTGAAAAGCTTCAACGAAGGCAAAGGCACTAATCTGGTAACCGTGATCGGCGTGCACGTCGAACCATTCGGCGGCTACTCGAAGAAAGTCAAAACCCTGGCTGAGCTGAAAGACGGCGCGACCATCGCCATCCCGAACGAAGGCAGCAACAGCGGCCGTGCCCTGATCCTGCTGCAGAAGGCTGGCCTGATCGAGTTGAAAGACCCGAAAAACGCTCTGGCTACGCCGAAAGACATCGCCAAGAACCCGCACAACTTCAAGTTCAAGGAACTGGAATCGGCCATGCTGCCGCGTGTGCTGGATCAGGTCGACCTGGACATGATCAACACCAACTACGCGCTGGAAGCAGGTCTGAACCCGGCTAAAGATGCGCTGGTGATCGAAGGTGCCGATTCGCCTTACGTGAACTTCCTGGTGGCTCGTCCGGACAACAAGGACAGCGTTGCCATCCAGAAACTGGCCAAAGCCCTGACCAGCCCGGAAGTGAAAGCATTCATCGAGAAGAAGTACAGCGGCGCGGTACTGCCGGCGTTCTGATTCTCGAGGTAAACCCCTTCAAGGTTTCGAACGCCGACGGCTGGTAAAGCGTCGGCGTTTTTTTTGCCTGCGAGAAACCTGTGGCGAGGGAGCTTGCTCCCGCTGGGTTGCGACCCTAAATCCTGCACATGCGCTTCTTCAGGCACACCGTTTCGACTGATTTTGCGACTGCTGCGCAGTCGAGCGGGACGGTGCGGCGGTCCGACAAGCTCCCTCGCCACAAAAGCGCCCGCGCATTCAGGCTACCCTGGCCTCCAGCGCCCGGCGCAACGCCACCAATAACTTCACGATTTCTTGCGGATCCAACCGCTGTGGCACTTTCATCTCAGCCATTTTTCTCTTCCTTGTGAGGGTTCAGCCAGGGAGTCTGGCCAAAAGCTGTGCGTCCTTGGAGGGGCTTTTTGAAAAAAAGATCCCTCCTACAGCTGCAAGGAAAATAGTCGTCTTCTTTCGCCGCGACAAATCCGCGGGATAGTTTTTTGCGTGATGCGACAAGGTCGACGTGAAGCTGGCCAACACGACCGTCATCCGAACCTCAGGCTGGCTCTCAGTGGGCTCCGCCGC
This sequence comes from Pseudomonas sp. FSL W5-0299, assembly GCF_005930655.1. Classification (NCBI taxonomy): domain Bacteria; kingdom Pseudomonadati; phylum Pseudomonadota; class Gammaproteobacteria; order Pseudomonadales; family Pseudomonadaceae; genus Pseudomonas; species Pseudomonas sp. FSL W5-0299. The sequence goes on from NZ_RXHX01000002.1 coordinate 44,804, forward strand.
GTGCTACAAGATTTGTGACTTGATGGCTTTATTTGAGGGCGTCAGGTGCACCCATGGAACCCTGTTCTAAGCTCACAGTCGTATCGCCATTGGCACGTCCGTACAACGCAAAGGAGTCTGCATGGCTGGTCCCGGATTGAAAATAGCGGTTGGTCTGAGCCTCCTTGCACTACTGACCGCGTGTGGCGATAAAAAACCGGTCGAGAAGGACCGTCCACGGGTCTTCGTCCAGGAGGTCAAACCCTTGGATTACGCCGCGTCGGTGACGCTCACCGGCGATGTTCAGGCCCGGGTCCAGACTGAGTTGTCGTTCCGCGTGGGCGGCAAGATCATTCAGCGCATGGTCGATGTCGGTGACCGAGTGTCGGCCAAACAAGTGCTGGCCAGACTCGATCCCAAAGACCTGCAGACCAGCGTCGATTCGGCCCAGGCCCAAGTCACCGCCGAGCAGGCCCGGGTCAAACAGACCGCCGCCGCGTTTGTCCGCCAGCAAAAACTCCTGCCCAAGGGCTACACCAGCCAAAGCGAATACGATTCCGCACAAGCTGCCTTGCGCAGCAGTCAGAGTGCGTTGGCCGCTGCCCAGGCGCAATTTGCCAACGCCCGTGAACAACTCGGCTACACCGCGCTGATTGCCGAGGCGCCAGGCGTGATAACGGCGCGTCAGGCCGAGGTCGGCCAGGTGGTGCAGGCGACGGTGCCGATTTTCAGCCTGGCGCGCGATGGTGAGCGTGACGCGGTGTTCAACGTCTACGAATCGCTGCTGGCCGAGGCGCCGGAGGATAAAACCATCGTGGTCAGCCTGCTCGACAACCCGTCGATCAAAACCACTGGCACCGTGCGGGAGATCACCCCGGCGGTGTCCGCGCAGACCGGCACCGTGCAAGTCAAAGTCACCCTCGACAGCCTGCCCGAGGGCATGCAACTGGGCTCGGTGGTAAGCGCCACGGCCAAGACACCGGGCAAGTCCGCCGTGGAATTGCCGTGGTCGGCCCTGACCAAAAACCTCAGCGATCCGGCGGTATGGCTGGTGGATGGCGAGGGCAAGGCGCAACTGCACAATGTCACGGTCGGTCGTTACTTGACCGGCAAAGTGATCATCAGCGCCGGCCTGCAGAGCGGCGAAAAAGTCGTCATCGCGGGCGGTCAGTTGCTGCACCCCGGCGTGAAAGTTGAAATCGCCGAAAACACCTACAAGGATCTTGCTGTGGAAGCCCAGCCATGAAGCGTCTGTTACTGGTGTGCACGGCGATGATGCTGGCGGCTTGCTCGAAAGAGGAACCGCCGCCGGAGCCGATACGTCCGGTGCTGTCGGTCAAGGTCGAATCGCTGGACGAGGAACATCTCGGCCGCTTCGCCGGCAGCATCCAGGCCCGCTATGAAAGCAATGTCGGGTTCCGCGTGCCGGGGCGCATTGCCAGCCGTAACGTCGATGTCGGTGCCGAAGTGGAAAAGGGCGCGCTGCTCGCCACCCTGGACCCTACCGATCAGCAGAATCAGCTGCGTTCCGCCCAGGGCGATCTGGCCAGCGTCCAGGCGCAATACATCAACGCCCAGGCCAGCGCCCGGCGGCAGCAGGAACTGTTCGATCGCGGCGTCGGCGCCCAGGCGCAACTCGATGTCGCGCAGACCGACCTGAAGACCACCCAGGCCTCTCTCGATCAAGCGAAGGCGGCGGTCGATCAGGCCAAGGATCAGCTCAACTATGTCGAATTGCGCTCGGACCACAAAGCCATCGTCACCGCGTGGAATGCCGAAGCCGGGCAAGTCGTCACCGCCGGCCAGCAAGTGGTGACCCTGGCGCAGCCGGACATCAAGGAAGCGGTGATCGACCTGCCGGACACCCTGGTCGACCAACTCCCGAGCGACGTCGTCTTTCAAGTCGCGGCGCAACTGGACCCGAGTATCAACACGACGGCCACTGTTCGTGAAATCGAGCCCCAGGCCCAGAGTGCGACCCGTACCCGTCGAGCCCGCCTGACCCTGACAGACACACCGCCCGGTTTTCGCCTGGGCACCGCGATCAGCGTCACCCTCAGCTCCGCGATCAAACCCCGCATCGAACTGCCCTTGAGTGCGCTACAGGAGGTCGGTGGGCAATCGCGCATCTGGGTCGTCGATACGCAGACCCAGACCGTTGCCCCACGGGACGTCAACCTTCTCAGCCGCACCGATTCGACCATGGTCCTGGCCAACGGTGTGAAGTCGGGTGAGCGGGTGGTCAGCGCGGGTGTGAACAGCCTGAAACCCGGACAGAAAGTGAAAATCGACGAGGACAGCCCCCAATGAAAGGGAGTTTCAACTTATCCGAATGGGCTCTCAAGCATCAGTCGTTTGTCTGGTATTTGATGTTCGTCGCGCTGCTGATGGGCGTGTTCTCGTACATGAACCTGGGGCGCGAGGAAGACCCGTCGTTCACCATCAAAACCATGGTCATCCAGACCCGCTGGCCGGGCGCGACCCAGGAAGAAACCCTCAAGCAGGTCACGGATCGCATCGAGAAAAAACTCGAAGAGCTCGACTCCCTCGATTACGTCAAAAGCTATACCCGGCCCGGCGAGTCCACGGTGTTCGTCAACCTGCGCGACACCACCAGTGCCAAGGACATCCCGGAAATCTGGTACCAGGTGCGCAAGAAGATCAACGACATTCGCGGTGACTTCCCCCAAGGCCTGCAAGGGCCGGGATTTAACGACGAATTCGGTGATGTGTTCGGTTCGGTCTACGCCTTTACCGCCGACGGCTTGTCGATGCGCCAGTTGCGCGATTACGTGGAACAGGTTCGCGCTGAAATTCGTGAAGTGCCGGGGCTGGGCAAGGTCGAGATGGTCGGTGAGCAGGACGAAGTCCTCTACCTGAATTTCTCTACCCGTAAACTGGCGGCGCTGGGTATCGATCAACGCCAGGTGGTGCAAAGCCTGCAAACCCAGAACTCGGTGACCCCGGCCGGTGTGATCGAGTCCGGCCCGGAGCGCATCTCGGTGCGCACCTCCGGGCAGTTCGCTTCCGAGAAAGACCTGGCCAACGTCAACCTGCGGCTCAATGACCGCTTCTACCGCCTGGCCGACATCGCCGACATCAGCCGTGGCTACGTTGACCCGGCGACCCCGGAGTTCCGTTTCAACGGTCACCCGGCCATCGGCCTTGCCATCGCCATGAAGAAGGGCGGCAACATCCAGGAGTTCGGCAAGGCGTTGCACCAGCGCATGACTGACCTGACCGCAGACTTGCCGGTGGGCGTTGGTGTGCACACTGTGTCCGATCAGGCCGAAGTGGTGGAAAAAGCCGTCGGCGGCTTCACCAGTGCCTTGTTCGAAGCGGTGGTGATCGTGCTGATCGTCAGCTTCGTCAGCCTCGGTGTGCGCGCCGGGCTGGTGGTGGCGTGCTCGATCCCGCTGGTGCTGGCCATGGTGTTCATCTTCATGGAATACAGCGGCATCACCATGCAGCGGATTTCCCTCGGCGCATTGATCATCGCCCTCGGCTTGCTGGTGGACGACGCAATGATCACGGTCGAAATGATGGTCACACGCCTGGAAATGGGCGAGACCAAGGAGCAGGCGGCGACGTTTGCCTACACCTCCACGGCGTTCCCGATGCTCACCGGTACGTTGGTGACTGTCGCCGGTTTCGTGCCCATCGGGTTGAACGCCAGCTCGGCGGGCGAGTACACCTTCACCCTGTTTGCCGTTATCGCGGTGGCGATGCTGGTGTCGTGGATTGTCGCTGTGTTGTTTGCCCCGGTGATCGGCGTGCACATTCTCAGCGCCAAGGTGAAACCCCATGACGCCGAGCCCGGGCGCATCGGCCGTGCATTCAACTACGGGATGTTTTGGGCCATGCGCAATCGCTGGTGGGCGATCGGTATCACCATTGCGCTGTTCGTGGCCTCGGTGTTTTCCATGCAGTTTGTGCAGAACCAGTTCTTCCCGTCGTCGGACCGCCCGGAAATCCTCGTCGACCTGAACCTGCCGCAAAACGCCTCGATGGCCGAAACCCGCAAGGCGGTGGACAAGCTCGAAGCGACGCTCAAGGATGACCCGGACATCGTGCGCTGGAGCACTTACATCGGCGAGGGAGCGATCCGTTTCTACCTGCCCCTCGACCAGCAATTACAGAACCCGTACTACGCGCAACTGGTGATCGTCAGCAAAGGCCTGGAATCGCGCAACGCCCTCAGTCAGCGCTTGCGCGAACGGCTGCGCAAGGATTTCGTCGGGATCGGCAGCTACGTCCAGGCGCTGGAAATGGGCCCGCCGGTGGGTCGCCCGATTCAGTACCGGGTCAGCGGCAAGGACATCGATCAGGTGCGCAAGCACGCCATCGCCCTGGCCACCGAACTGGACAAGAACTCGCACATCGGCGAGATCATTTACGACTGGAACGAACCGGGCAAAGTCCTGCGCATCGAGATCGCCCAGGACAAGGCGCGGCAACTGGGGCTGTCGTCGGAAGACGTGGCCAACCTGATGAACAGCATTGTGGTTGGTTCGCCGGTGACTCAGGTCGATGACGATATCTACCTGATCAACGTCGTGGGGCGCGCGGTGGACGCGGAACGTGGCACGCCGGAAACCCTGCAAAACTTGCAGATCGTGACCCCGAGCGGCACGTCGATTCCGCTGCTGGCGTTCGCCACGGTGCGCTATGAACTCGAGCAACCGCTGGTCTGGCGCCGTGACCGTAAACCGACCATCACCATCAAGGCGGCGGTGCGTGATGAGATTCAGCCGACTGACCTGGTGAAACAGCTCAACCCCGCCATCGATAAATTCGCCGCCGGTTTGCCGGTGGGTTACTCGGTCGCCACGGGCGGCACGGTGGAGGAAAGCGGCAAGGCCCAGGGGCCGATTGCCAAGGTGGTGCCGCTGATGCTGTTTCTGATGGCGACCTTCCTCATGATCCAGCTGCACAGCGTGCAGAAGCTGTTCCTGGTGGCGAGTGTCGCGCCGCTCGGGCTGATCGGCGTGGTGCTGGCGTTGATCCCGACGGGCACGCCAATGGGCTTTGTGGCGATCCTGGGGATTCTGGCGTTGATCGGCATCATCATCCGCAACTCGGTGATCCTGGTGACCCAGATCGATGCCTTGGAGAAAGAAGGCGTTTCACCTTGGGATGCCGTGGCGCAGGCCACGGAGCATCGACGCCGACCGATTCTGTTGACCGCTGCGGCGGCCAGCCTGGGGATGATCCCGATTGCCCGGGAAGTGTTCTGGGGGCCGATGGCTTACGCCATGATTGGCGGGATCATTATTGCGACGTTGCTGACGCTGCTGTTTTTGCCAGCGCTTTATATCGCCTGGTACAAAATCCGCGAGCCGCAGAAAGAGGTGCAGTAAGGCGAGCGCTACGCGCTCATCGCGAGCAGGCTCGCTCCTACAGGGGGACCGCGTCCGTCTGGACAACTCGGTCAACTGTAGGAGCGAGCCTGCTCGCGATGGCGTCCTGTCAGGCTACACCGGCTTGCGCCACACACTCGCCAACCAAGGCTGCTGCTCCCGCGGCAGCCCGGCCGGCCGGTAGTAATGCTCCAGCTCCACAAACCCCGCCTCAGTCAGTAATTGCTGCCACGCCGCAAGATCGTGGTAAGCCCCATAACGCGGCCCATTCCACCCTTCCTGATTCTCGCCGCGAGGATTGGAACTGAACAACACGCCACCTGGCTTCAACGCCCTGCGCAACTCCTTCAACACCCGAGGCAATTCCTGGCGCGGGATATGAAACAACACCGCATTGGCAAAAATCCCGTCGAAGCGTCCATCCGGCAGGTCCAGCTTCAGAAAGTCCTGCTGCCATACTTCGCATCCACTGTCCTCACGCGCCATCTGCGCAAACTTTTCCGAACCATCGAGCCCGACAGCCGTGTGGCCCATGCGCGTGAACGTCTGCAAATCCCGCCCCGGCCCACAGCCGAAATCGAGAATGTCGAACGGCGCCTCGCCCTGAATATGCCGCAGCAGGGCATCGATGTTCTGGCTGACATCATGATCGCGAGTCCCCTCGCGAAAACCTTCGGCCACCGAGTTGTAATGGTCCAGGGTGGTGGCGGTGATCTTCTGGAGGTCGTCGGGGGTTTGCTTCATGGTCGGCTGCGCAGGCAATGGGGATATGGCCGAATATACGCCATCAGACGTGGGGCTGCTTCGCAGCCATTCGCGGGCAAGCCTCGCTCCTACAGTTGATCGAGTTGTTTCGACAGACGCGTACTCCTGTAGGAGCGAGGCTTGCCCGCGAAGGCGATTTCACTGCCGACCGATGTCAGCCCTGCTTCATCCCCAAACAATCAATGGAGCGATCAACCATGGCTTTGGCAATCTCCAGCAAATGCCAAACGGAAAACACCATGGCTCGATCCGCCCCCTTGAGGTGATCGCCACACTGATACGCGGTGACTGAAGCGCAGCGCAGCAAGTCCGCAACATAGAGTTGGGTGTCTTCAAAGCTCACGTCTTCACTGACGTTGTAGAACCGCAGTTCATCGGGGGCCGAAGGCTGTTCTCCGGTGAGGTAGAAATCGATCGCACGATAAAGGGCGGAACGATCTCTGAGTGGATCGTCGGTGGGTTTGTCTTGGGTGGATGTTTCGGGAGGTGGATCGGGGACAGATCTTTTCATTGGCGTTGCTCCTATTGCTGCAGGGGAGCCGACACCTTCGCCTACTAAGCGGTGGGTGGCAGCTGTACGCAGGTAGTAGGCCGGTCAATAGGAAAACCGGTGCACCCGAGAGTGCCCCACGTACAGCCACCATTTTCTGCACGCGGCAAGCAACACCGGGCATGAGCATGGAACCGCCATACGCCTATTGTTCCGGGCTACTAAACCCGATCACTGATGAGCAGTGACGGACCGAGACTAGCCACCGAATTTGGCAGGCGCAAGCGAGCGGAATGATCTAGGAAATGTCCTGCAAATGAAAGGGACCAGGCCTGTAGGCACACTGATTTTCCTGTGGGAAATGTTCCCCCTGTTGCGAGGGAAATTGCCCGTGTCGAGGACACTTTTGTGGCGAGGGAGCTTGCTCCCGCTGGGCTGCGAAGCAGCCCCCAGCCATTCAATGAGGTGTGTCAGATAAACCCGGTCTAAAGATCTTGCGAGTGCTGCGCAATCGAGCGGGAGCAAGCTCCCTCGCCACAAAAGCGCTACAACCTTGACCGTGTTCAGCGCTTGTTGAGCCCCCGAGCCAAGCGATCCCCACCCAGCTGGATAATCGCCACCAACACCACCAGCAACACAATCACCGTCAGCATGATCTGGCTGTCAAACCGCTGATACCCATACCGATACGCAATGTCCCCCAACCCCCCCGCACCAATGGCCCCGGCCATGGCCGACGAGTTGATCATGGTCACCAACGTGATGGTGAAACCACCGACAATCCCCGGCAGCGCCTCGGGCAACAGCACATGCCAGACGATGTGCCAGCGCCGGCAACCCATCGCTTGGGCCGCTTCGATCAAGCCGTGATCCACCTCGCGCAAACTGACTTCGGCTATGCGCGCAAAGAACGGCGTGGCTGCAATCGTCAGCGGCACCACCGCGGCCCAGACCCCGTAAGTGGTGCCGACGATCAACCGGGTGAACGGAATCAGCGCCACCATCAGAATCAGAAACGGAATCGAGCGAAACAGGTTCACGAAGGCGCCCAGTGCACGGTTCAGCGCCGGTGCTTCGTAGATGCCGCCTTTGGTGCTGGTGACCAGGATGACCGCCAGCGGAATCCCCGCCAGCAGCGCAATCAGCGACGACACGCCCACCATCAGAAACGTGTCGATGAAGCCTTGCAACAAACGATCAAACCACATAACCGAGCACCTCCACCTGTTGCGCCCAGTGGCCGGCGCGCTGACGCAGTTGCTCGGCGCCCAAGGACGACCCCGTCACCGCCAGCAGTAATTGCCCCAGCGCATGGCCCTGAATGCGTTCCACGCCACCTTGCAGCAACCTCACGCGACCGCCGAGGGCGCTGAACAGCGCTGCCAGATCCGGTTCGTCTGTGGCGCTGCCGGTGAAGCGCAAACGCAACACAACCGCCGCGTCCGAGGACTGAGGTTGTGGACGCAAACCACTTTGCAGTTCTTCCGGCAGAGCGTGTTGCAGCGGCGCGAGCAGGGTCTTGCTGACTTCATGCTGCGGGTCGCCAAAGACTTTCCAGACCGGCCCTTGCTCGACGACTTTTCCGTGTTCCAGCACCACCACCCGATCACAGATATCGCGGATCACCGCCATCTCGTGGGTGATCAGTACGATGGTCAAACCCAGCCGCTGATTGATCTCGCGCAGCAGGCCGAGGATCGATTGCGTGGTCTCCGGGTCCAGTGCCGATGTGGCTTCGTCACACAGCAGGATCTCCGGGTCATGCACCAACGCGCGGGCGATGCCGACACGCTGTTTCTGTCCGCCGGACAGCTGCGCCGGATAGGCCTTGTGCTTGCCTTGCAGGCCGACCAACTCCAGCAGTTCGCGGACTTTCTGATCGCGTTTTTCCTTGGGCACACCGGCGACTTTCAGTGGCAATTCGACGTTCTGCCAAACGGTCTTGGCCGACATCAGGTTGAAGTGCTGGAAGATCATGCCGATCCGTCGGCGCAGCGCGACCAGGCGGTCTTCATCGAACTCGCCGATGTCCACTTGATCGATCAGCACCCGGCCGCTGCTCGGTTGTTCGAGACGGTTGATGGTGCGGATCAGCGACGACTTGCCGGCGCCGCTGCGACCGATGATGCCGAACACTTCACCGCGCTGGATCGCCAGGTCGATGCCGTGCAACGCCGCCACTGGACCCTGCTGACCGGTGTAGGTTTTGCCCAGGTCGATGAAGCGCACATGGGCGCGGTTCAGGTCCGGGTGCAGTTCAGTCTGTTCGGCTTTATGTGGCTCTGGAATCTCCAGTCGCCGTTGGATCGCGGCCGTCATCCTCAGCTTTCCCAGCCGGCTTGATAGAGCTTGCCGTGGGCTTTATCCAAGGCTGCACGAACAGCCGGCGAGTGCTGGTAGATATCGACAAACTTGATCAGGCGCGGATCGGTTTTGCTCTTGGGCTGGATCACGAACTGAATCACGTATTCCTTGTGATCGAGACCGTCGAACAGCAAGGCCGAACCGGCATCGAAAGTCTTCGACAGACGTATATACGCCGGGTAGCCCTGCACCAGATCGGCATCGTCATAGGCGCGCACCAGCTGTACCGCTTCAACCTGGAGGATTTTGATGTTCTTCGGGTTGGCGATGATGTCTTCTTCGGTGGCCTTGTAGCCGACACCCGGTTTTAGGGTGATCAGGCCGGCCTTGGCCAGCAATTGAAGACCGCGACCGCTGTTGATCGGGTCGTTGGCGATGGCGACGCTGGCGCCTTGTGGCAGTTCGTCGAAGCTTTTGTATTGCTTCGAGTAGAGGCCGACGTTGTTGATGATCCCCGGCGCAAACGGCACCAGGTCAAAACCGGCGGCAGCCTTGGCGTTTTCCAGGAACGGGACGTGCTGGAAATAGTTCACGTCGATGTCGCCGGCCGCGAGGCTGACGTTGGGGGCGATCCAGTCGCTGAACTCCACGAGGTCGACTTGCAGGCCTTGTTTTTTGGCTTCCTCGACGGCGGCTTCCAGCGGGATGGCGAAGGCCGCGGTGGTGCCGACTTTCAGCGGCGCGTCGGCGGCGAAGGTGACAGAACTGAAGAGGCCGAGGGCCAGGGCCAGTGCTTTGACTGGGTGGGAGGGGCAGGTCTTTTTCATGATGGGGTTTCCAGTCAGTGCATAAATTTTGGGTGTTTGGGCGGGCCTCTTCGCGGGCAAGCCTCGCTCCTACAGGTTCAGCGCCGTACCGGACATTTGTGAACGACCAATACCTGTAGGAGCGAGGCTTGCCCGCGAAGCTTTTAGCGCCGAAACGCCGAGCCCGTATGTTGCTCAGGCAAATGCGCTTCGCCGTGAAACAGCTTTTCCCGCAGGCTGCCGTTGTCATAAGCCGTTTTGTACGACCCACGCCGCTGCAGCTCCGGAATCACTAGCTCAATGAAATCCACATAGCTTTCCGGCGTGACAATCCGTGTCAGGTTGAAGCCATCCAGCCCGGTCTCGGCGATCCACGATTCCAGTTCGTCCGCCACTTGCTCAGGCGAACCCACCACCGTGATGTAGCGGCCGCCGAGGGCGTGTTGCTCGAGCAATTTGCGCCGGGTCCAGTCGTTGTTTTGCAGGTTTTTGGTCGCCGACTGGATCGCATTGCTCTTCACGTACTGGATCGGCTCGTCGATCTCGTAGTCGGAGAAGTCGATGCCGGTCGACGCCGAAAAATGCGCCACGCCGGCCTCCGCGCTGGCATAACTCAGGTATTCGGCGTGCTTGGCCCAGGCCAGCTCCTCGGTGGCGCCGACAATCACGTTCAAGCCCATGAACACCTTGATGTCTTCGGGATTGCGCCCGGCTTCAACCGCGCTGGCGCGAACCTTATCCACCTGAACCTTGGTCGACGGTTTGTTCTGCCCGCTGATGAACACGCACTCGGCATGACGCCCGGCGAACAGCAAACCGCGATCGGAACTGCCGGCCTGGAACAACACCGGCGTGCGCTGCGGCGATGGCTCGCAGAGGTGATAACCCTCGACCTGATAGAACTCACCCTTGTGTTCGACCTTGTGCACTTTTTCCGGTTGGGCGTAGATCCGCTGTTGCGGGTCATTCAACACCGCTCCGTTTTCCCAGCTGCCTTCCCAGAGTTTGTAGAGCACTTCGAGGTATTCATCGGCCTGGTCGTAACGGCGGTCGTGTTCGACCTGTTCGCTGAGGCCCATGGCCTTGGCGGCGCTGTCGAGGTAACCGGTGACGATGTTCCAGCCGACCCGGCCGCGACTCAGGTGATCGAGCGTCGACAGGCGGCGGGCGAACAGGTACGGCGGTTCGTAAGTCAGGTTGGCGGTGAGGCCGAAACCGAGGTTTTTCGTCACCGCCGCCATGGCTGAAACCAGCAGCAGTGGGTCGTTGACTGGCAGCTGGATCGATTCTTTCAGAGGCACGTCCACGGAGTTCTGGTAGACGTCGTACACGCCGACGATATCGGCGATGAACAGACCGTCGAACAAGCCGCGTTCCAGCAACTGCGCCAGTTCGGTCCAGTATTCAATCGTTTTGTACTGGGTGGAGGTGTCCCGTGGATGCGTCCACAAGCCGTGGTTGATGTGCCCGATGCAGTTCATGTTGAACGCGTTGAGCAGGATCTTCTTTCTCGCCTCGGCCATCAGATGGTCCCTCGCAACGGAGGGTTTTCATCGTTGAGGTAGTAGTTGCCGACGGCGTGATACTTCCAGCGCACCGGGTCGTGCAGGGTATGCACCCGCGCGTTGCGCCAGTGGCGATCGAGGCCGTGTTCGATCAGCGTTGCCTGGCTGCCGGCCAGTTCAAACAACGTGCTGCCGGCGGCGAGGGAAATGTCGGTGCTGATGGCGCGGGCTTCGGCAACGGCAATCGAGGCCGCAGCGACGGTCTCGGCGTTGGTGTTGGCCTGGGCTTTGTCGAGGAATTCGCCGGAGCGTTCCAGCAAGGCTTCGGCGGCGTGCAGGCGAATGCTCAGGTGGCCGAAACTCTTGAGGGTGAGCGGGTCGTCAGTGGCTTTTTCATGGGTGGCGTCGATCCACGGTCGGGTTTTGGTGCGCACGAAGTGCAGGGCGTCTTCATAGGCGGCGCGGGCGATGCCGGTGTCGATGGCGGCGTGAAGAATCTGTGCCAGCGGGCCAACGGTGGTCGGGCGCTCGAACGCACTTTGAAACGGGATGACGTCTTCGGCGGCGACGTAGACGTCTTCGAACACCACCGAACCGCTGCCGGTGGTGCGCTGGCCGAAACCGCTCCAGTCGTCGATGACGGTCAGGCCTTTGCTGTTGTGGGGGACGAACGCCAGTTGCTGCACGCCGTTTTCATCCACCACCGACGTCGGAATGCGTTGCGCATAGATCGCGCCGGTCGCGTAGAACTTGCGCCCGTTGATGCGATAACCGTCAGCGTCGCGGGTCAGGCTGGTGACGCGGTCATGGGCGGTTTTGGTGCCCAGTTCCGCCAAGGCATTGCCGAAGCGCTGGCCGGCGAGCACTTCGGCGTACAGGCGTTTTTTCTGCTCTTCGCTGCCGTTCACGCGCAGCACTTCGAGGGCGTAGAAATGGTTCTGCGGGATCTGTCCGAGCGAGCCGTCAGCCTGGGCAATCAGCGCGATGACCTTGGCCAGGGTCACGTTGGAAACCCCTGCGCCGCCGTATTCCTTGGGCACGCTGATGCCCCAAAGACCCGAGCGGGAAAACACTTCCAGCTCCGGGTGCGGCAAACGGCGTTCGCGGTCGCGCAGGGCGCTGTCGCGTTTGAAATCTTCGGCCAGATCGGTAGCGACGATCAGGGCTTGCTCATCGCTGGTTATGACCGCGACGTGGTGAGAATGAGTCATGTGTTTCTCCAGAGATCTGGTCGTTAAATCCAGGAGTGGCGAGCGGGCAGCGTGCCGTTCAGGTGATAGCTGCCGATGGCGTGGTATTTCCAGCGCACCGGGTCGTGCAGCGTGTGCACGCGGGCGTTGCGCCAGTGGCGGTCGAGATTGAATTCGGCGAGGGTCGCGCGGCTGCCGGCCAGTTCGAAGAGTTTTTCGCTGGCGAGCAGCGAGATCTCGGTGGTCAGCACTTTTGCTTCAGCGACGGCAATCGACGCGCGCGCGGCGGACTCGGCAGTGAGTGGCGCGGCGCTGACCTCATCGAGTACTTGCCCGGCCTTGCGCAGCAGTGCCTCGGCGGCGTGCAGTTCAATTTTCAACTTGCCGATATCGGCGATGACGTAGAGGTCGTCGCTGGCCCGCTCGACCTTGGCGTCGATCCACGGACGGGCACGGGTTTTCACGAACTCGATGGCGTCGTCGATGGCACCGCGAGCGATACCGGCGTCAATGGCCGCTTGAATCAGTTGCGACACGGCACCCTGGATGTTCGGGCTGTCGTTGATCTTCCAGTTGTCTACCACCAGCTCGGCGTCGACCCGCACGTTGTTGAGCAAAATAGTGCCGCTGGCGGTGGTGCGCTGACCGAAGCCTGACCAGTCATCCACAATGCGCAGGCCCGGTGTGCCGCGACGGACGAAGGCCAACACTTGCTTGCCGTCGTCGTTCAGCGCCTTGACCGCCACCCAATGGGCGAACAGTGCGCCGGTGGAGTAAAACTTCTGCCCGCTGATGACAAAACCATCCCCGTCAGCGGTGATCCGCGCTTTGAGTTCGAGGGTGTTTTTGGTGCCGCGCTCCGGCCCGGCATTGCCGATGCGCCAGCCTTCGAGCACGCTTTTGAACAGCTGTTTTTTTTGCGCCTCGGTGGCGCTGCCGAGTACCAGGTGCAGGATGCCGAACTGGTTCTGCGGGATCTGTCCCAGTGCCGGGTCCGCCGCAGAAATGATCGCGAAAACCTCGGCCAGGGTGACGAACGAAACCTGCGGGCCACCGTACTCGCGCGCAATGGAAATGCTGCCCAGGCCGCTGCGGGTGAACTGTTCGATTTGCGACCATGGCAATTTGCGCTGCCGGTCACGTTTGGCCGCTTGCAGGCGGGCGACTTGCGCCAGCTCATGGGCGGCCTTGATGGCTTGTGCGTCGTTGCGCAGGACCTGCGCGGGCAACAACAGGGGGGCGATGTCCAGATCACTCTGAACGATTGCATCTGCCAGACTGGACATCAGTGCCGCTCCTTGGCTGCACGCAATGCCCTGGCGATCTGCACTGGGGTGATTGTGTTCCGGACCATACCTACCTCACATCTCATGGAGTCGCCGCGAGGGTTGCGGCGAACGAAAATCAAGAATGTCCGGTGGTCCGGTGCATATACCCTAAACGCGTATAAAAAATTAATAAACTAACTTTTGGGAATATGCATAGAAGGGTGTTGCTTCCCCTGTAGGAGCGAGGCTTGCCCGCAAAGGCGAAGTGTCGGGGACCTTTGATGTTGGCTGACACACCGCCTTCGCGGGCAAGCCTCGCTCCTACAGGGACGGCGGTGTTTTTACTTATTGCGCGTTTCGGCGGCTTTCAATTGCTCTTTGAACGGCACTTTCAGATAGGGATTGTTGCAACCGATCTTGAGCCAGCGCGGTGGTGCCCAGCCGGAGTTGTTGCCCACGCGATCGAGGATGCAGTAAGTCACCTCCAGCCGAAGGTCTTCGCCGGCTTCGAGAATGATCGCCGGCGGCACCCAGACCTGAACCGGCTGGCCCACCTCGTCGGCCTTGAGCTGCGGCAGGTCCATGCGCACATCACCCCAGCGCAGGGTGATTTCATCGTCGACGGCCATGTTCAGGTAAGGCTCGATGGTCAACGGCACGCCCCGCTTGATCTGGTTCGGATTGACCCCCTGACGGCGAATGGTTTCGGGGATGCCCACTGGCGCCAGGTGCTCGTTTTCGTGGCCGCACAGCGTGAGTGGCTGACCGCCCGGGCAATCGAGCTTGATCTGTACCCGTGTGGCGAGCGACAGCGCCGGCCCCTGTCCGACTTGCATGACGCGGTAGTGAATGCAGGAGGAGCCATTGGCAATGAAGCTTTGCGGCACACGCAGACTGACGACTTCGCCGACATCGTCGGCCATGAGGACGCGGGAGGCGACGTAGCAGTTGTCCCAGAACAGTTCGATCAGGTCGCCTTCGTCCATGCCGGGGTAGGGCGCCACATCGATCAGCAGATGGGCCGCCGAAGTGACATTGATGCCAGTCTTGTGGGATTGCGCCAGGGTAGGGGCCGCAAGTCCGGATTTATTCGAGGTGCTTGTCATGGGTTTCTCCTTGACGCCTTGCAGCGAAGTCCGTTTCTGAAAAAATCAAAAGGCGTGTATTACCGAGCAACAAAGTTGTTCACTATTTGCAAGTTTCAATAATGGTTTTTAACGATGGTTGACGCCTGCTGGGGACTAGATAAGAGTGCGCCTGAATAGGTGTCAATAGAACTGACTAGTTAAGTAGGGTATTCAGTGCTATTCAGAAAAATCCTACGCCTTGAAGTTAATATGCCGCACCGCTCTGTCGAATTTCGCCGCGTATTTATTGATTTTCGGGCGTGGGTGGCGGCGACGGTGTGCTCATTGATGGCACTGGATCTGGCGGATTTTAGGCGCGTTGAATCTGTTGCAGAACATATATATGTACCGCATGCAGTTGTAAAAATTGATCTATTGTTCGAATGAACGAGAAGAGAGAATCGAGCGATGTGGGTGGCGGGGTAAGTTGCCACTTCCATCCATGGAAGTTGACAAATGGTGAAGCGATATTAAGGGTTGGTGTTATTCAGGAACTTGCTGAGAAACTGCTTCGTCCGTTCTTCTTTCGGGTTGGCAAACAACGCCTTGGCTTCGCCTTGCTCGACGATCACACCCTTGTCGAAAAACACCACACGGTTGGCCACGTCCCGGGCAAAGCCCATTTCGTGGGTAACGATCACCATGGTGCGCTTCTCTTCAGCCAGGCTGCGGATGGTCGCCAGCACTTCACCCACCAGCTCTGGATCAAGCGCTGAGGTGGGTTCATCAAACAGGATCACTTCCGGCTCCATCGCCAGTGCACGGGCAATCGCCACACGCTGCTGCTGACCACCGGAAAGGCGTCGCGGGTAAGCGTCTTCCTTGCCCGCCAGGCCAACCCTGGCCAACAGCTTTTTACCCAGGGCAACGGCGTCGGCGTGCGGGATCTTCTTCACGATGATCGGGCCTTCGATGACGTTTTCCAGGGCGGTGCGATGGGGGAACAGGTTGAAGTTCTGGAACACGAATCCGACGTGCTGACGCAAGCGCCGCACCAGGTTCTGCTGCTGGTTCAACGGGCGGCTGCCATCGATCTCGATGTCGCCGACCTTGATCCGGCCGCTGGTGGGTTCTTCCAGAAAATTCAGGCATCGCAGGAAGGTGGTTTTACCCGAGCCGCTAGGCCCGATGATCGCGACGACCTCACCTTCCTTCACTTCCAGATCGATGCCGTTGAGCACCACTTGACCCTTGAACTGCTTTGTCAGTTTTTCCACGACAATCATTGGGTCAGGACTCCTGGTCGTGCCGATTGACCCGCTCTTCCAACTTGTTCTGCAGGTGCGAGAGCACCGTGGCCAGAATCCAGTAGATCAGCGCGGCGGCAAGGTACATGGTGAACACTTCGAAGGTGCGTGCTGTGATCAGCTGCGCCTGGCGGAACAGTTCCGGCACTTGGATGGTGGCGGCCAGCGCGGTGTCCTTGACCAGCGAAATGAAGCTGTTGCCCAGCGGCGGTAATGCGGTGCGCATCGCTTGCGGGATGATGGCCCGGCGAAGGGTTTGCGCACGGGTCATGCCGATGCTGGCGGCAGCTTCCCACTGACCGCGCTCGATGGAGCTGATCGCGGAACGCAGGATTTCACAGGCGTAAGCGGCCATGTTCAGCGAGAAGCCGATCAGGGCCGCCGGCAGCGGATCGAGTTCCATGCCCAATTGCGGCAAGCCGTAATAGATCACGAACAGTTGCACCAGCAACGGCGTGCCGCGAAAGAACGACACGTAGATGCGGGCGATCCAGCTGACCAGCTTGAAGCGCGACAGGCGCATCAGTGCCAGGCCGAAGCCCAGCATGAGGCCGAAGAACATCCCGCCCAGGCTCAAGATGACCGTGTAGTAGGCCCCCTTGAGCAGGAAAGGCAGGGAGTCCAGTGCGAGTTGAAAAGCTTCTTCCATTATTGAGTGACGTCAGCGCTGAAGTATTTTTCCGAAAGCTTTTTCAGCGTACCGTCGGCACGCAGCTTGTCGATGGCTTTGTTCACCGCAGCCAGCAACTCAGGCTCGCCTTTGCGCAGGGCAATACCGGCTTCCTGACGGGAGAACGCTTCGCCGGCGGCGGTGGTGTCCTTGGCTTTCTTGGCGTATTCCAGCGCGGCCAGACGGTCGATCAGAATGGCGTCGATGCGGCCGACGCGCAGGTCCTGGAACTTGGTCGGATCATCGTCATAGGTCTTGATGATGGCTTTTGGCTGATTGTCTTTGAGCCACTGCTCGTAGTTGGTGCCCAGGCCTACGCCGACTTTCTTGCCGGCCAGATCGGCGGCAGACTTGATATTCAGCTCCGCGGCCTTCTTGGTCAGCACCAGCGCCTGAATCCCGGAAACGGTGTACGGCTCGGAGAAGTCATACTTCTTCTTGCGCTCTTCGGAGATGGTCACCTGGTTGATCACTGCGTCCAGACGTTTGGATTCCAGCGCCGCGAGGATGCCGTCCCATTTGGTCGGTTGCAGTTTGACCTTCACGCCCAGTTCTTTGGCCAGGGCTTCGGAGAACTCGACTTCGAAACCGGCCAGTTTGCCGTCGGCGTCAACGAAGCTGAACGGTGGGTAAGTGCCTTCCAGGCCGACGTTGATCACGCCCGCGTCCTTGATTTTTTGCAGCTGCTCACCGGCAACCGCTTGCCCCAGCAGACCGGCGCTCAGCGCCAGGCCCAGCGAACCGACCAGCAGATTTCGACGTAGTGCGGAAAAATTCATGACAAGCCCCTGTGTTTTCTTATGAAGACGCTTTTAGGAATGTTGGCAAAATCGGGATTTGGACGACTGCAATATCCTGCCCTAAAGCAGCGTATGCGTCTCGCTGCAAATTCGCCTGCGGCGTGACTATATGATGGCGCTTTTAGATAGGAAAATAATAAATATAGTGTTTGTTATTCTTTTATTTCATATGAGATACACGCGATTCCCTGTGGCAAGGGAGCTTGCTCCCGCCCGGCTGCGCAGCAGTCGCAAAATCAGTCTCCGCGGTCAACTGAGAAACCGTGGGGGACAGGTCTTGGGGGCGCTGCGCACCCCAGCGGGAGCAAGCGCCCTCGCCACAGGAGTACTTCAACTGGTCAGCGAGTCCTTGTAGGCAAACAACGCTGGTGCCCCGCCGGTATGCAGGAAAATGATCGGGCCATCGTTGAACCGTTGACGACCGATGCCATCCAGCAACCCGGCCATGGCTTTACCGGTGTAAACCGGGTCCAGCAGCAACCCTTCCTGACTCGCCACCAGCTTCACCGCCGCCAGCGTCCCGGCATTCGGCTCGCCATACCGCGGGCCAAAATATTCGTCCCACAGTTCGATCTTGAAACCCGCCGGCAGGCTCACACCCAGCAACTCGGCAGTGCGCTCGGCCAGGCCCTGGACTTTCGGGCGCTGATCTTCATCGCTACGGGATACCGTGACACCAATCACTGGCAAATCCGGCAGTACTTCACTCAGTGCCAGCGCCAGACCACTGTGGGTCCCGGCACTGCCCGAGGCCAGGACCACGGCGGCGAATTGCAGGCCGGTGTCCTTGATCTGTGCGGCCAGTTCCAGCCCTGCGCGCACATAACCCAAAGCGCCCAGCGCATTGGAGCCACCAATTGGCACCAGATACGGTTTCTTGCCGTTATTGCGTAAACGGTCGGCCAAGGCTTGCAGTTGCTCGTCGGCATTGTCGAGGTTTTCCACCAGCTCGACCTTGGCATCGAACAGGTCGAGCAGCAGCCGATTGCCGTT
This sequence comes from Pseudomonas sp. FSL W5-0299, assembly GCF_005930655.1. Taxonomy (NCBI): domain Bacteria; kingdom Pseudomonadati; phylum Pseudomonadota; class Gammaproteobacteria; order Pseudomonadales; family Pseudomonadaceae; genus Pseudomonas; species Pseudomonas sp. FSL W5-0299. The sequence continues at coordinate 63,308 of NZ_RXHX01000002.1, forward strand.
GCCCAGGTAGTTGGCGTCGTCGGTGCCCAATGGATTTTCCAGCAGCGCGACGCAGCCCAGACCAAGCTTGGCCGCAATGGCGGCAGTCTGGCGCACGTGGTTGGACTGAAGCGCACCCGCGGTGATCAACGTGTCGGCGCCCTGGGCCAAGGCATCGGCCGCCAGGTATTCGAGTTTGCGCAGCTTGTTGCCGCCCATGGCCAGCGGTGTCAGGTCATCGCGTTTGACGTACAGATCACGGCCGAGCCAGGTCGACAGCCGTTCGAGTTTTTCAAGCGCGGTAGGGTGGCCGAGGAGGTCGAGGCGGTTAAAGCGGGCAAGCTGTTGTTTGATCATGGGTCCGTACTGGCCAAGGAAGATGTCAGGACTATAGGCACGGCTATATGCATGGGCAACCGTCAATCGCTTATAGCCAAAAGAACTGAACACAGCACAATTGGTTCTTAATTCGGCCTCCAGACCTTGCCGTAAAGTAATCGCCGACAACGCGGCCAGACACTCCGGCCGCCCGTGAGGAGTTTTTACCGTGAGCGAGCGTTCCAGCCATTGGCAATTGCAGACCATCGTCAGTCAACTGCGTACTGCGCGGGACCAGTGGCGCGCACAAAACGGCCGAGTCAGCGGCGAGCAGGGCGGTCGCGAATTGCCTTCCCGGGCCGCCATGGCGGAGATACTGGAAGCGCTGTGCGGTGCCTTGTTTCCGATGCGTCTGGGACCGGTGGATTTGCGTGAGGAGAGTGAAGACTTCTACGTCGGGCACACGCTGGACGTCGCGTTGAACGCGTTGCTGGCGCAGGCACGACTCGAACTGCGTTACGCCGCTCGTCACAGCGCCGAAGCTGACACCGAAGTGGAGGCCAAGACTATTGCGATCATTCAGGATTTCGCCCTCGCGTTGCCGGGGCTGCGCAGCTTGCTGGACACCGATGTGCTGGCGGCCTATCACGGTGACCCGGCAGCTCGTAGCGTCGATGAAGTGCTGTTGTGCTATCCCGGGATTCTGGCGGTAATCCACCATCGCCTGGCGCACCATTTGTACCGCTCGGGGCTGCCGCTGCTGGCGCGGATCAGCGCAGAAATCGCCCATTCGGCCACCGGTATCGACATCCATCCTGGGGCGCAGATCGGTCGCAGCTTCTTTATTGATCACGGGACGGGTGTCGTGATCGGCGAGACGGCGATCATTGGTGAACGCGTGCGGATTTATCAAGCCGTGACGTTGGGCGCCAAGCGCTTCCCGTCGGATGAGGACGGCCAGTTGCAAAAGGGCCATCCGCGGCATCCGATCGTTGAGGATGATGTGGTGATCTATGCCGGCGCGACGATTCTGGGGCGGATCACCATTGGCAAGGGCTCGACCATTGGCGGCAACGTCTGGCTGACCCGTAGCGTACCGCCGGGGTGCAACCTGACGCAGGCGAATTTGCAGCATGATGACGGGACGCAGAAGTAAGCTTCGAAATTTCTGCTGACTGCACCGGCCTCATCGCGAGCAGGCTCGCTCCCACAGTGGATAGGTGTTGGACCACAGATTTTTGAACGACACATCTCCCTGTGGGAGCGAGCCTGCTCGCGAATGGATTTCAAGGCGAACGGTAATCATGGCATTTAGCTAATTTCCCGCTGAACGAATCCCCCCAATCCCACGTCATACCCATCCTTGAGCTAGCGTACAGAACGTACCGCCGAGCCCTGCGATTAGTCCTAAGCACCCTATTCATGTTTAACTTGAACGCTCATTCAAGTTAAACCGCCGGTTTGCTGCCCGTTCACAACAGGAGGCTTGCCTTGCCGAGTCCGTTATTGATTGCCCAGTTTCACCCCCTTGAGGTGCACCTTTCATGAGTGCATCGTCCGTCCCTCCAAGCGGCCAGGTCCGCATGAATCCGCCGGTGTTTTATTTCGCGGCGACCTTCATTCTGCTGTTCGGCATCGTCGTCATTGCCATGCCTGAACAGGCCGGCGCCTGGCTGCTGGAAGCGCAAAACTGGGCGGCCAATACGGTCGGCTGGTATTACATGCTCGCGATGACGCTGTATCTGGTCTTCGTGGTGGTCACCGCCTTGTCTGGCTACGGCAAGATCAAGCTCGGTGCCGACCACGACGAGCCCGAATTCAGTTACCTGTCCTGGGCCGGCATGCTGTTCGCCGCCGGGATCAGCATCACGCTGTTCTTCTTTTGCGTGTCCGAACCGCTCACTCACCTGGCCCAACCACCGCAAGGCGAGGCCGGCACGGCGGATGCGGCGCGTCAGGCGATGCAGATTCTGTTTCTGCACTGGGGCCTGCACGGCTGGGGCGTGTTCGCCTTTGTCGGCATGGCGCTGGCCTACTTCGCCTACCGCCACAACCTGCCGCTGGCCTTGCGTTCGGCGCTCTATCCGCTGATTGGCAAGCGCATCAACGGCCCGATCGGTTACGCCGTGGACGGCTTCGGCATCATCGCCACGGTGTTCGGCCTCGGCGCCGACATGGGCTTTGGCGTGTTGCACCTCAACTCGGGCCTGGACTACCTGTTCGGCATCGCTCACACCCAGTGGATTCAGGTCGGCCTGATCACGTTGATGATGGGCGCGGCGATCATCGTTGCGGTGTCCGGCGTCGATAAAGGCGTGCGGGTGATGTCCGACATCAACATGCTGCTGGCCTGTGCGCTGTTGCTGTTCGTGTTGTTCGCCGGTCCTACGCAGCATTTGCTCAACACCCTGATCCAGAACATCGGCGACTACCTCGGCGCGTTGCCGATGAAGAGTTTCGACCTGTACGCCTACGACAAACCCAGCGACTGGCTGGGCGGCTGGACCGTGTTCTATTGGGCCTGGTGGATTGCGTGGTCGCCGTTCGTGGGCCTGTTCATCGCCCGGATCTCCCGTGGCCGTACCATTCGCGAATTCGTCTTCGGCGTGTTGCTGATTCCGCTCGGTTTCACCCTGGCGTGGATGTCGATCTTCGGCAACAGCGCCATCGACCAGGTCCTGAACCACGGCATGACCGCACTCGGCATGTCGGCCGTCGACAATCCGTCGATGACCCTCTACCTGCTGCTGGAAACCTACCCGTGGAGCAAAACCGTCATCGCGGTGACGGTGTTCATCAGCTTCGTGTTCTTCGTCACCTCGGCCGACTCCGGCACCGTGGTGCTGTCGACGCTCTCCGCCAAGGGCGGCAACCCGGATGAAGACGGGCCGAAATGGCTGCGGGTGTTCTGGGGCGCGATGACCGCGCTGGTGACCAGTGCGTTGCTGTTCTCCGGCAGCATCGATGCGCTGAAGTCAGCGGTGGTGCTGACGTCGTTGCCGTTCTCGATGATCTTGCTGCTGATGATGTGGGGGCTGCACAAGGCGTTCTATCTGGAGTCGCAGAAGCAGATCGCGCAGCTGCATTCCCTGGCGCCGGTGTCCGGCTCGCGGAGGGGCGGTTGGCGTCAGCGTTTGACCCAGGCCGTGCATTTCCCGTCTCGCGATGAGGTCTATCGTTTCCTCGACACCACGGTGCGCCCAGCGATCGAAGAAGTGAGCGCCGTGTTCGTCGAGAAAGGATTGAACGTGGTCACTCAGCCCGACCCGGCCAACGACAACGTCAGCCTGGAAATCGGACACGGCGAAGAGCATCCGTTTATCTATCAGGTGCAGATGCGTGGCTACTTCACGCCATCGTTTGCCCGTGGTGGCATGGGTTCCAAGGAACTCAACAACCGCCGTTATTACCGGGCCGAAGTGCATTTGAGCGAGGGTAGCCAGGACTACGATCTGGTGGGTTACACCAAGGAGCAGATCATCAACGACATCCTTGATCAGTACGAACGGCATTTGCAGTTCTTGCACTTGGTGCGTTGAACGTAGTGGCGGTGCTGTTCACGTTTCGGTGGTCAACACCATGAACAGCACCAGCGCCGCCACCGGTACACCGAACACGGCGCTGCCAACGACCAGTTCCGTGCTCAACGGCTGGCCGGCATTGACCATGCCGACCGCGCCGTTGATCAGTGTCAGGGCCAGCCACAGGACCACAAAACTGTAGGCCAGGGTCTCGCGGCTGAAGCCGATTTTCTCGCCGATGAACAGCATCAGCGCCAGCAGGATCAGGCCGAAGGTGATGATGATCGTGGTGTGCATGATGCATTCCATCCTTTCGATGTGTGCTGCCCTCAAGACCGCCTTCGCGGGCAAGCCTCGCGCCTACAGATTGCGCGCAACCCCTGTAGGCGCGAGGCTTGCCCGCGAAGGCGTCTGGGCTGCCTGCAAACCAGCTTAAACCAATCCACCATTCACCCGCAGAATCTGCCCATTGACCCAAGCCGAATCCGGCCCGACCAGAAACGACACCACACGAGCAATGTCCTCCGGCTGACCGAGACGCTCCAGCGGAGGCATCTTGGCGAAGGTCTGGATCTGCTCTTCGCTCTTGCCGTGCAAAAACAATTCGGTCGCTACCGGCCCGGGGGCGACTGCGTTGACGGTGATGTTGCGCCCGCGCATTTCTTTGGCGAATACCTGGGTCAGGGATTCCACGGCCGCTTTGCTGGCGATGTACACCGCGTAGCCTGGCAGGTTCATGCCAACGGTGCTGCTGGAGAAATTGACGATCCTCCCGCCGTCATTCAAACGGGTGGCCGCTTCGCGCAAGGTGTTGAAGGTGCCGCGCGCGTGGATGTTGAAGGTCTGGTCGAACAGTTCGTCGGAGTGTTGCGCCAGCGCCATCACTTTGAGAATGCCGGCGTTGTTGATCAACACATCGACCTTGCCCAGTTGCGTTTCTGTCTCGTCGAACATCCGGCGTACGTCGTCGGCATTGGCCACATCGGCCTTGATCGCTATGGCTTGATGGCCGGCCTGACGCAACTCCACCACCCGTTTTGAGGCTTCGATGGCGCTGCTGGCGTAGTTGATGGCGACGGCGAACCCTTCGCTGGCCAGTTGTCTGGCGATCACGGCACCGATGCCACGGGAGGCGCCGGTCACGAGGGCAACTTTCGAAGTTTGAGTAGTCATGGTGAACCTTTGAAGGTGTTTGTTGGGGTGAAGCCAGATTCACATGTTTACCGAAGTCGATAAATGCACGAAAGTTGCCTTGACTGTTCAATAATCGCCAACAATTGAGGAGCAGGAGCCGAGCGTGGATCAAGTCAAAGCAATGAAGGTTTTCGTGCGGATCTACGAGCGCAGCAGCTTCACGCTGGCCGCCGAGGACCTGAATCTGCCGCGGGCGACGCTGACCCATACGCTGAATCAGTTTGAAGCGTGGCTCGGTACGCGCTTGTTGGAACGCAGCACCCGCAGGGTGCGTCCGACGCTGGACGGCGAGGCCTACTATCAGCGTTGTGTGCACTTGCTGGCGGAACTGGAAGAAGCCGAACTGGCGTTTCGCGGTTGCGCACCCAAAGGCCGCTTGCGCGTTGACTTGCATGGCACCCTGGCCAGGCATTTTGTGATCCCGGCATTGCCACAATTCATGGAGCGTTACCCGGACATCGAGTTGTCCATCAGCGAAGCCGACCGTTTTGTCGACCTGATCGCTGAAGGCGTCGACTGCGTGCTGCGCGCCGGCACCTTGAGTGATTCGGCGCTGATCGGAAAACGTATCGCCAGCCTGCGCCAGATCACCTGCGCCAGCCCCGCCTACCTGCGTCAATACGGTGAACCGAAAAGCCTTGAAGACCTGAAACACCATCGCGCGGTGAACTACGTCTCGCGCACCACCGCCAAGTTGTTCCCCTTCGAATTCATGGTCGATGGCGAGCTGAAAGAAGTCGCTATCGAAGGCGCGGTTTCAGTGTTCGGCGCGGAAATCTACGCGGCGTCGGCAATTGCCGGGCTCGGCCTGATCCAGTGTCCGCATTACCGTATGGAGGCGCAGATTTCCCAAGGCCTGGTGCAAGAAGTCCTCATCGACACGCCGCCACCGTCAATGCCGGTTTCGGTGCTGTACCCCCACAACCGACACATGTCGCCACGGGTTCGGGTGTTTGTGGATTGGTTGGGGGAGCTGTTTACGGGCGCTGTTTGACCTTGCTGTTCTTGATCGTTCCCACGCTCCGCGTCGGAACGATCATCTGTGAAACGTTTCAGCTTTTTCGCGAGTCCGAGGTTTATCGGCGTTTGTCTGGGCGTATGCTGGGCAACTTGCGAAGCAGTCGATACCAACTTCAAGACAGACAAGAGAGGATTCGATGACTTACACCGCTGCCGAAAACCGCTACGACTCTATCCCTTACCGCCGCGTAGGCCGCAGCGGTCTGGTGCTGCCGGCGCTGTCCCTGGGGCTGTGGCACAACTTCGGTGACAGCACGCCGATCGACACTCAGCGCTCGCTGTTGCGCACCGCCTTCGACCTGGGCATCAACCACTTCGACCTGGCCAACAACTATGGCCCGCCGTATGGCAGCGCCGAGATCAACTTCGGTCGTTTGCTGCGTGAAGACTTCAAGCAGTACCGCGACGAGTTGATTATTTCGAGCAAGGCCGGTTGGGACATGTGGCCCGGCCCTTATGGCCAGGGCGGCGGTTCGCGTAAATACGTGCTGGCCAGCCTCGACCAGAGCCTGCAACGCCTGGGCCTGGACTACGTGGACATCTTCTATTCCCATCGCTTCGACCCGGACACGCCGCTGGAAGAAACCGCCAGTGCGTTGGCCACCGCCGTGCAGCAGGGCAAGGCGCTATACATTGGCATCTCGTCCTATTCCGGGGTGAAAACCCGTGAGATGGCGGCGCTGCTGAAAGAGTGGAAAGTACCGTTGCTGATTCACCAACCAGCCTACAACCTGCTCAATCGCTGGGTTGAAAAGGATCTGCTGGACGTCACCGACGAACTCGGCACTGGCGTGATTGCGTTCACGCCGTTGGCGCAGGGCTTGTTGACCGACAAGTACCTCAATGGCATTCCGAAGGATGCGCGGGTCAATCGCCCGGGCGGTGGTTCTTTGCAGGAATCTCATCTGTCCGAAGCCAACATCGCCCACGTGCGCGGGCTCAACGAAATCGCCAAGCGTCGCGGTCAGAGCCTGGCGCAACTGGCGTTGGCATGGACGCTGCGCGATCCGCGCGTGACCTCGGCACTGATCGGTGCGAGCCGGCCGGAGCAGATTATCGAGAACGTCGCAGCGTTGAAGAATTTGAGTTTCAGCGCGGAAGAACTGGCGGAAATTGACCGGTTTGCCCAGGAAGGCGGGATCAATCTTTGGGAGAAGCCTTCGACGGCTGAATAAGTGTTCGGCACGGGGTCTTGCTGCGCCTGTTCCTGCCTCTTCGCGAGCAGGCTCGCTCCCACAGTGGATTTGTGTCAGGCACAGACCCTGTGGGAGCGAGCCTGCTCGCGATGGGGCCAGAACAGGCAGTAAAGAACTCAGGACTCACCGAAAGAAAGGCACATCCCCCAACACCGTCGCCCGCTGCATCACCCGCCGCGCCGGTCGGTAATCATCCACGGCGTAATGCTGTGTCACGCGGTTATCCCAGAACGCCACGTCATCTTTTTGCCAACGCCAGCGAATGGTGAACTCCGGCCGCGTCGCATGAGCAAACAACAGCTTCAAAATCGCTTCACTCTCGGTGTCCGACAGCTCATTGATCTTCGACGTGAAGCCTTCATTGACGAACAACGCCCGGCGCCCGCTCACCGGGTGTGTGCGGATCACCGGGTGCGACAGCGGTGGATTTTTGCGGCGTGCTTCTTCCCACTGGGCCAACGCTTGCGGCGTGTTGCCATATCGCTCCAGCGGGAACGAGCGGGTGAAATCGTGTGTGGCCGTCAGGCCTTCGAGCAAGCTTTTCATCGGCGCGGACAACGCTTCATACGCCGCGATGCCACTGGCCCACAACGTGTCGCCGCCAAACTCCGGCAACAGCTTGGCACTCAGCACCGCGCCCATGGCCGGGGTCGGCAGGAAGGTCACGTCGGTGTGCCAGATCGCGTTGTCGCGCACGTCGGTGACGGCGGTGTCGAGGATCAGCACTTCGGGCTGTTCCGGCACGTTCGGGTAGATCGGATGGATGTGCAGGTCGCCGAAATTCGCAGCGAATCTCGCCTGCTGTTGCGGTGTGATCGGCTGGTCGCGGAAGAACAGCACTTGATGCTTGAGCAGCGCTTGCTCGATGGCGTCGCGCTGTTCCAGGTTCAGTGGCTGGCTGACGTCGATGCCGCTGATTTGGGCGCCGAGGGCCGAGCTGAGGGGGACGATGGTCAGGTTGCTCATGGTGATTCTCTTCAATCCGGGGTGCCAAGCTTTTGTAGGAGTGAGCCTGCTCGCGATAGCGGAGAGTCAGGCGACAGGGTGGTGGCTGATGCACCGCCATCGCGAGCAGGCTCGCTCCCACATTAAGATCCCAAAAAACTCAGTGGGCCTGGCCGTGCCACGGCACCAGTTTGCGTTGCAGGGCGCGCAGGCCCATTTCCATGGCAAACGCGATCAGGGCAATCACCAGAATCCCCAGCACCACCACATCGGTGACCAGGAATTGCGCGGCCGACTGCACCATAAAACCCAAACCGCTGGTGGCGGCGATCAATTCGGCGGCAACCAGCGTCGACCAACCCACACCGAGGCCGATGCGCACGCCAGTCAAAATATCCGGCAAGGCGCTCGGCAGAATCACATGGCGAATCAACTGCGCCCGGGTCGCACCCAGCGACTGCGCGGCGCGCAGTTTGGCCGGGTCAACCGTGCGCACGCCAGTTGCAGTGGCAATGGCAATCGGGGCGAAAATCGCCAGGTAGATCAGCAAGACTTTCGACAGCTCACCGATGCCGCACCAGATCACGATCAGCGGCAGGTAAGCCAGCGGTGGAATCGGCCGGTAGAACTCGATCAACGGATCGAGCACGCCGCGGGCGATGCGGTTATGGCCGATGGCGATGCCGATGGGCACGGCGGTCAGCACCGCGAAACCAAGGCCCAGACCGATACGGCTGAGACTGGCCCCCAAGTGCTGCCACAACGTTGAATCCATGTAGCCGCTGGTCACCAGCAGCCAGCCCTTTTGCAGCACGGCGGACGGTGGTGGCAGGAACAGCGGTTCGATCATCCCTGTGGCGGTGACGGCCCACCAAATGACAACCAGCGCCACCAGCGTCAGCACGCTGATCCACCGAGTGCTGAGGCTGCGACGTGCCGGGATGTCCGTGGAACCCGGTTTAACCGCGACGGCGGGAATTTGATAGCTGCTCATGCGCGCTCCTGCCGCTGGGCGGTGCTGCGTTGGGAGAACACTTTGGCGAGTACGTGTTCGCGAGTTTCGATGAAGCGCGGGTCGGACTTGATCGAGCGAGCGGACTCACCGGCCGCATACCGCTGACCGAAATCCAGGCTCAGGCGCTCGACGATTTGTCCCGGATCAGGCGCCAGCAGAATCAGGTCCGTGGCGAGGAACACCGCTTCTTCGATGTCGTGGGTAATCAGGAAAACCGGTTTGGCGGTGCGCTGCCAGACTTGCAGCAGCAGCTCCTGCATCTGTTCGCGGGTGAAGGCGTCGAGGGCGCCGAAGGGTTCGTCCATCAGCAAAACGCGCGGGTCGGCGGCCAGCGCACGGGCCAGGCCGACACGTTGCTTCTGGCCACCCGAGAGCTGCCAGATGCGGCGACTTTCGAAGCCGGAAAGGTCCACCAGTGCGAGCATTTCCTGAGCGCGCAGTTCACGTTTTTCCCGCGCAATGCCGGCCAGTTCCAAGCCGAAACCGACGTTGGCCAACACGTCCTGCCAAGGCAGCAGGGCGTCGTCCTGGAACACCACGCCGCGTTCGGCGCCCGGGCCTTTGACCGGCACGCCGTCAAGGGTGATGCGCCCGGCGCTGGGTTCGACGAAACCGGCAATCAGGTTCAACAGCGAGGTCTTGCCACTGCCGGACGGGCCGAGGGCCACCAGCAACTGCTGGGGGCCCAGGCTCAGGGAAATATCCGCCAGTACCGGTTCGGCGGCGCCGGGGTACTGTGCGCTGATGCGCTCCAGCTGTAGCAAAGCCATCGCAGTTAACTCCCGATCAGTTGGTGATGTACTTGGCGCTGACGTAAGGGGCGTAGTCCGGCAGCACGGCCTCGACCTTGCCTTGTTCCTTGAGGAAGGCGGCGGTGTCGGTAATGGCCTTGGTGGTCGGTGCGCCGAGGGTGATCACTTGGTCAGCCGCCAGCGGGAAGACGTTGCCTTGCAGCAACAACGGAATGTCGCTGGCCTTGGCGCCCGACAGTTTGACAAGCTTGTCCACGTTGCTTTGATTGGCCAGCCAGGCTTTCGGGTCTTTGCGGTAATCGGCGTAGGCGTCGAGGGTCACTTTGGCGAACGCAGTGACGATTTCCGGGTGCTTCTCGGCGAAGTCCTTACGCACGATCCAGGCATCGAAAGTCGGAGCGCCGAACTTGGCCAGTTCGCCGGAGGTAATCAGCACTTTGCCGTTTTCCTTGGCGACACCGAGGGCTGGGTCCCACACGTAAGTGGCGTCGATATCACCGCGTTTCCACGCAGCGATGATGGCGGGCGGAGCGAGGTTGAGCACGGTGACCTTCGACGGATCGATGTTCCAGTGCTTGAGCGCCGCCAGCAGGCTGTAGTGGCCGGTGGAAACGAACGGCACGGCGATTTTTTTGCCGATCAGGTCTTGCGGAGTCTTGATCCCGGAGCCTTCGCGGGCGACCAGGGCTTCAGCCGCGCCGATCTGGGTGGCAATGAGGAAGGTTTCTACCGGGACTTTGCGGGTGATGGCCGCCGTCAGGGGGCTGGAACCGAGGTAGCCGATCTGCACGTCGCCGGAAGCGATGGCGGCGATGATGTCGGCGCCGTTGTCGAATTTGCGCCAGTCGATCTTGGCGTTGGTGGCTTTTTCGTAAGCGCCGTCGGCCTGGGCGACCTTTGCCGGGTCAACCGTGGTCTGGTAGGCGACGGTCACGTCAGCCGCCTGGGCAAACAAACTCGCAGCAGCCAGCGACGCGGCCGCCAAGAGGCGAAGAGAGAAATTCAGTTTCATTGAGAAGCTCCTTGTCAGGCGACCGAGAGTCGGCGTGAAAGGAGACTAAATGATCTAAGAATCCGAAAATAAATAACTTTTTCGAATGAGCTTATGAGCGGAAAATTCTAAGGGAGACCGCAGTGCGGCCATCGCGGGCAAGCCTCGCTCCTACAGATTCGGGGTCGAGTCACAAATGGGGACCGACACAAAACTGTAGGAGCGAGGCTTGCCCGCGAAAAGGTCTGAAGGACCTTCTGATGTTAGTTGCTGATCGCCAGAATGCTCGCCTGATACGACCCGACAAACACATCGAAATCGCCGACTTCGTTCTGCTCCAGCGCCACCTGCTCAGCCAGCGAGGAGCGTGCGCGTTCTTCAAACTTCGCCTGATCTTCTCTATTCAACGGCTCGCTGCGGAAAAACTCCGCATGCGCCTGGCTCTGGCGCAGGGAGAACTGGGCAAAGCTCTCCTTGTGTTCAGCCATGGCCGCCAGCACTTGTGCTGAAGGTGTGCGCGACGAATCCTTGACCTTCTCCATCTGCACGTCCAACGCCTTGCTGTGGGCATCGCCGCCATGGCTTTGATCAAGCAGCGCCGCGAGCGGAGCTATTTTTTCCAACAATTCGCCGGCCCATTCCTTCAGGTCGACCGGTTGACCGTCACGCTGCAGTTGCAGGCCCGGACGACGACCTTCCTTGACCACGCTGAGGAAGTTCGAGGTCGCGTTGCCGCACGAAGTATTGGTCAGCAGCGGGCTGTCGTTCAGCGCGCAATACAGCAGGAACGCGTCGAGGAAGCGCGACTCTGGCAAATCGATGCCCATCGGCAGGAACGGATTGATGTCCAGGCAACGCACTTCGACGTACTGAATGCCGCGGGCCACCAGCGCCTGGATCGGCCGTTCGCCGGTGTAGGTCACGCGCTTCGGGCGGATGTTGGAGTAGTACTCGTTTTCGATCTGCAGGATGTTGGTGTTGAGCTGAACCCACTCACCGTCCTGATGCGTACCGATTTCGACATACGGTGCATACGGCGTGGCGACCGCTTTGCGCAGGCTGTCGGTGTAGCTGGCCAGATCGTTGTAGCACGGCGTCAAGCCGGCCTGGGCGTTGCTCTGGTAACCCAGGTCACTCATGCGCAGGCTGGTGGCGTATGGCAGGTACAAGGTGTCCGGGTCCAGTTGCTCCAACTGGTGCGAACGACCGCGCAGGAAACCGGCGTCCAGCGCAGGGGAGGCGCCGAACAGGTACATCAGCAGCCAGCTGTAGCGGCGGAAGTTGCGGATCAGCGCAATGTAGGCTGACGACTGATAGTCGCGGTCGGTGCCGACAAAGCCTTCAGCCTCTTTAAGCAGTGGCCAGAGCTTTTCCGGCAGGGAAAAGTTGTAGTGAATCCCGGCGATGCACTGCATGGTCTTGCCGTAACGCAGGGCCAGGCCCTTGCGGTAGACGTACTTGAGCTGACCGATGTTGGACGTGCCGTAATAGGCGATCGGGATGTCTTCCTCGGCCGGCAACGGGCACGGCATCGATGGACTCCACAGAAACTCGTTGCCGAGCTTGCTGTAGGCAAAACGGTGAATCTTGTCCAGGCTCGCCAGCGTATCGGCCGGGTCTGGCAGGGCCGGGGTAATGAATTCCAGCAGCGACTCGGAATAGTCGGTGGTGATTTGTTCATTGGTCAGCGCGGAACCCAATGCTTCCGGGTGCGGCGTTTGCGCCAGGCGACCTTCGCCGGTCACGCGCAGGCATTCACGTTCGATGCCGTGAAGGCACTGTTCGAGCAGAGAGAGGTTAGCGCGCTCGCCAAGCAGAGCCAGGCGGCGGTTGAGAAGTTCGCTCAAGTTGGATTCCTTCACGCGTCAGTCGCCCCAATATGGGGGTGGGCAAGACGGTCTACAAGGGTGAAGTTGAAACTGGCGTTTTCGCCTGGTTTTTGGACCGTACACGGCTGCTGACAGCAGCCAAGGAATTCCCTGTGGGAGCGAGCCTGCTCGCGAAGAGGGCGTGTCAGTCAACATTGATGTTGTCTGATACATCGCCTTCGCGAACAGGCTCGCTCCCACAGGAAACTTCGGCGCTGCAGTCACAGCGCCGAAATTAACTCAAATCGATGACTTCTAGCTACAGGACAGCGAACGTGCCTTGTGCTTTTGCGACGAGTTTGTCGCCTTGCATCACGTCGGCTTCGACCACTAGCGTGCGCCGGCCCGGGTGAATCACCCGCGCCGTGCACATCACTTCACCGTCGGAAACGGCGCGAATGTAGTTGATCTTGCACTCGATGGTCGCGCTCTGCTGGTCAAAGCCGTGGGTGCTGGAACAGGCCAGCCCCATGGCAATGTCCACCAGACTGAACAAGGCCCCGCCATGCAGCTTGCCGCCGCGATTGCGCAGCTCTGGCGCAAGCCCCAGGGCGACTTGCGCCACCCCGGCTTCCAGACTGTGCAAGCGACATCCCAGCAGCTTGAAAAAAGCGCTTTCGGTCAGCCCGGCAGGGATCTCCATCAGCGTTTCTTCAACTGCTTGGCGTTGGCAAACAACGACGCCATGGCGTTGTTGGCCGGGGCCGCCACCGTGGTTTCCTTACGCGGTGCGTTGTTCTGGGACTGGCGTGGCGCCGACCCCGGACGCGCACCACGAGCGCCGTCGATTTTCTCGCCCGGGGTGTCGCTCATGCGCATCGACAGACCCACGCGTTTACGCGGGATATCGACTTCCATGACCTTCACTTTCACCACGTCTCCGGCCTTTACCGCTTCGCGCGGATCCTTGATGAACTTCTCCGAAAGCGCAGAGATGTGCACCAAACCGTCCTGATGCACGCCGATGTCGACGAACGCGCCGAAGTTGGTCACGTTGGTGACGACGCCTTCGAGGATCATGCCCAATTGCAGATCCTTGAGGTCTTCGACGCCTTCCTGGAACTCGGCGGTCTTGAACTCCGGACGCGGGTCACGGCCCGGTTTTTCCAGCTCTTGCAGAATGTCGGTGACCGTTGGCAGACCAAAGGTTTCGTCGGTGTACTTCTTCGGGTCGAGACGCTTGAGGAAGCTCGCGTCGCCGATCAACGAGCGAATGTCACGGTCGGTCTCAGCGGCAATGCGCTGCACCAGTGGATAGGCTTCCGGGTGAACCGCCGACGAATCCAGCGGATTGTCGCCGTTCATGACGCGCAGGAAACCGGCCGCCTGTTCGAAGGTTTTCTCGCCCAGACGAGCGACTTTCTTCAACGCCGCACGGGTTTTGAACGCGCCGTGCTCGTCGCGGTGGCTGACGATGTTCTGCGCCAGGGTCGCGTTGAGGCCGGAGATGCGGGCGAGCAGCGCCACGGAGGCGGTGTTGACGTCCACGCCCACGGCGTTCACGCAGTCCTCGACCACGGCATCCAGGCCACGCGCCAGTTTCAGCTGCGACACGTCGTGCTGGTACTGGCCGACGCCGATGGATTTCGGATCGATCTTCACCAGTTCGGCCAGCGGATCCTGCAAGCGGCGGGCAATCGACACGGCGCCACGGATCGACACGTCGAGGTCCGGGAATTCCTTGGAAGCCAGTTCCGACGCCGAGTAAACCGATGCACCGGCCTCGGAGACCATGACCTTGGTCATCTTCATCGCTGGGTATTTTTTGATCAGCTCAGCGGCGAGCTTGTCGGTTTCACGGCTGGCGGTGCCGTTGCCGATGGCGATCAGGTCCACGGCATGCTTGGCGCACAGGGCCGCCAGAATCGCGATGGTCTGGTCCCACTTGTTGTGTGGCACGTGCGGGTAGACCGTGGCGTGATCCAGCAGCTTGCCGGTGGAATCGACCACGGCGACCTTGCAACCGGTGCGCAGGCCCGGGTCGAGGCCCAGGGTGGCACGCGGGCCGGCCGGGGCCGACAGCAGCAAGTCGTGCAGGTTGTGGGCGAATACGTTGATCGCTTCGGTTTCCGCGCCATCGCGCAACTCGCCGAGCAAATCGGTTTCGAGGTGGGTGTAGAGCTTGACCTTCCAGGTCCAGCGCACCACTTCGCCCAGCCATTTGTCGGCGGCGCGGTTCTGGTTCTGGATGCCGAATTGCTGGCCGATCATGCCTTCGCACGGGTGCATGGTGCCCGGCAGCTCGTCGCCGACTTTCAGCGCCGAACTCAGGATGCCTTCGTTGCGGCCACGGAAAATCGCCAGCGCGCGGTGCGACGGCATGCTTTTCAGCGGTTCGTCGTGTTCGAAGTAATCGCGGAACTTGGCGCCTTCCTCTTCCTTGCCGGCGATGACGCGGGCACTGAGGGTCGCTTCCTGCTTGAGGTAACTGCGCAGCTTGTCCAGGAGGCCGGCGTCTTCGGCAAAGCGTTCCATCAGGATGTATTTGGCGCCTTCGAGGGCCGCCTTCACATCGGCCACGCCTTTTTCGGCGTCGACGAAGCGTGCGGCTTCGGCGTCTGGCGTCAGGGTCGGGTCGTTGAACAGGCCGTCGGCCAGCTCGCCGAGGCCGGCTTCCAGGGCGATCTGGCCCTTGGTGCGGCGCTTCTGCTTGTACGGCAAGTACAAGTCTTCCAGGCGGGTCTTGGTGTCGGCGAGTTTGATGTCGCGTTCGAGTTGCGGGGTCAGCTTGCCTTGCTCCTGGATGCTGGCAAGGATGCTGATACGCCGTTCGTCGAGTTCTCGCAGGTAGCGCAGACGCTCTTCCAGATGACGCAACTGGATGTCATCGAGGCTGCCGGTCACTTCTTTCCGGTAACGGGCGATGAAGGGAACGGTAGAGCCTTCATCGAGTAGCGCGACGGCCGCTTCGACCTGTTGTGGGCGTACACCGAGTTCCTCGGCGATGCGGCTGTTGATGCTGTCCATAAAACCACCTGACAAATTGTGAAAGCAGGCTCGCAGGCGCAGGGATAAAGGCTCGGCGAGTCTGGTTGAGCGGCCTGGCGTGCGCCGCTACCTGGATCAACAGGTATCCCGTTGACCCGTGAAATCGAACAATGACTGCCGGCGCCATGAAAATAAAAAGCGGCCACCTGTAGCCGTGATCAGACGTTGCCTGACACAAAAGGCCGCGCATTATAACCAGCGTTCTATCATTCAGGGGCATCGCAGGCATTAGCGCGAGGGCCGGATTTCTGGCAGTGAAGGAAAAATCTGCTAACAATGCACACGGTGCGTATAACGGCAGCTACGCCATAATGCGCGCCGAGATCAAAGGAGCATCCAATGAGCAGCACTGCAAACAATGCTGAAGGCGAAAAAATTCTTATTGTTGACGACGATCCAGGGCTGAGCAGCCTGCTGGAACGCTTTTTCGTCAGCAAGGGCTACCGCGCCCGCGCCGTGCCGAACACCGAACAAATGGATCGCCTGCTGGCGCGTGAAGTGTTCAACCTGGTCGTCCTCGACCTGATGCTGCCCGGCGAAGACGGTCTGACCGCCTGCCGCCGGCTGCGCACGGCGAACAATCAGATCCCGATCATCATGCTGACTGCCAAGGGCGATGAGCTGAGCCGCATCAAGGGCCTGGAACTGGGCGCCGACGATTACCTGGCCAAGCCCTTCAACCCGGATGAGCTGATGGCCCGTGTCAAAGCGGTCCTGCGCCGTCAGTCGACACCTGTGCCGGGCGCACCGGGCAGCGAAGACGAAAGCGTGACCTTCGGTGACTACGAACTGTCCCTGGCCACCCGCGAACTCAAGCGCGGTGACGAAGTGCACATGCTGACCACCGGTGAATTCGCGGTGCTCAAGGCCTTGGTCATGAACGCGCGTCAGCCACTGACTCGCGACAAGCTGATGAACCTGGCTCGTGGCCGTGAATGGGATGCGCTGGAGCGTTCCATCGACGTGCAGATTTCCCGTCTGCGCCGGATGATCGAGCCTGACCCATCCAAACCGCGTTACATCCAGACGGTCTGGGGCGTGGGCTACGTGTTCGTTCCGGATGGCGCCGCCACCAAGTGATCGGCGATTTGTAGGAGCGGGTCTTGCGGACAATCGTCCGCAGACTCGCGATCCGCAATATGCGAGCATCGCTCGCTCCTGCAAGTGTGTAGCGGTTATTCATGAAAACCCCCGTTTGGTTCCCCCAGAGTTTCTTCTCCCGCACCCTGTGGCTGGTGCTGATCGTCGTCCTGTTTTCCAAGGCACTGACCCTGGTTTATCTGTTGATGAACGAAGACGTGCTGGTGGACCGCCAATACAGCCACGGTGTCGCCCTGACGCTGCGCGCTTATTGGGCCGCTGATGAAAAGAACCGAGAGAAAATCGCTGATGCTGCCACCCTGATCAGGGTCGTGGGCGCGGGTGTGCCGGAAGGCGAGCAACATTGGCCTTACAGCGAGATCTATCAGCGGCAGATGCAGGCTGAGTTGGGTGCCGACACCGAAGTGCGATTACGCATGCACTCACCGCCGGCCCTGTGGGTTCGGGCACCTAGCCTGGGCGATGGCTGGCTGAAGGTGCCGCTGTATCCGCATCCGTTGCGCGGCCAGAAAATCTGGAACGTGCTCGGCTGGTTCCTTGCTATCGGCTTGCTGTCCACCGCCTCGGCGTGGATCTTCGTCAGCCAGCTCAATCAACCCTTGAAACGTCTGGTGTATGCCGCACGGCAACTCGGCCAGGGGCGCAGCGTGCGCCTGCCGATCAGTGACACGCCGAGCGAGATGACCGAGGTGTATCGCGCCTTCAACCAGATGGCTGAAGACGTCGAGCAGGCCGGTCGCGAGCGCGAGCTGATGCTGGCCGGGGTGTCACACGACCTGCGTACACCGCTGACCCGTTTGCGCTTGTCCCTGGAATTGATGGGCGACCACAACGACCTCACCGACGCGATGGTGCGTGACATCGAAGACATGGACGCGATCCTCGACCAGTTCCTCGCGTTTATCCGCGATGGTCGTGACGAGTCTGTTGAAGAAGTGGACCTGATTGACCTGGTTCGTGAAGTCGCTGCGCCGTATAACCAGAACGAAGAAAAAGTGCGTCTGCGCCTGGAACCGATCCAGGCGTTTCCCTTGCGTCGGGTGTCGATGAAGCGGCTGCTGAACAATTTGATCGGCAACGCGTTGCACCATGCTGGCAGCGGGGTTGAGGTGGCGGCTTATGTCTCCGGTGATACCAGCGCGCCGTATGTGGTGCTGAGCGTCATGGACCGTGGGGCAGGGATTGATCCGTCGGAACTGGAGGCGATCTTCAACCCGTTCACCCGGGGTGATCGTGCCAGGGGCGGGAAGGGGACAGGACTTGGACTGGCCATCGTGAAGCGGATCGCTTCGATGCATGGCGGGAATGTCGAGTTGCGCAATCGGCCGGGTGGCGGGCTTGAAGCTCGGGTGCGGTTGCCGCTTGGGCTTATGTTGCCGCGGGATGCGGTTTAACAGCTGACTACTCCAAGCATTCCCACGCAGAGCGTGGGAATGCTCGGTGGGTCAGCCCTTGCCTTTGGTGCGCGTCATATTCGGCCCGCCATTCTTCTCAAGATGCTCGATGATGATCCCCGCCACATTCTTCCCGGTGGTGGTCTCGATCCCTTCCAGCCCTGGCGACGAGTTCACTTCCATCACCAGCGGCCCGTGATTGGAACGCAGGATATCCACGCCCGCCACCGCCAGCCCCATGACCTTGGCCGCCCGCAACGCGGTCATGCGTTCTTCCGGGGTGATCTTGATCAGGCTGGCACTGCCACCGCGATGCAGGTTGGAGCGGAACTCCCCAGGCTTGGCCTGGCGCTTCATCGCCGCGATCACCTTGTCGCCCACCACGAAGCAGCGAATGTCCGCGCCCCCGGCTTCCTTGATGTATTCCTGAACCATGATGTTCTGCTTCAGGCCCATGAAGGCCTCAATCACCGACTCTGCCGCCGTCGCCGTTTCACACAACACCACGCCGATGCCTTGCGTACCTTCCAGCACCTTGATCACCAGCGGTGCGCCGTTGACCATGTCGATCAGGTCGGGAATGTCATCCGGGGAGTGCGCAAACCCGGTGACGGGCAAGCCGATGCCGCGGCGCGAGAGCAATTGCAGTGACCGCAGTTTGTCCCGCGAACGGGCGATGGCCACCGATTCATTGAGCGGGAAAACCCCCATCATTTCGAACTGACGCAACACCGCGCAGCCATAAAACGTCACAGACGCACCGATCCGCGGGATCACCGCGTCGAAACCTTCCAGCGGCTTGCCGCGGTAATGGATCTGCGGTTTGTGGCTGGCAATGTTCATATAGGCGCGCAGGGTGTCGATCACCACCATTTCATGTCCACGCTCGGTACCGGCTTCGACCAGACGACGAGTGGAATACAGACGCGGGTTCCGCGACAGCACAGCGATCTTCATGCAACACCTGTGGAAGAGGTAGATACCGGGAACACCGGCTTGTCTTGTACATATTTGATGCCCGGATTGACCACCAGTTGGCCGTCGATCAGGGCTTTGGAGCCGAGGAGCAGGCGATAACGCATGGACTTGCGGCAGGCGAGGGTGAATTCGACCCGCCATACCCGATCACCCAGGGCCAGTGTGGTGCTGACCACGTAACGCATCTGAGCGTGACCGTTGGAGCTTTTGATGGTTTTGCGCGTCACCAGTGGCGCCTCGCAGCGTCGATGGCGCAACTGCACCACCGTGCCCAGGTGCGCGGTGAAGCGCACCCAGCTTTCACCGTCGCGCTCGAACGGCTCGATGTCGGTGGCATGCAGGCTTGAGGTGCTGGCGCCGGTGTCGATTTTTGCGCGCAGGCCCGCGACTCCCAGATCCGGGAGCGCCACCCACTCGCGCAGACCGATAACGGTCAAATGGTCAAATGTCTTCAATAGGAAAAAACCGGCGATTAACGCGTCCAGGCCTCAGGTGCTACCTGGGCCAACGCTTTGAATGCAGGCTTGGCGAACCAGTAACCCTGCATCAGAAATATTCCACAGTCCGCCAGGAAATCCCGTTCTCCGGCGCTTTCGATGCCTTCGGCGATGACTGTAACGTTCAACTCCGCACACATTGTGACAACCCCTCGGACGATCGCCTGACGAACACGGTCGCGATCGACATCGCGGATCAGTGCCATGTCGAGTTTGATCAGGTCCGGTTGGAAATCAGCCAGCAGATTGAGCCCCGAGTAGCCCGCGCCGAAATCGTCGATGGCGGTCTTGAAGCCGAATTCGCGGTATTCACGCAGAATATTAGTCAAATGGCGATAGTTATCTACGTGCTCGCTTTCCAGGGTTTCGAAAATCAGCCGGTTGATGGGGAAGTTGTGTGTTTTCGCGGCTTCCAGAGTGGTGCGGATGCATAGCTCCGGGCGGTACACGGCGTTGGGCATGAAGTTGATGGACAAGTGTGTCTGCATGTTTAGATTGGCCGCTCCTGCAATGGCGCGGGTCCGGCAGAGCTGGTCGAAGCGGTAGCGATTTTCCTCGGTGACCTGGTCGAGCACCGACAGTGCGCCTTCCCCGGCAATGCCACGCACCAACGCTTCGTGAGCAAAAACTGATCGGTCGCGCAGATCGACGATCGGTTGGTAGGCAAAAGAAAAATCGAAGCCCAGCGGCTCGCTTTGCTGGCAGCCCTGGCAACCGCCCTGCGGCGAGGTCAATGAAGACGGGAATATAGTCACTCGATCACTCCATGCCGGAACGCCGGCCAAGATCACAGTCTATCTGGGGGGCCGAGTTCTTGCGCCCGACAGAAACGGTAGTACAGTTCCGACTATGGGCTGAAAGAGGAATTCCAGTGGCACAAAAAAACGAAGAGGACGACAAGGTCCGTCTCGATAAGTGGTTGTGGGCCGCGCGTTTTTATAAAACACGTGCCTTGGCGAAGGCGGCAATTGAAAGCGGCAAGGTGCATTGCCGGGGTGAGCGCTGCAAACCGGGCAAGGAGCCGAGGGTGGGCGACGAGTTTCAGATTCGTGTGGGGTTCGAGGAACGCACGGTGGTGGTTCAGGCGCTATCGATTGTGCGCCGTGGCGCGCCAGAGGCTCAGACGTTGTATGCGGAAACCGATGCCAGCATCGCCAAGCGCGAAGCGGCTGCGGCCATGCGCAAGGCGGGCGCGTTGGGCATGAGCACCGATGGCAAGCCAAGCAAGAAACAGCGGCGGGATTTGTTCAAGTTTCGTGGGAGCAGTAACGACGAGTGAGGTAGATGCTTCCGTGTCGTCTGGGCTGAAGTCTTCGCGGGCAAGTCACGCTCCCACAGGTATAGCGCAGAACTTTGTGGGAGTGAGCCTGCTCGCGATCGAGTGCGCAGCACTCGCCGGCAGCACCACAAAATCAGGCCCTAAGCACCACACTCATCCGCGAAACTCCCCACATCGAATGGGCGCAGACTTGCAATCGCCCAGATGCGTAGCCATATCGGGTTGCTGGCCAGCGGCGCATTCAGCAGATGAAACAGCCACTCGTCGAAAATCACACACAGCATCTGACCCGTAGGCCATAACCAAAAGGCCAGCAGCGCCAGAGGCACGAAATTGCACAGAGCCAACCGGCGCAGGTTCCACCTTGCTTGGAACAAACCCGGATTGTTCATAAAATGCCTCCCATGGCTGAACGTCGCGCACCAAAGCGGTGCTGCAAAGGCGCAATTTTCACGATTTGTAACCATTTTGTCATTACTTCAGAACCCAGACCTATGACCGATCTACCGGATACCGACTACACCCAACGCTTCATCTTCGATGACAGCGACACCCGCGGCGAGCTGGTTTCGTTGGAACGGAGTTACGCTGAAGTCCTCGCCAAACACCCGTATCCGGAGCCGGTCGCGCAACTGCTCGGCGAACTGATGGCGGCTGCGTCGTTGCTGGTCGGCACGTTGAAGTTCGATGGCTTGCTGATTCTTCAGGCCCGTTCCGACGGTCCGATTCCGCTACTGATGATCGAGTGCTCCAGCGAGCGTGAAATCCGTGGCCTGGCCCGTTACGACGCCGACCGGATTGCCCCCGACGCGACCCTCGCCGACCTGATGCCCAATGGCGTGCTGGCACTGACCGTCGACCCCACTCAGGGTCAGCGTTACCAAGGCATTGTCGACCTGGATGGCGAAACCCTGTCGGAGTGCTTCACCAACTACTTCGTCATGTCGCAACAGGTTGGCACCCGGTTCTGGCTGTACGCCGATGGCCGGCGCGCCCGCGGCATGTTGTTGCAGCAACTGCCTGCCGACCGCTTGAAAGACCAGGAAGAACGCGAGGACAGTTGGCAGCACATCACCGCGCTGGGCAACACCCTGACCGCCGACGAATTGCTGAGCCTGGACAACGAAACCGTGCTTCATCGCCTCTACCATGAAGAACAGGTGCGCCTGTTCGATGTGCAGAGATTGCGTTTCCGTTGCAGCTGCTCGCGAGAACGTTCGGCCAATGCTCTGGTCAGTTTGGGCATGGAAGACGCGCAGGCGCTGGTCATCGAGCACGGCGGCAACATCGAGATCGATTGCCAGTTCTGCAACCAGCGCTACCTGTTTGACGCGGCCGATATCACCCAATTGTTCGCCGGTGCGGGTGTCGAGACACCGTCAGATACCCGGCACTAAAACGGTTCAGCGCAGGTAAATTCACTGGATAGCGCCGGAATAACGCCGTTCTGACGGGAGGGCCCTACTATTTTTGGGCGTTTCTGGCATAATCCGGCCCACTTTTTGTCGCGGTAGTAGTGCACGACTTTCTACTACAAAACGTTTGGAGCACACTCGGCCACTGGCCGACGGGGAATCTCATGACGCAAGCCAATAACGCCGTGTACACCGATCTGAGTGTTGATGATCTGGTAAAAGAAGCTCTGAATCGCGGTGAAGGCGAGCTTGCCGACACTGGCGCACTGGTTGTTCGCACCGGTCACCGTACCGGCCGCTCGCCAGTCGACCGTTTCATCGTTGAAGAGCCGTCCACTCAGGCCGCCATTGCCTGGGGCCCGATCAACCGCAAGTTCCCGGCCGACAAGTTCGATGCCCTGTGGGACCGCGTCGAGGCCTTCAACAACGCGCAAGAACATTTCGTTTCCCACGTCCATGTAGGTTCGGCTGAAGAGCACTACTTGGCCGTGAAAATGACCACTCAGACGGCCTGGCAGAACCTGTTCGGTCGTTGCCTGTTCATCAACCCGGCTCAGTACAACCCGGCCGGTCGTGAAGAGTGGCAAGTTCTGAACGTCGCCAACTTCGAGTGCGTTCCAGAGCGTGACGGCACCAACTCCGACGGCTGCGTGATCATCAACTTTGCCCAGAAGAAAGTGCTGCTCGCCGGCATGCGTTACGCCGGTGAAATGAAGAAAGCCATGTTCTCGGTGCAGAACTTCCTGCTGCCGGCCGCCGACGTGCTGCCAATGCACTGCGCGGCCAATATCGGTGAAGCGGGCGACGTGACCCTGTTCTTCGGCCTGTCGGGCACTGGTAAAACCACCCTGTCCGCCGACGAAAGCCGTTACCTGATCGGTGACGACGAACACGGCTGGGGCGAAGGCGTTGTCTTCAACATCGAAGGCGGCTGCTACGCCAAGTGCATCGACTTGTCCGAGAAGAACGAGCCGGTCATCTGGAAAGCCATCAAGCACGGCGCCGTCCTGGAAAACGTCGTCATCGATGACGCCAAGCACGCCGACTACGCCGACGTCAGCCTGACCCAGAACAGCCGCGCCGCTTACCCGCTGGAGCACGTTGCCAAGCGTTCCGAGAAGAACCTCGGTGGCGAGCCAAACGCTGTGATCTTCCTGACCTGCGACCTGACCGGCGTACTGCCGCCAGTCTCGATCCTCAGCGAAGAACAAGCGGCCTACCACTTCCTGTCCGGCTACACCGCACTGGTGGGCTCGACCGAAATGGGTTCCGGCAGCGGCATCAAGTCGACCTTCTCCACCTGCTTCGGCGCACCGTTCTTCCCGCGTCCGGCCGGCGAATACGCAGAACTGCTGATCAAGCGCATCCGCGGCTTCGGCTCCAAGGTTTACCTGGTCAACACCGGCTGGACCGGCGGCGGCTACGGCGTTGGCAAACGCTTCAACATCCCGACCACTCGTGGCGTGATTGCAGCGATCCAGAGCGGCGCGTTGATCGGTGCAGAAACCGAGCACCTCGACACCATCAACCTGGACGTGCCGTTGGCTGTGCCAGGCGTTGAGACTGGCCTGTTGAACCCACGTAACACCTGGGCTGACAAGGCTGCTTATGATGAAGCGGCCAAGGCGTTGGCTGGGTTGTTTGTTGAGAACTTCAAGAAGTTTGAAGTGAGCGACGCGATCAAGGCTGCAGGTCCTAAGCTGTAAGGCTTGGATTTAGCGAATGAAAAAGCCGCCCTTTGAGGGCGGCTTTTTTGTGGGCGTTTGGTTTCACCATCCAACTCACAACTGCCAATATTCCAGCTGTGTTGGCGCTAAACGACCAGAATAATGGCACTTATGTGTTGGGCTCGATGCCTTCCAGTTGCTGCGTATCCCACCGTTGCATTTTGATCGCTTGGTAAAGCATGCCGATGGTCAGCGGGATTTTGTCACCGCGACCCTTTGCCTTTCGCTTGAGATGCACATCAAACCCTTCGGGCTGAAAGTAGCGATAGGCGTCGTAGTCATCGAGGTCGATCCCGAACTGTTGTTCCAGCGATTCCATCAAATGCCGCGCATCAGCGCCATTGCAGCCCAGGTCGAAGTTGATCGAGGTGGTGAGGCTGATGGTTTTGCGTTCGGGCAGGCCGAGCTCTTCGTGCAACAGCTGCATGAGCAGGTGCATGACTTGGTCGTCGGGGAAGTTGGGGGAGAGGTTCATTGCGGGGGTGTCCGGTTGGGCTTGGATGGATCTTATTGATCGGCAGGCTTGTGGGGAAGGGCGGGAGCGGGTTGTGACGGTTTGTCTTGTTGGTATTTGGCGAGCGCTTCTTCTCGCTTAGGCAGTGGTTTGTCGAGGTTTGCCGGTGATGTGTCGAAACCAGCGAAATGCAGACTGGCCAGGTAATTAGAGCGGCACACCTTTTCGTAGTGCGCTTGTTTGTGTTTGAACGTTAATTCAGACATCACGATTGTCTCAGGCGTTGAAGGCTTGATCGAATGCAGCCCGGGACGCTCTGCGTCCCAAGAGCCGAACGCGGAGCGTCCGTAGAGGCATTCCCACGCGGAGCGTGGGAACGATCTTTTCATTCGGCGTCAGGCAGGTGCTTTCCAGCCCATCATGCGTTGTTGGGCGACTTGGAGCAGGTCGCAGCCGTCCTGGGCCAAGAGGTAGAGCGCGTGGGTGATGTGGGGGATATCTTCGACGTCGCCGTGTTTGAAGCAAACGCAGTGCAGGGTTTTGAGGAGGTCGCTGGAGGCTCGGATGCGCTGGAGGGCGGCTTCGAGGATGTCCTGGGGGTTGGCCTCTGTGTCGATGATCAGGGGCGGGGAATCGGTTAGGTTGGTTTGTAGTGGGAGGTAGCGATCGTTTGTAAGTGTCATTATTTGTAGCCTCAAATGCATCAGAAAGAACCGCCGCCACCGTGACCAAGCGATGGGAGGCGGACTGTGTTCGGGTTGGTCAACCGATGAGGCTCACATCCCGGCACGCCCGAGGGCGTCCCAAACACAGCCGCCATATAGCGTGCAGGCACTTGAAGTGCCGGCAGCATACAACGGACGCTTAGATATGAGCCATTCGGGTGACCAAGCCCGAGTCGCTGATTTGGCAGCGACAGTCACGACTATAGATACGAGCTACCAAGCAGCGATAGGCGACAAAGCATCCCCGCTTGTAGGAACGGGCCGAACCTCGGTTAGGCCCTTTCTATAGGAATTTTCCGCGGCGCAATTTTCCGCGTTTTTCCGCCATCAGCTTCCTCGCGTCCCCATCAGAAATGCTCGGCGTGAATCATCAAGGTTGACCTGAACCTGCTCCCACTCCCATCACTTAACCAATATGCTGATAAGCCCCCACATCCTGCAGGCCAGTGGTCAACCCGGTCGCCGGCGCATAGATCGTGCCTTTCACTGCCGAGAACTTGACCCCGTTGCTGCCTAGCGAAACGTAGCGCTCGCCCTGGTCCAGTTCGGTGAAGAAGGTGTACGAGCACTTTTCCATCGCTTTGTATTTCGCGGCGGCGCTGACCATGGCGTTGTGGTGGTTTTGCAGGTCGGTCGGGGTCAGGTTGGTGGTTTTGTTAAGCGGCACACCCCAGCGTTTCAAGCACACTTCGGCAAAGTGGCGGACGATCAGTCCGGGTTCGGCCAGCGCTTTAGGGCCGCTGACACCATCGGCGGCGGCGTTGCCGACCAGCGTGCCGTGGCGGCCGGGCATCGGGTAGATGTGAGTGCGGGTGCCGGTGGCCGTTTGCGGGATGACGCAGCTGAAGCCTTTGGAGCGTTCGTCCCGGGCGTAGAAGCCAACGTATTCTTTTACGTTGGCATTCAGTTTGACTTTTTCTTCCTGAAAGTTACCGATGCCCGGCACCGGATCTATCGCAAAGATGTTCACCGGGATGTTCTTCAGTGCGCTGTCCTTGAACATGGCATTGGCCAGCATATGGCAACTAATGCCACCGCGGCTCCAGCCTACCAAGTTGACGTTGGTTGGAATAACGCCGTCCTTGCGGAATGTTTTGATGATTTGTTCCTGTAACTTCTGTTGGGTCACGCTGCGGTCGCCGTAGTTGTACTTGCGCCACAACCAGGAACCTTCGACGATCACATCTTCAATAGGGATTCCGGCAGCCTTGAGACGGTTGTATTCAGCCTCGGTCAGTTTTTCACGTTCCCAGTCGCATTTGCCTTTGATGATGTTGATGGCGTGTTTGACGTTTTCTTCCCAGCCCTTGCCGAACAGCGTGCCGCTCAGGCCGTAGTCCCCGGATTTGGTGAACAGCTCGTCGGCTTGCAGGTTGCTGGTGCCGGGGCCGTCAATCACGATCCATTCGGCAAATTCGCGGCCGCCGTGATGGGAAGCCAGTGTCGAGACCAGTTCGCCGTTCCAGTAAGTCGGGTTCTGGTTGTCGAATTTGGTCGAACCGGTGCCGCAGAAGAAAATAGTTAATGTAGTCATTGTAGTGCTCTTGATGGGTTTAAGAGCTTGCAGACTAGTGTTTGTTATTTGCAAGTTGAAGAAGTTAGTTGTTTCTGTATTTGTGTTTTTAAAGTTCTGTTCGTTGTCTTGCAACTTCAAGAAGTTCGCAGCCGTCCTGCGTTAATAAATAAAGTGCATTCACTATGTGAGGAATATCCTTCACATCCGCCTGTTTGAAGCACAGGCAGTAAAGTGTTTCGAGCAGGTCGCTGGCGGCGCGCAGACGTTGGTGGGCGGCGTCGAGGATTTCGTGAGGGTCGGCCTCGGTGTCGATGACCAACACGGGCGATTCGCTGTAGCGGGTTTTGAGCGGGCGATAGCGGTCTTGCATGAGGTCCGTCCTGTTTTCAGCGGCGACGCAAACTATAGAGGCGTACTTCCTGGCGTCGCAATACAGCGCAAATGGACGGGATTTGTAGGGGATTTACTTGCGTTGTGGCTTTTTGCCTACGTGTACCCCGAGGCTTTTTTCAGCAAATCCCCTAGAAGTCGAATTTCCTACATGTTTGTCAGGCGCAACGCAGCAATCCTCTGTATGGTGCGCGCCAGAATCTGTAGGACGTTTCGAAAACGTCTGTTCAATGCTTAAAGGGAATTAGGTATGCAATGGCTACGTATGGCCTCGATTTTGTTGCTGTGGGCAGGTGTTTGTCGTTTGGCGGGTGCAGCTGACACGGATAACTCTTTGATCCTCGCCAATATGGATCGCACCGGTTGGCCAGATGCGATGACAAGCCAGGCCAATGTGGACACTGCGTCCCGCGCCGAAGTATTGATGTTCTGTAAGGCGCTGCTGGCCAGCGAAATGCTCGACGAACAAAGTCTGAAACAGCGACTGGGCGTGCAGGATGTAAAGCTCAAGTCGGTCAGGCGAGTGCGTGACGGGTTGTGGGATCGGTTACTGATCACCTACCGCGGCGCCAGTCAGAACTGCGACGGCGAACCCTTCTGCCCTCGCGTGCGAAGCGTCGCCGATTTGCGTCAGTTGGCGGCGGCCTTCACGGGTGAAATCAGCCCGGCCCATGCGGTTTGGGTGAGCAAGAGCCAAACCGTTCACGAGCAAGCGCTGAATGATCAATTGCGTGTGGCGGTGTTGGTGCCCTGAGGGCTCTCGAAAGTCTTGCGGAGACTGCTCTGGTCTTTTCGCGAGCAGGCTCGCTCCCACACTATTTTGAAATGCATTTCCCTGTAGGAGTGAGCCTGCTCGCGATAGCGATCTGAACGCTGCCCAACCCTCATGCCTTGCCGTGTCCAGGTTGCATCCGCTGTATCATCCCGTATCGTTTTGGTCCCCGACCTTTTCTCGACTCGCTGCGTTTGCCGGCTAGGCTTTGGGCTTCGCAGCGGTCAACGGAGTGACAGCTTATGCACAACACCCTGGAACAGGTTTTCGGTTATCCACAGTTTCGGCCCGGCCAGGAGGCGGCGGTCAGCGCGGTGTTGGCCGGGCGTTCGGCAGCGGCGATTTTCCCCACCGGCTCGGGCAAGTCCCTTTGTTATCAATTGCCGGCGCTTTTGCTGCCGCACCTGACGCTGGTGGTCTCGCCACTGCTGGCGTTGATGCAAGATCAGTTGGCGTTCCTTCAACGCCATGGCATTGCGGCGGGCAGCATCGATTCGGCCCAGAGTCGGGACGACGCAAGTGATGTGATGGCCCGGGCCAGGTCCGGCGAACTGAAGATTTTGATGATCTCTGTGGAGCGCCTGAAGAACGAGCGCTTTCGCAATTTCCTGCAGCAGGTGCCCATCTCGTTGTTGGTGGTGGACGAGGCGCACTGCATCTCGGAGTGGGGCCACAATTTCCGTCCCGACTATCTCAAGCTTCCCGACTACCAGCGCCAGTTCAACATTCCGCAGGCGCTGCTGCTGACCGCCACTGCGACGCCCAAAGTGATCGCGGACATGGAGGCCAAATTCGCCATCGCACCCGAAGACGTGGTGACCACCGGTTTCTACAGGCCGAACCTCAATCTGCTGGTCGAGCCGGTACGCGGTCAGGACAAGCGCCGACGTCTGGTCGAATGGATGAGCGAGCGTCCGGGCCAGCCGAGTATCGTCTACGTCACCCTGCAAAAAACCGCCGAGCACATCGCCGAACACCTGGGCCGTAACGGCATACAGGCCGAGGCCTATCACGCCGGTTTGCCCCACGAACAACGCGAAGCCATTCAAAAACGGTTCATGGGCGGGCAGTCCAATTGCATCGTCGCCACCATTGCCTTCGGGATGGGGATCGATAAGAGCGATATCCGCAATGTTGTGCATTTCGACCTGCCCAAATCCATCGAAAACTACAGCCAGGAAATCGGCCGTGCCGGGCGTGACGGGCAACCGTCCGACTGCCTGGTGCTGGCCAATCGCGACAGCCTCAACGTGCTGGAAAACTTCGTCTACGGCGACACGCCGGAACTGGACGGCATTCGTTGTGTGCTCGATGAGATGCAAGCTGCCGCGCCAGAGGGGCAGTGGGAGTTTCTGTTGGGGCCCTTGTCGGACCAGAGCAACATTCGCCAATTGCCGCTGAAGACTTTGCTGGTGCAACTCGAGCTGCGTGGCTTGATTGCTCCGCGTTACGCCTATTACGCCGAATACCGCTTCAAGTATCTGCAAGAGCCGGAAGCCTTGCTGGCCCGCTTCGAGGGCGAGCGAAGAGACTTCGTTGCAGCCATCATTCAGACTTCCAGCCGTGCGCGGACCTGGGCTACGGTGAATTTCGACGCGCTCTATGAACAGCATCAGGCCGAGCGTAACCGGGTGGTCAAGGCCCTGGATTATTTCCAGGAGAAAGGCTGGGTCGAGCTGGAAAGCAAGCAGATGACCGAGGTCTACAGCCTGCTGCAAGCGAATGTCGACAGTCAGGCACTGAGCGCCGAACTGCACGCCTATTTCACCCAGCACGAACGTACCGAGATTGCTCGGATTCACGCGATGCTGGATCTGTTTGCCACCGACCACTGCCTGGGCTATCGCCTGGCCGAGTACTTCGGCGATGAAAACGCGCCTCGTCAGTGTGGACATTGTTCGGTGTGTCATGGGCACGTGGCGCGACTGCCATCGCCGCCGGAATTGCCGGCGCTTGTGGATAAAAACTTTGAAGCGCTGTGCGATGATTTTATCCACAGGCATGAACAGCACACCGGCAATGTGCCGTCGGCTGAACGCGTAACGCGATTTTTGTGCGGGATCAGCGTGCCGCTGTTTACCAAGCTCAAGGCGCGTTCGATATCGGGATTTGCGGCGCTGGAAAACTATCCGTATGCCGACGTGCGGGTGTGGGCTGAACAACATCTCGCAGGCTGAACTGCGCCCCCCTGTAGGAGTGAGCCTGCTCGCGATAGCGGATTGTCAGCCAACGTCGTTGTTGAATGTACTAACGCCATCGCGAGCAGGCTCACTCCTACAGGGGGCTCCAGTGTGTGGCTGAGGTAGATCCATCCGCTGAATGTTGCTCATCACAGGAATAAATTTCAAAAATGCCCAGCGGCTGACTATGGTGAGGACTGTCTTTGGATCGCCAACAAGAGAGCAAACATGAGCCAGACACCGTTCAACATTCAGCGCGCCGCCGTGATTGGTGCGGGCACCATGGGCCGTGGCATTGTCATGTGCCTGGCCAATGCCGGGGTGCCGGTGCAATGGGTCGATAACAACCCGCAGATGCTGGAACAGGCGCTGATTACCGTGGCGGACACCTACGCGCACAATGTGCGCCAGGGTCGCATCGATCAGGCCGAGGCGGATGCGCGCATCGCTCGGGTCACGGCAGCGGCTGATTATGCGGCGATCCGCGAGGTTGATCTGGTGATCGAAGCGGTTTACGAAAACCTTGAGCTCAAGCAAAAGATCTTTCGCGAACTGGACGGGCTGCTCAAACCCGAAGCCATTCTGGCCAGCAACACTTCAGCGCTGGATATCGACGCCATCGCCGCGGCGACTCGCCGTCCGGCTCAGGTCCTGGGGCTGCACTTCTTCAGCCCGGCGCACATCATGAAATTGCTGGAAATCGTTCGCGGTGCGCAGACTTCGCCCGCCGTACTCGATGCGGCGCTGGAGCTGGGCACGCGCATGGGCAAGGTCAGCGTGGTAGCGGGCAACTGTGAGGGTTTCATCGGCAACCGCATGCTCAATACCTACGTGCTTGAAGCGCGCAAGATGCTGCTTGAGGGCGCTTATCCCTATCAGGTGGATGCGGCGTTGCAAGGCTTCGGTTTTGCCATGGGGCCGTTTCGCATGTACGACGTGGTGGGCGTCGACCTGGGATGGCGGGCTCGGGAACTGGCAGGCACAGGCCAGGATGCGCCTGAGGTTCAGGTGGATAACCGTCTGTGCGAACTGGGGCGATTTGGTCAGAAGAGCGGCAATGGCTATTACCACTATGAGCCGGGCAGTCGACAGGCTGAACACGATCCTGAAGTCGATGCGCTGGTGCTAAATGTCAGCGAAGGGCTTGGCTTCCAGCGTCGGGAGATAAGCCCTGAGGAGATTCTTGAGCGCTGTCTGCTGGCACTGGTCAATGAAGGCGCGAAGATCCTTCAGGAAGGTATTGCGGGGTCGGCGCACGACATTGATCTGGTGTACCTCAACGGTTATGGCTTCCCGGCGGACAAGGGCGGGCCAATGGCGTGGGCGGATCAGCAAGGGCTGGCGGATATTCATCAGCGTTTGATGGCGCTGGAGACTCGCCAGGGCGATCACTGGAAGCCGGCACGGTTGATTGGTGAGTTGGAGTTGATGGGTAAAGGGTTTGCTGACAAGTAATTGATGCAGCGCCTGTGCCGGCGCTTTCGCGAGCAGGCTCGCTCCCACAAGGGATCTCGGTCGCCCACAAATTCTGTGTTCACAGAAGATCAAATGTGAGAGCGAGCCTGCTCGCGATGAATACAGCGCGGTATTCGCCTTAGACTGGCAATCCAACTCCAGGAATCGACACGATGTCCAACCCGATGCCCCAACGCACCGACTACCCGCACTTCCAGCCCATCACCACCCGCTGGCACGACAACGACGCCTACGGTCACGTCAACAACGTCACTTACTACAGCTTCTTCGACACGGCAGTGAACACCTACCTGATCGAAATCGGCGGCCTGGATATCCATGACGGCGAGGTGGTGGGTTTTGTGGTGAGTTCATCTTGCGATTATTTCGCCTCCATCGCCTTTCCGGAGCGGATCGAGATCGGTCTGCGGGTGGGCAAGTTGGGTAACAGCTCGGTGCAGTACGAACTGGCGGTATTCAAGGCCGGGGAAGACGAGGCCTGCGCGGCGGGGCGCTTCGTGCATGTGTTTGTGGATCGGACGTCGAATCAGCCGGTGGCGATCCCTGCCGGATTGCGTGGTGCATTGGAGCGTCTGGTGGTTTGACGGACAAAAAAAATCGCAGCCCTTGGGCTGCGATTTTTTATCTATCGGTCAGCGAAGCCGTTCAGGCCTCAATGATGACGATAGTGCTTGTTATGTTTGCGATGACCGTAGGCATGACCTCGGCCCGGGTGGCCGTCACGGTAGTAGCGACGATCATCACGGCCGCCGCGATAGGAGCGACGATCATCGTCTTCATCGCTCTTGTTGCCCATGTAGTTACCCAGCGCGCCACCGGCGCCGCCGCCTGCTGCGGAGCCGATCAGGCTGCCGGTGGTGCCGCCCATGCTGCGGCCGACCACGTTACCGCCTGCTGCGCCCAACGCACCACCAATGGCGGCTTCGCCACGGCTGCGTTTGTCTGCGCCGACTGCGCTACCACCCGCGCCGCCCAAGGCCGCGCCAATGGTGGAACCAGTATTACCGCCAAGCGACTGACCGACGACCGAGCCAAGAACCCCGCCCAATGCGCCGCCCACACCTGCTTCGGTGGTGCCTCCGGCAGAAGCGAAGCCACTGACCAGGCCAAGGGACAACAAGAGAATCGAGGAGAACTTCATAGAGGAACCTCAAGGGGATGACGGCGCGATCCTGAGGCTGTGTCGGGGTTGTGACAATCGAAATCCGACGAGTAACACGACTTGAGCACATTTCTATAAGTTGCTGTTTTTTGGGCGGAACTTAACGGTTTTTCGCCGGTCTTTAGCTACTTCGGATAGGCCGTTTTTGTGAAAAAGCGGCCTTTTTTGTGGGCGATTGGAAAGTATCGAAAGGGTCCCGATCATGTGTTGTCATGTCGGACGCTTTCGCGGGCAGGCCTCGCTCCTACAGGATTCGTGTCATGTACAAAAAAATGCGTAAGACACCGATCCTGTAGGAGCGAGGCTTGCCCGCGAAGAGGCCAGACCTGCCGTCCCGTTAAGCCGACTTGGCCAAAATCAACCCAGTCTCACTCGCCATTTCCAGACGGATCGCCACAAACTTCGACGTTGGCGTATGGCTGCCATCCCCGGTGCTTTCCAGCGGCACCAGTGGATTCACTTCTGGATAGTAAGCAGCCGCCTGCCCCGCAGGAATATCAAACGCCAGCAGCGTAAACCCCTTCACTCGACGCTCACGTCCATCATCCCAGATCGAAACGATGTCAGCCTTCTGCCCAGGCTTGAACCCCAGGCGAATGATGTCCGCTTCATTGACGAACAACACATCCCGCTGACCCTTCACGCCACGGTAACGGTCATCCAGCCCATAAATCGTGGTGTTGTACTGATCGTGAGAACGCATCGATTGCATGATCAGGTCCGGCAACACGCCCGTGGCGCGGGTGCGTTCGTGCACCAGGTCCTTGGGCAGGGCGTTCGGGCGGAAATTGGCGCGCCCGGACGGGGTGTTCCACCTGCGTGCACCGGCGCTGTTGCCGAGGTAGAAACCGCCCGGATTCTTGATCTTCTCGTTGAAGTCGCGAAAGCCCGGAATGGTATCGGCGATCAGATCGCGAATGCGGCTGTAATCGGCCACGAGCCAGTTCCAGTCCACCGGTCTGCTGCCCAGGGTCGCGGCAGCGATGCCGGCGATGATCCAAGGCTCCGAGCGCATCTGGTTCGACAGGGCCTGCAACTGGCCGTTGGAGGCGTGGACCATGCTGAACGAATCTTCGACGGTCACCGCTTGCGCGCCTTCGGCCTGGATATCGATGTCGGTACGGCCCAGGCACGGCAGAATCAGCGCATCTTTACCGTGGGCCAAATGGCTGCGGTTGAGCTTGGTGCTGATCTGCACGGTCAGGTCGCAATTGCTCAGGGCCTGGAAGGTGCGCGGGCTGTCCGGGGTTGCCTGGGCGAAGTTGCCACCCAGACCGATAAAGACTTTGGCGCGGCCTTCGGCCATGGCATGAATCGCCTCGACCACGTTATGACCGTTTTCACGCGGCACCTTGAACTGGAAGCGCCGCTCCAGGGAATCGAGGAACGCCACTGGCGGACGTTCGTTGATGCCCATCGTCCGGTCACCCTGCACGTTACTGTGGCCACGCACCGGGCACAGGCCGGCGCCCGGCCGGCCGATGTTGCCGCGCAGCAGCATCAGGTTGGCGATTTCCTGGATGGTTGCCACTGAGTGGCGGTGCTGGGTGATGCCCATGGCCCAGCACATGATGACGTTCTTGCCTTTGGCGTACATGCGCGCCGCTTGCTCGATTTCCACCAGGGGCAGGCCGGACTGCTCGACGATCTGCTCCCAGGAAGTGTCGTCGACGGTGCCCAGGTACTCCAGGACGTTGACGCTGTGCTCATTGAGGAAATCGTGGTCGAACACGGCCGGCTCACCCGCCTTCTGCGCGTCGCGCTCCCATTGCAGCAGGAATTTCGCCATGCCACGCAGCACCGCCATATCGCCGCCCAGCGCCGGGCGGAAGTAGGCGGTGTTGGTCGGCTTGTCGCCGTTGGTGAGCATTTCGATCGGGTGCTGCGGGTGCTGGAAGCGTTCCAGGCCCCGCTCTTTCAACGGGTTGATACAGACCACCTGCGCGCCGCGTTTCACGGCTTCGCGCAAAGGCTCGAGCATCCGCGGATGGTTGGTGCCCGGGTTCTGGCCCCAGACAAAAATCGCGTCGGCGTGTTCGAAGTCGTCGAAGGTCACGGTGCCTTTGCCGACACCGACACTTTGCGCCAACGCCACGCCGCTGGCCTCGTGGCACATGTTCGAGCAGTCGGGGAAGTTGTTGGTGCCGTAGGTGCGCACGAACAATTGATAGAGGTACGCCGCTTCGTTGCTGGCGCGGCCCGAGGTGTAGAACTCGGCCTGATTCGGGCTCGACAGGCCCTGCAAATGTTTGGCGATCAAGGCGAACGCCGCTTCCCAGCTGATCGGCTTGTAGCGATCGGTTTCGGCGTCATAGCTTAATGGCTCGGTCAGGCGACCCTGATACTCCAGCCAATAGTCGCTCTGTTCCAGCAACGAACTGACGCTGTGTTTAGCAAAGAAAGCGCCGTCGACACGCCGTTTGGTCGCTTCCCAGTTCACCGCTTTGGCGCCGTTCTCGCAGAACGCCACCATGCCGGCTTCGTTGGAATCGCCCCAGGCGCAACCGGGGCAGTCGAACCCGCCGTTCTTGTTGGTTTTGAGCATCATGCGCAGGTTTTTCAGCGCGTTGTCACTGGTCAACCAGGCCCGGGCAACGCTGGCCAGTGCGCCCCAGCCACCGGCCGGGCCTTTGTAGGGCTTGTAGCGAGGGACGGGTTTCTGGTCGGCTTGACGGTGTTGACTCACGCTTGATTCTCCAATGCCGGGCTGTAGACCCGCGGCGCATTCTTCTGGGGCAGATGGATGAGGTTGAGGTTGTGGCGACGGGCCCATTGCACGGCAAGGCCCGTGGGCGACGACAGGCTGACGAGGGTCTGGATGCCGGCGCGCAATACTTTTTGAATCAATTCGAGGCTGCAACGGCTGGTGACAATCGCCAGGCCGCCTTCAGTCGGGATCTTCTGGCGGATGAGCCCGCCAATCAGTTTGTCGAGGGCGTTATGCCGGCCGATGTCTTCACGGCCCAGCAGCAATTCGCCCTGACCGTTCATGAACACCGCCGCATGCACTGCGCCGGAGTACTGACCAAGAGGCTGGAACGCACCGATGCGCTGGCGCAAGCCATCGAGCCATTCGGCGGGGGGCAATGGGGCGCCGGGCAATACCTTGAGG
Organism: Pseudomonas sp. FSL W5-0299; assembly: GCF_005930655.1. Taxonomy (NCBI): domain Bacteria; kingdom Pseudomonadati; phylum Pseudomonadota; class Gammaproteobacteria; order Pseudomonadales; family Pseudomonadaceae; genus Pseudomonas; species Pseudomonas sp. FSL W5-0299. The sequence continues at coordinate 99,273 of NZ_RXHX01000002.1, forward strand.
TCTGGCAACGCCTGTTCAACCGCTTCCACGCCGCAGAGCCCGCAGCCGCTGGTGCCGGCCATTTGCCGACGCTGCTGCTTGAGGTTCCAGAACGCGCGGTTGGCGATGGTCACTTGCGCGTATTGCGCCGAGCCCGAGCCGCTGAGTTGCAAGTCATAGATGTCAGAGGCGGCTTCGATGATGCCGCTGCCGAGGCTGAAACCGACGATGAAGTCTTCAAGGTCCGTCGGCGTTACCAGCATCACCGCCTGACTGATGCCGTTATAAGCGATCGCCAACGCGACTTCTTCGGCGAGCGCGGTGCTGGCCGATTCGGTTTGTTGAAGGTCGCTGTAACTGTAGGTCTGGCTGGCGGCGGGTGCGGGCGCTTCAGAGGCGGGCGCCGCGCAGGCAGGGCGCTTGGCTTTCATGGGCATCACCGACGGTTTAGTCAGCTTTAAGCCTAGGCGCGTCAACATGTCGCGTCTAATCGCTTATACCGATCTACCGATAGATGACATCGATCAAGAAGCTGTCAGCGATTTCTGATAGATCGCAAAGCAGGCTTCGGCCAGCGCCGAACGCGGGGCGCTGCGACGCATGATCAGCCCAAGCCGGGCAAGGGTCTTGGCGTTTTCGATGGGTTGCAGACGCAAGTGATCGGTGAGGTTTTCCAGGCCGCCATCCAACGGCATCACCGCGCAGCAGAGGCCGCCGTGCACCCCTTGTAACAATTGATGGACAGCGTCGGTTTGCAGAAGCGGCTGGGGTGTCAGGCCGCGGCTGTGGAAGTTGTGATCGATGGACTGGCGAAAGTGCATGCCGCTGGTGAGCATGCCCAAGGGCAACTCGATCAAGGACTCCCAACTCAACGGCGCCTCGCCAAAGCTGAAGAAGCGCTGATCGTAGAGCAGGCCCATGCGGGTTTCGCTGAAGGCCAGGGAATCGAAACGCTCGTTGTCCAGTCGCTCCAGGTAAGACACGCCGAGGTCCAGGCGATTGTTCGCCAGTTGTTCGAGGATTTGTTCGGAGCTCAGGGCCGAGAGTTCAAAGCGCAGGTTCGGGTGTTCGGCATGCAGGCGTTGCATCAACGGCAGCGGATCGAAACTCGACAGCGGCACCACGCCCAACCGCAGCGTACCGACCAGATTGCCGCGACAGGCGGCGGCCTCGGCCTGCAAGCCGTCGTAGGCCGCCAGCACCGTGCGTGCCCACGCCAACACGCGCTCGCCCGGCGCGGTGAAGCCTTCGAAGCGCTGGCCACGATTGACCAGCGGCAGGTCGAGTTCTTCTTCGAGGCTGCGCAGGCGCATGGACAGGGTCGGCTGGGTAATATGGCAGCGCGCTGCGGCCTGGCCGAAGTGGCGGGTTTCGTCGAGGGCGATGAGGAATTTCAGCTGCTTGATGTCCATCTTCGCTCCAGGGCGCGGTGAAGGTCGGGATTCTAGCGCTTGTGCCGGATCAGCGTCATTGGTCGGGTTGGAACCGGGGGTTTCAAGCTTGGTCTAGTCTTTTGCGTCTGGAACCCTAAACCCAAGGAGCGTGCACCATGAGTATTTTTAGCTTTGTGAAAGAAGCAGGCGAAAAACTTATCGATCTACTGACACCGGGCAACGCCAATGCCAGTGAGCAGTTGAAGGAACACATCAGCAAGGTCGGCCTGGGTAACCCGAATGTGCAGGCTACGGTGGACGGCGACAAAGTCACCGTCACCGGTGATGTGGGCAGCCAGGAAGAGAAGGAAAAGATTCTGCTGGCGGTGGGCAATATCGCTGGAGTTGGCAGCGTGGACGATCAGATGACCGTGACCGGGCCGGTGGTAGTGGCCGCAAAGTTTGTCACCGTCGTGAAGGGCGACACCCTCAGCGCTATTTCCTTGCGCGTGTATGGCGATGCCAACAAGTATCAAAAAATCTTCGAGGCCAACAAACCGATGCTCAAGCATCCGGACAAGATCTATCCGGGGCAGACGTTGCGGATTCCTGAGTAATCCTTAAGTCCGTTTGATGGCCTTCGCGGGCAAGTCGGAGCGAGCGATGCGGCGTTCCGACTTGCCCGCGAAGCAGGCGATAAGGTCTAAAGCCCTGCAATAAGCTCCCGATAATCCCCCACCGCCGCAAACTCCGCCGTGTCCTTCGGCCCTTTGCGACTGTCCGGCTCACTCACCGCCAACAGGTGCGCCACCCCAAAACTCTGCGCACTGCGCAGGATCGGCAACGTGTCGTCGATAAACAGGCTGCGCGCCGGGTCGAAACCGATGTCGGCCTGCAACGCCTCCCAGAACTGCGGATTCTCCTTGGGAAAACCATAGTCATGCGAGCTGATCAACCGCTCGAAGTAGGGCGCCAGTTCAATCCGTTCCAGCTTCAATGACAGCGAGTCACGGTGCGCATTGGTGATCATCACCACGCGCTTGCCCGCCTGTTTGATCGCCGCCAGAAACGTGTCCGCATCCGGTCGCAGGGCGATCAGGTGGGCGGTTTCCAGTTTCAGTTCGCGCACCGGCAGTTTCAGCTCGGCGCTCCAGAAATCCAGGCAATACCACTGCAATTGGCCGGCGTTGCGTTCGAACAGCGGCTGCAATTCCATCTCGGCCATGGCCCGGCTGACCCCGTGCAGCTCGGCATAACGCTGAGGCAGGTGCTCCATCCAGAAATGGTTGTCGTAGTGCAGGTCCAGCAGCGTGCCGTCCATATCCAGCAGAACGGTGTCGATGTCGCGCCAGGGCAGCAGGGACATAAAAAACTTCTCCAGCGGTAAAAAAGATATCCGAGGTCAACAATCAGGATAGGCCGGGTATAGTAACCCGCTTACGCCAAGGAGCCTTTCATGCGCCAGAAACCCACCGTACTCGCCCGCGAGATCGTCGCCACCAGCCGTTTGTTCTGCGTCGAGGAGCTGAAGCTGCGCTTTTCCAATGGCGTGGAGCGCACCTACGAGCGCTTGGTCGGCAAAGGCGCCGGCTATGGCGCGGTGATGATCGTGGCGATGCTCGATGCGGATCATGCCGTGCTGGTCGAAGAGTATTGTGGCGGCACCGATGCTTATGAGCTGTCGTTGCCCAAAGGCTTGATCGAGCCGGGCGAAGACGTGCTGGCGGCGGCCGAGCGCGAACTCAAGGAAGAGGCCGGGTATGGCGCGCGGCAACTGGAGCACCTGACCGAGTTGTCGTTGTCGCCCGGTTACATGAGCCAGAAGATCCAGGTGGTGCTGGCCACCGATCTGTACGAAGAGCGCCTGGAGGGCGACGAGCCCGAGCCGATGGGCGTGGACAAGATCAACCTGCGCGAGCTCTCATCCCTGGCGCAGAACCCGCGATTCACCGAGGGCCGTGCCTTGGCGGCGCTGTATCTGGCCCGTGATCTGCTGACTCAGCGAGGGGTGTTTCTGCCATGACGTTCCCGCATCCATTGATGGCGCCTGTGATTGAGCTGGCGCTGAAGGCTGGCGAAGCGATTTTGCCGTTCTGGCGCATCGGCACGGCGGTGACCGCCAAGGCTGACGATTCGCCCGTCACCGCAGCCGATCTGGCCGCCCACCATCTGATCCTGGACGGACTGACGGCACTGGACCCGAGTATTCCGGTGCTGTCCGAAGAAGACGCCAACATTCCCCAAAGCGTGCGAGCCGGCTGGCAGCGTTGGTGGCTGGTGGACCCGTTGGACGGGACCAAGGAGTTCATCTCCGGCAGCGAAGAGTTCACCGTCAACATCGCGCTGATCGAGGAGGGCCGGGTGGTGTTTGGCGTGGTGTCGATGCCGACCAACGGGCGGTTTTATGTCGGTGGCGCCGGTCTGGGCGCATGGCGTGGTGATAAAGGTGCCGAGGCGTTGCCGATTCAGGTTCGTGAGATTCCTGCTGCGGGCGAGGCGTTTACCGTGGTCGCCAGCCGCCGGCATTCAAGCCCCGAGCAGGAACGTTTGCTGGCCGGTTTGAGCGCCAGTCTGGGTGAGTTGCAACTGGCTAATATCGGCAGTTCGTTGAAGTTCTGTTTGCTGGCTGAAGGGGCGGCGGATTGTTATCCGCGCCTGGCGCCGACCTCGCAGTGGGACACGGCGGCGGCCCAAGGTGTGCTGGAAGGGGCGGGTGGTGAAGTGCTGGATTTGAGCGGGAAGCCTTTTTGTTATCCGGCGCGGGAATCGTTGCTGAATGAGTTTTTTCTGGCGCTGCCGGCGAAGGCTGCGTGGCGGGAGAAGTTACTGGAACTGGCCCGATCCTGAGTTCACCCAAACCTGTGGCGAGGGAGCTTGCTCCCGCTGGGCTGCGAAGCGGCCCCAAAACCTAGACTCCGCGCAGCATCAGTTAAACCCGGCTGCCTGATTTGCGACTGCTGCGCCCGAGCGCGGACCGGCCGGCGGGAGCAAGCTCCCTCGCCACAGGTTTTGTGTCTTTACCGGTGCAAGACGTACTGCCCGGTAAACCTCACCGCATCCTCATCACTATCGGCATTGACGATCCGCGAATGCAACGTCAGCCGCGCCCGTCCATAGCGCTGATACATCGCCAGAAACTTCTTCCACACCACCACGCTCGGCGCCTGGCAAATCGCAATCGCGTCCATGGTCACCGGCAGCGGATAAGTGATGTGCCCTTCCTGAATCACAATGTGCCCGCCTTCAATCCCTTCTTCGTGCAAGCGCAAATGCAGCCAGCCCCAACCTGCCAGCACCGCGCCGCAGTACAGGCTGCCGCCGAACATGGTGCTTTTGTGATTGACGTTGGCATCCAGCGGCAAGTGCAGTCGCAGTTGCTGGTCGTGCCAGTCGAGCACTTTGAGGCCCATGTCCCGGGTCAACGGAATATCGCGGTGGAGGACTGATTCCAGGTGACGACTGTCGCGGCTCATTCACGGGTCTCTTTTTTAAAGATGATGATGGGACGGTAGCTCAATCGAGTTCGTCGGTGTGGCTACTGGCGCCGCCGTCGGCGAAGTTCAGGCCGTGCTTGCGCAGTTTGTCGTGCAGAGTCTTGCGCGGAATGCCGAGGGCCTCGGCGAGGCTGCGCACCGAGCTGTGAGAGCGCGCCAGTTCGGCGGCAATCAACGATTTCTCGAAGTTTTCCACTTGCTCGCTCAGGCCGCCGCTGACCACTTCTACGGTCATGCCGGCAGCGCCCTCCGGTGTGTTGTTGTCCAAGGCCAGTTCCAGGCCCAGGGCAAAACGTTCGGCGGCGTTTTGCAGTTCACGCACGTTGCCCGGCCAGGTGTGGCGCAGCAGCAGGGCGCGTTGCCCCGGTTGCAGTTCATGGGGCGGCAAGCCATGGCGGGCGCTGGCTTCGTCGGCGAAATACTGGAACAGCACCAGCGCGTCTTCGCCGCGTTCACGCAGCGGCGGAATACGCAGCGGCGCGACGTTCAGGCGGTAATACAAGTCGGCCCGGAAGCGCCCTTGATCGGCGGATTGACGCAGGTCTTCCTTGGTCGCGGCGATGATGCGGATGTCCAACGGGATCAGTTGATTGCCGCCCAAACGCTCGACCACGCGCTCCTGAAGCAAGCGCAGCAGTTTCACCTGCACATCCAGGCTCATGCTTTCGATTTCATCGAGGAACAGCGTGCCGCCGTTGGCGAACTCGAACTTGCCGATGCGGCGCTTTTGCGCGCCGGTGAAGGCCCCCGGCTCGTGACCGAACAGCTCGCTTTCCACCACCGACTCAGCCAAGGCCCCGGCGTTGATCGCTACAAACGGACCGCTACGGCGGCTCGACAAATCGTGCAGCGCCCGGGCCACGACTTCTTTGCCGGCACCGGTTTCGCCAAGAATCAGCACGTCAGCCTTAGTTGCCGCCAGCGCACCAATTTGCTCGCGCAAGCGCAGCATCGGCGCCGATTGCCCGACCAGTCGGGTGCTCAGTTCATTGCGATCGCTCAGGGCCAGACGCAGGCTGCGGTTATCCAGAACCAGTCGGCGCAGGGCCAAGGCGCGGCGAACGCTGTCCAGCAGCGCGTCGCTGGCGAAGGGTTTTTCCAGGAAGTCATACGCCCCGGCGCGCATCGCTTGCACGGCCAGCGGCACATCGCCGTGGCCGGTGATCAGCAACACGGGCAACTCAGGGTCCTGGGCATGCAGTTCGGTCAGCAGTTCGAGGCCGTCCATGCCCGGCATGCGGATGTCGCTGACCACCACGCCGGGCCAGTCGCGCTCCAGTTGCCCGGCCAGGCCCTTGGCTTCGGCCAGTGGCAGGATTTTCAGGCCCGCCAGGTCCAGCGTCTGGCTCAAAGCTTGACGCAGGTGGGGATCGTCGTCGATCAGCACGACCTGGACACGGTTATCGATGGTCATGCACTTCGGTCCTCGGACGGTTGCAGGCTCACACCCGGTGCGCCTGCGCGCAACTTCAGGGTAATCAGGGCGCCGCCTTCCTTGTGGTTGGCGAACGACAGTTCACCGCCGAAGGCGCGCATCAGGGTTTCGCAAATCGCCAACCCCAGGCCAAGCCCCTGGGTGCGGGTCTTGGTGGTGTAGAAGGGCTCGCTGGCGCGACCAAGGGCTTCCATGCAGAAGCCGGGGCCGTTGTCGCGAATGTACAGCGTGACGCCGTCCGCGGTGGATTGGGCACTCAACCAGAGTTTACGCGGCGGGCCTTTTTCGGTCAGCGCGTCCAGCGCGTTGGCCAACAGGTTGCCGAGTACCTGGCGCAGACGGGTTTCCCCGGCCTCGACCCACAACGTGGCCGCCGGCAAATCGCGGATCAGTTCGACTTCCATGCTTCTCCGACGCTTGGCCAGCAACGCCAGGGCGTCATCCAGCGCTGGTTGCAGGGCGACACTTTCCGGCGCATGGCGATCGCGCCGGGCGAAGGCGCGCAAATGAGCAATGATCGACGCCATGCGTCCGGTCAGTTCGCTGATCAGCTTGAGGTTGCCGCGGGCATCGTCGGTGCGTTGATGATCGAGCAGCACTTCGGCGTTTTCCGCGTAGCTGCGAATGGCGGCCAACGGTTGATTCAATTCGTGGCTGATGCTCGCCGACATCGTCCCCAGCGCCGACAACTTGCCGGCCTGCACCAAGTCGTCCTGGGCGCGCACAAGTTCCTGCTGGGCATGTTCGCGCTCCAGCACTTCCTGTTTCAATCGACGGTTGAGGCCTTCGAGGTCACTGGTCCGCTCGGCGACCCGGCCTTCCAGCTCGCGCCGCGCCTTGGCTTCGAAGGCGATGCGTTCGAGGTAATGGCGGCGGCGCTGCATCATCAGGCCGAGCAGCAACATCAAGACCAGCAACGTCGCGCCGCCAATGGCGACAACGGTACGCACCGGGCGGTCGATCAGGGTGCGGGGGGCGAGGATGCTGACGTTCCAGCCGGTTTCGGCGATCTGCTGGGTTTGAGTCAGCCAGGCGTTGGGGTTGAGCCTCAATGGTTTCGGATCTCGGGTCGGGTACGGCTGGATCGCAGTGATCGCTTTGCTTTCTTCTTCGCTCAATGGCCGGGTCGAGCGGAATCGCCACTCAGGCCGCGACGTGAGGATGACCACACCGTTATGGTCGGTCAGCAGCAGTTGTTCCGGGGTTTTACCCCACAGGCTTTCGGTGTGGTCCAGGTCGACCTTGACCACCAGTACGCCGATGATTTTCTCGCCGTTGCGCACGGCGGCGGCGAAGAAATAGCCGCGCTTGGCTGACGTGGTGCCTAAGCCGAAAAAGCGCCCGAGCCGCCCGGCCATGGCTTCGCTGAAATACGGACGGAAGGAAAAATTGCGGCCGACGAAACTGTCGTGTTTGTCCCAGTTCGATGCGGCCAGGGTCTTGCCCGTGGTGTCCATCAGGTACATGACTTCGGCGCCGGTCTGGGCGCTGATGTTTTTCAACAGGCGATTGGCATTGCCTTGGGTGACGCTGTCATCCGGCGCCCCGAGCACCGCGCGCAGGGCCGGCAGGTCGCCGAGGATCTGCGGCAACACTTCATAACGGTGCAGCGTGCCCAGCAGGTTGGCAACGTAAAGGTCGAGGGTCTGACGGTTCTGCCCGGCCAGCTCGCTGCGGTAGTAACGCTCGGCCAGATGCTCCAGCGGCCACAGCAACGGCGCCAGGCACAGCGCAAGCAGTGCGAGGCTGCGCCAGCGGGGTCTGCGGGGAAGGGTCGGAGTCATGAGCATCGGGCGCCTGTGGGTACAGGCGCATTATGCCTAGGCTTGCTCGTCAAGACACTCGCGCAGCGCGGTTTGCCAGTCAGGCTGACTGACGCCCCATTCGCGTTGCAGGCGGCTGCAATCCAGGCGCGAGTTCAATGGCCGGGCGGCCGGCGTCGGATAGTCGCTGGAGGGGATCGGCAGCAGGTTTGCGCAAGGCTTGCCCTGATCCCGCAGTGCCTGGCCGATGGCTTGGGCGAAACCGAACCAGGAAGTCTCACCCTGAGCGGTCAAGTGATACGTGCCCCAGGCCCCGGCCTGTCCCGCTTGCCAGCGTTCGATCAGTGCGACGGTGCTGCTGGCGATCGTGCCGGCCCAGGTGGGCGCGCCGATCTGGTCGGCGACAATGCGCATCTCCGGCTTTTCTTGCAGCAGGCGTTGCATGGTCAGCAGGAAATTACGACCGTGGGTCGAGTAGACCCAACTGGTGCGCAGGATCAGGTGCTGGCCTTGTACCGCGCTGATCGCTTGCTCGCCGGCCAGCTTGCTCTTGCCGTAAACGCCGAGCGGGTTGGGCAAATCGGCTTCGTTGTAAGGCTCGGCTTTGCTGCCGTCGAAGACATAATCGGTGGAGTAGTGAATCAGCGGGATACCCAGCGCCGACGCTTCTTCGGCCAAAATACCCGGCCCGGTCGCGTTGATGGCAAACGCCAACTCCGGCTCGCTTTCAGCTTGATCGACCGCGGTGTGAGCGGCGGCGTTGATGATCAGGTCCGGGCGAACGCGCTGCACTTGCTGACGAATCTGTTGCGGCTGAGCCAGATCGAGCTGATCGCGACCCAAAACAACCCATTCGCCAACAGCACCCAGGCGAAGCTGCAACTCACGCGAAACCTGACCGTGCTGACCGCAGATAAGAATTTTCATGGAAACAGATCAGCCTCTTGCCAGCTCTTGCCGTGCTGATCCTTATCCGACAACTGTGGTGCGTCTTCCAGTTCCCAGTTGATAGCCAGTGTCGGATCGTTCCAGCGAATGCAACGTTCGGCGGTCGGTTCGTAATAGTCAGTGGTTTTGTAGAGAAACTCGGCGTACTCGCTCAGAACCATGAATCCGTGGGCGAAACCCTCGGGGATCCACAGTTGACGATTGTTTTTGGCGGACAATCGCACGCTGGCCCAGCGACCGAAATTCGGTGAGCTGCGACGGATATCCACCGCAACATCAAGCACTTCACCGGCCGTTACCCGTACAAGCTTTCCCTGAGTATGTTCCAGTTGATAGTGCAAGCCACGGAGCACACCTTTGCGAGAGCGCGAATGGTTGTCCTGAACGAATGCCTTTTTCAGGCCCGTGGCTTGCTCGAACGCCCGGGCATTGAAGCTTTCATAAAAAAAACCGCGCTCATCACCAAAGATTTTAGGCTCAATAATCAGAACGCCGGGTAAATCAGTCTGCGTGACATTCATTGTATTTCTCCGGCAATCTTGAACAGATATTGGCCGTAGCCGGTTTTGCCAAAGTATTGGGCACGATCAAGCAGGTATTCGCGACTGATCCAGCCATTCTGGTAAGCAATTTCTTCGAGGCAGGCGACCTTCAATCCTTGGCGATGCTCGATGGTTTGTACGTACTGTGAGGCTTCGAGAAGGCTGTCGTGAGTACCGGTGTCGAGCCAGGCGAAGCCACGACCAAAGCGCTCGACCTGTAGGTCGCCACGTTGCAGATAGCAATTGTTGACGTCGGTTATTTCAAGTTCGCCTCGAGGAGAGGGTTTGACCGCTTTGGCAATCTTGATGACATCGTTATCGTAGAAATACAGTCCGGTTACCGCATAGCTCGATTTTGGCTTTGTCGGTTTTTCTTCGATCGACAAAGCGCGCCCATCGCTGTCGAAATCGATAACACCGAAGCGTTCCGGGTCCTTGACCCAATAACCAAACACTGTCGCACCACTGACTTGCTTTACTGCGCTCTGTAACTGCTCGCCAAAATGTTGACCATGGAAAATGTTGTCACCCAGAATCAAGCAGACCGGATCGTCACCAATGAACTCTTCACCAATCAGGAAGGCCTGAGCCAGTCCGTCCGGCGACGGCTGTTCGGCGTAGCTGAAGTTGACGCCGAATTGACTGCCGTCACCCAGCAGGTTGCGGTATTGCGGCAAATCCTGAGGCGTGGATATCAGCAAAATATCTTTAATGCCGGCCAGCATCAGGACCGAGATCGGGTAGTAGATCATCGGTTTGTCGTACACCGGCAACAGCTGCTTGGAGACGCCAAGCGTGATCGGGTGCAGACGCGTGCCGGAGCCACCGGCCAAAACGATGCCTTTCATCATGCGAGCAGCTCCTTGGTATTGATGGCACCCAGGCGTTCACCCTGATAACTGCCATCCTGAACGCGACGGCACCATTCCAGGTTATCGAGGTACCACTGAACGGTTTTGCGCAGGCCGGTTTCGAAGGTTTCTTCGGGCACCCAGCCCAGTTCGCGCTCGATCTTGCTCGCGTCGATGGCGTAGCGCAGGTCGTGGCCCGGACGGTCCTGGACGAAGGTAATAAGGTCAGCGAAATGCGCCACGCCTTCAGGCTTGTTCGGTGCCAACTCTTCGAGCAGCGCGCAGATACCACGCACCACGTCGATGTTCTTTTGCTCGTTGTGACCGCCAATGTTGTAGGTCTCGCCGACCACGCCTTCGGTGACCACTTTGAGCAGCGCCCGGGCGTGATCCTCGACAAACAGCCAGTCGCGCACTTGCAGGCCGTTACCGTAGACAGGCAAAGGCTTGCCGGCCAAGGCGTTGAGGATCACCAGCGGAATCAGCTTTTCGGGGAAGTGGAACGGCCCGTAGTTGTTCGAGCAATTGGTCAGCAACACCGGCAAGCCGTAGGTGCGCTGCCAGGCGCGGACCAGATGGTCGGACGCCGCTTTGCTGGCCGAATAGGGTGAGCTGGGCGCGTAAGGCGTGGTTTCGGTGAACAGATCGTCGACGCCATGCAGGTCGCCGTAGACCTCGTCGGTGGAGATGTGATGGAAGCGGAAGGCGCTTTTTTCCGGCTCGGCCAGCGTCTGCCAGTAGGCGCGAGTGGCCTCGAGCAGGCTGTAGGTGCCGACGATATTGGTCTGGATGAAGTCCGACGGACCGTCAATAGAACGGTCGACATGGGATTCTGCCGCCAGGTGCATGATCGCGTGAGGCTGGAAACGTGCCAGTACCGCACTGACGGTGGCCTGGTCGACGATATCGGCCTGGACGAATTCGTAGCGGGTGTCGGTGGCAATGCTGGTCAGCGACTCGAGATTGCCGGCGTAGGTCAGTTTGTCCAGGTTGAGCACTTCGTGTTCGGTGTTCCGAATCAGATGGCGAATCAGGGCAGAGCCAATGAAACCGGCGCCGCCGGTGATGAGAATACGCATGTTGGTTAGCCTTTTTCCGTAAGACAATAAAGCGAATGGAGCATAGCTTGTCGGCAGCCGAGGGGTGGTGCAAGAGGGTTGTTGTCGTAAATTGACTTTGCAGCCTCCTATTGACGGGTAATCGACGTACGGCCTAGCCTTTTTTTATGCGTTACCCCGTCTGGCATGTGGTTTGTCGAAGGTATGATCAGGTGTTTGCCAGGGGCAAGGAGTCTCGGGGGTTGATTCTCGACCGATGCAGTGGCGATATAAGCGCCTAATAAAACTTCAGGGGTCGTTGTATGCCGCTCGCCACGTTGATTCACCGCGCCAGTTTGCCCAGCCCGCAAGTGTCTGCGGAGCAAGCGCTAGAGCTGCTGGAAGGGCATTACGGGCTGAGTGGAAGGTTGCACGCCCTGGGTAGCCAGCAGGACCTCAATTTTCGGGTCGACAGTGATCACGGGCGTTTCGTCCTGAAAATCTGCCGTGGCGACTATTCGGCGCTGGAGCTGCAAGCCCAACATGCCGGACTCAAGCAGTTGGGTGAACACTCCGGCGTGCATGTGCCGCGAGTGATTCCTGCAATAAACGGCGCTGAACTGCTCACGCTGGAAGTCGGGGGGCAGGCCGTGCATATGCGTCTGCTCGATTACATCGAAGGCCAGTCGCTGACGCACCTTGATCATTTGCCCGGTCCGGTGGTGGCCGGTTTCGGTCGGCTGTGCGGCGAAATGGACCTGGCGCTGGCTGCTTTCGAGCATCCGGGCCTTGAGCGCACGCTGCAGTGGGATGCCCGCCACGCCAGTGCGCTGATCGGCCATTTGCTGCCGGTGATCAAGGACGACACGCAACGCCAGTTGATCGCCGACGCGGCGGAACGAGCCGAGCGCCATTTGCTGCCGCTGGTGGACAAGCTGCCGGTGCAGGCGATTCACATGGACATCACCGACGACAACGTGGTCTGGCAGCGTGACTCGCAACGCCAATGGCAGTTGCAGGGCGTGATCGATTTCGGCGACCTGATCCGTACCTGGCGCATCACCGATCTGTCGGTCACTTGCGCGGCGTTGCTGCATCACGCCGATGGCGATCCTTTCTATATTTTGCCGGCGGTCCAGGCGTATCACGCCGTGAATCCGCTCACCCATGAAGAACTGCGGGCGCTGTGGCCACTGATCGTCGCGCGCGCGGCGGTGCTGGTGCTCAGTGGCGAGCAGCAAGTCAGCATCGATCCGGGCAATGATTACAGCCGCGACAACCTGAGCCACGAGTGGGAGATCTTCCGCGTGGCCACGTCGCTGCCGCTGGAATTGATGGAAGCGGCGATTCTGACGTCGGTCGGCCAGACACTGCCGAGCATTGGCAGCGAAGGTTTCGCGCCGTTGCTGCCGAGCCTGGTGGGGCGTGAATTTGCCTTGATTGATCTGGGTGTGCTGAGCCCGCATTTTGAGGCGGGCAACTGGGAGCAAGAGGGGATTGATCAGCGTTTGCTGACTGAAGCTGCGGCGGCTCACGGATTGGCGGCCAGTCGTTATGGTCAATACCGGCTGTCCCGTACTCGTCCAGATAGCTCAGGCGAACCCGACACCTGCCCGTTGCACGTGGAGTTGCGAGTGCCAAACGGCACGGCGGTCGAATCGCCGTTTGCCGGCGTGGTCCATCAGCCGGCGGCGGGTGTGTTGCAACTGGACGGTCCGCAACTGAGCGTGCGGTTGTGGGGCGTGACGCCGTCGCTGCACACCGGCGCGGCGCTGGTCAAAGGTCAGGTGCTGGGTGCGGTCAGCGGGCCGTTGATTGTGCAGTTGTGCCGAGGCGCTTCGTTCGATGCGCCGTTGTTTTGCACGCCGTCTCGCGCACCGGCCTGGCAAGCGTTGTGCCCGTCACCGGCGGCGCTGCTGGGGCTGGCTTGCGATGCTGAAGCCGAGCTCGATTCGCAGACGTTGCTGGCGCGCCGTGACGCCAGTTTCGCGCGCACGCAGAAGCATTATTACGTCGACCCGCCGCGCATCGAGCGTGGCTGGCGCAATCACCTGATCGACATGCAGGGCCGCTCCTACCTCGACATGCTCAACAACGTCGCGGTGCTGGGCCACGGTCATCCGCGCATGGCGGCGGTTGCCAGCCGTCAGTGGTCGTTGCTCAATACCAACTCGCGCTTCAACTACGCGGCGGTGGCCGAGTTTTCCGAGCGCCTGCTGAAGCTGTCGCCGGAGGGCATGGACCGGGTGTTCCTGGTCAACAGCGGCAGCGAGGCCAATGACTTGGCGATCCGTCTGGCATGGGCCTACAGCGGCGGTCGCGACATGCTCAGCGTGCTGGAGGCTTATCACGGCTGGACAGTGGGCGCGGATGCGGTTTCGACCTCGATTGCCGACAACCCGCAAGCCTTGAGCAGCCGTCCCGATTGGGTGCATCCGGTGATCGCGCCGAATACCTATCGCGGCGAATTCCGTGGCCCAGGCAGCGCGCCGGACTACGTGCGCAGCGTCGAACACAACCTGGCGAAAATCGCTGAGCAGAAACGCCAGTTGGCCGGTTTCATCTGCGAACCGGTGTACGGCAATGCCGGCGGGATCTCGCTGCCGCCGGGTTATCTGAAACAGGTCTATGCGTTGGTTCGCGCCCAAGGCGGTGTGTGCATCGCCGATGAAGTGCAGGTCGGCTACGGGCGCATGGGTCACTTCTTCTGGGGCTTCGAGGAGCAAGGCGTGGTGCCGGACATCATCACGATGGCCAAAGGCATGGGCAACGGCCAGCCGTTGGGCGCGGTCATCACCCGCCGGGAAATCGCCGAGGCGCTGGAGGCCGAGGGTTACTTCTTCTCGTCGGCCGGTGGCAGCCCAGTCAGTTGCCAGGTCGGCATGGCGGTGCTGGACGTGATGGAGGAAGAAAAGCTCTGGGAAAACGCTCAGGTGGTGGGGGGGTATTTCAAGGAGCGGCTTGAAGCGCTGATCGATATTCATCCGTTGGTGGGCGCGGTGCATGGTTCCGGCTTCTATCTGGGTGTCGAGCTGATCCGCAACCGCGAGACCCTGGAACCGGCGACCGAAGAAACCACGGCGCTGTGTGACCGGTTGCGGGAGTTGGGGATTTTCATGCAGCCGACAGGGGATTATCTGAACGTACTGAAGATCAAACCGCCGATGGTGACCTCGCGCCGGAGTGTGGATTTCTTTGTCGACATGCTTTCGAAGGTGTTGGGTGAAGGGTTGTAAGGCTTGATACCGTCTTCGCGGGCAAGCCTCGCTCCTACAGAATTTGCGCGATTTCAAATTGGCGCATGGCCTGTAGGAGCGAGGCTTGCCCGCGAAGGGGGTCTCAAAAAAGCCGATTGTTATCGAGTTTAAGTGCTTTAAATAAGACGGGCGGAGTATTAATCGCTTCTAAAGTCGATATTTATCGGCTATAAAGTCGCCATTGCTCACGGCGTGCCTCATCGCGCCCTTGCTTCCCGTTTCTGTCATCGGTCGAGGCCATACTCGACCCATCAGCACTTGCCCGGAGATGATCCATGAGTCGTATCGTTACCGTCGCCGCCACCCAGATGGCCTGTTCCTGGGACCTTGAAGCCAACATCGAGACCGCTGAGAAGCTGGTCCGTGAGGCTGCAGCCAAAGGCGCGCAGATCATACTGATCCAGGAGCTGTTCGAGGCGCCGTACTTCTGCCAGAAACCGAACCCGGATTACCTGCAACTGGCCACGACGGTTGAAGACAACGTCGCCATCAAGCACTTCCGGAAAGTCGCCAAGGAACTGCAAGTGGTGCTGCCGATCAGCTTCTATGAACTGGCCGGCCGCGCCCGTTTCAACAGCATCGCGATCATCGATGCCGACGGCAGCAACCTCGGGATTTATCGTAAAAGCCACATCCCGGACGGCCCGGGTTACCACGAAAAGTATTACTTCAACCCGGGCGATACCGGCTTCAAAGTCTGGAACACCCGTTACGCGAAAATCGGCGTCGGCATCTGCTGGGATCAGTGGTTCCCGGAGTGCGCCCGCAGCATGGCGTTGCTGGGCGCGGAAATCCTGTTCTACCCGACCGCCATCGGCAGCGAGCCGCACGACAAAACCATTTCGTCCCGCGACCACTGGCAGCGCGTGCAACAAGGCCATGCCGGCGCCAACCTGATGCCGCTGATCGCGAGCAACCGCATCGGTAACGAAGAACAGGACGGCTACGACATCACGTTCTACGGCTCATCGTTCATCGCCAACCAGTTCGGCGAGAAGGTCCAGGAACTCGACAAGACTGAAGAGGGCGTGCTGGTCCAGAGCTTCGACCTCGACGAGCTGGAGCACATTCGCAGCGCGTGGGGTTCGTTCCGTGATCGTCGCCCGAACCTATACAATGCGATCAAAACCCTCGACGGTTCCCTGGAGTCCTGATCGCATGACCACTTTAAACAGCACCCCGCGCGCCGATGGCTTCTACATGCCCGCCGAGTGGGCGCCACAAACCCAGACCTGGATGATCTGGCCGGAGCGCCCGGACAACTGGCGCCTGGGCGGCAAACCCGCGCAAGCCGCGCACGTGGCCGTCGCCAAGGCCATCGCCCGTTTCGAACCGGTGACCGTGGCGGTCTCTGCCGGCCAATACGAAAACGCCCGTGCCCGTCTCGACGTGCCGAATATTCGTGTGGTCGAGATGTCCAGCGACGACGCCTGGGTTCGCGACACCGGCCCGACGTTCGTCATCAATAACAGTGGCGAAGTCCGTGGTGTGAACTGGGACTTCAACTCGTGGGGCGGTTTCGATGGCGGTTTGTACTCGCCGTGGAACCGCGACTCGCAGGTGGGCGGCAAGATCCTCGAGATCGAGCGCAGCCAGCGCTACCGTACCCAGGGCTTCGTGCTCGAGGGCGGTTCGATTCACGTCGATGGCGAAGGCACCCTGATCACCACCGAAGAATGCCTGCTCAACCGCAATCGCAACCCGCACCTGAGCCGGGGGGAAATCGAAGCGGTGCTCAGTGCTCATCTGGCTGTGGATAAGATCATCTGGCTGCCGGACGGTCTGTTCAACGACGAAACCGACGGCCATGTGGATAACTTCTGCTGCTACGTGCGTCCGGGTGAAGTATTGCTGGCCTGGACCGATGATCCGCAGGACCCGAACTACCCGCGCTGCCAGGCGGCAATGAAAGTGCTGGAAAGCAGCACCGATGCCAAGGGTCGCCCATTCACGGTGCACAAGATGCCGATCCCGGGACCGCTGTATGCGACCGAGGAAGAGTGTGCCGGCGTGGATCCGGTGGACGGGACTCAGGAGCGTAATCCGAGCGTGCGTCTGGCCGGTTCCTACGTGAACTTCCTGATCGTCAACGGCGGCATTATCGCGCCGAGTTTCGACGACCCGCTGGACGGTCCTGCGAAAGAGATTCTGCAGGCGCTATTCCCGCAGCATGAAGTGGTGATGGTGCCGGGCCGCGAACTGTTACTGGGGGGCGGTAACATCCACTGCCTTACCCAACAACAGCCGGCGCCGCACAAGGAGTGAGTGGGGTTGTAACAGCCTGAACCGGCTGAAAAATCACCAAGACGCCGGTTTATCCCCGCTCTTCACCCAGAAGCCCGCAGCCCCAAAGGACTGCGGGCTTCTTTGTATCCACTTGTCGACACTTGGGAAACATTGGCACAGCTCTTGTATCTGTCACGGAGTGAAACAGGGAGGGGGAGGACTTCGATGTTCTGTCATAAACCTTGGATAAGTTAGCCGCTCACGAACCAGGAGAGAGCGCTGAAATGAACGCCGAAGTGAACGTAGTGAGAGAGCGGGCGTTGCATCCCCTGGCAGTTAATAGCGAATCGCTCCAGGTCCTGGCGCACTGGTTGAAGTCCAATGGAACGCGTCAGATCAGAGAACCTGATCCGCGCCGGATGATGATCGAGCGCTACCCCGCTGGTTTATTCAGCGAGGCGGAACTGGAAGCGTTGTGGGATGTGATGGAAGGATAAGAAGAAAAAACAAAGGATTGATGAGAGCGCTGCCGGGATGGCGGCGCTTTTTTATGGGCGATGGATTTGTAAGCTACACCCTGACCATTGTAGGAGCGAGCCTGCTCGCGATGGCGGCCTGGCAGTCACATTAACGTTGACTGACCCGCCGCCATCGCGAGCAGGCTCGCTCCCACAGGTGATTGGTGGGAACACATCAGCAGTGTTTAGAAGCTGTAGGTCCCCGTCACCACCAGGCTGCGCGGTTCGCCGGGTTGAATCTGCGCCGCGCTGGTGGCCGACGAGTAATAGGTCTTGTCGCTGATGTTGTTCAGTGCCGCACGCAAGTCCCAATCCTTCTGCCGGAATCCGGCCAGTGCATCCCAACGGCCATAACCCGGCAGTACGACGGTGTTGAGGTTATCGGCGTAACGCTGGCCGACCAAGGTCAACCCGGTTTCCGCATACCAGCCCATTTCCGGTTTCCAGGTCAGGAACAGACTGCCGTTGTGCTTGGCCACGTTGCTGATGCGTTTGCCTTCAAAGCCGTTGTTGTCCTTCTCGACCGTCGCGTCCTGTACGCCCACGCCACCGCGCACGTACCAGTTGCCGGCAATTTTACCGGTGCCGGTCAGCTCGATCCCGCGGGAACGTTGCAGGCCCGAGAGCAAGGTGACGGTCGGGTTGAGGGGATCGCTGGTGCGGCGGTTGTAGAGTTCCAGTTCGTAGATTGCCAGGGTGGTGCTCAGGCGGTCGTCGAGCCAGTCGCTCTTCACGCCGATTTCCTTCTGCTTGGTCAGCTCCGGGCTCAAGTCGTTGCTGTTACCGGCCGCGCCGGGCGTGATGCCGATCAAGCCGCCGCCCACTGGCGAGAACGTCTTGGTCCAGGAGGCATAGAAGGAATGATTCTGCAGCGGCGTCCAGACCAGGCCTACACGCGGGCTTGTGCTGTGGCTGTCACGGTCTTCGGAAATGTCGCGCAGCTTGTTGGTCGATTCGATGTCGAACGTGTCGTAGCGCAAACCGGCCAGCAGTTGCCATTGATCGTTCAGACGCAATTGATCCTGCACGTACACCGCACGGCTTTCGACTTCGGTGTGGTTGTCGCTGGACACCTGCATGCGGCCGGTGTGGCGCAGATCGCGATTCGGGTTGTGCAGGTCCAGCGCCGGCACCGGCGAGCTGCCCGGTCCGGAAGTGGCCGCGTTGTAAAGGGTCGGATCGCGGCGTTGACTGCCGATCTCGATCCCGGTCAGCAGGCGATGCTCCAGGCCGAAGGTGTCGAAACCTCCCTCCAGTTCGACGTTGTTGTAGACATTGCGGGTGGTCAGGTCTTGCTGCCAATGCTGACGCGTGACCTTGTTGGTGGCCGGGGTGTATCCGGTCAGGTACGTGTTGTCGAAATCGCTGTCGAGCTTGAACACGCCCAGGGTGTGGCGCAGCTGCCAGTTGTCGCTCAGTTCATAGCTGAGTTTGGAGCGCAGGGATTGCGACTTGTCGTCGATGAAATCGTGCTCGCTGCCGTAGGTCGTATCGCGTCCTACGTCTGCCGGGCGCCCGTTTACGCCAGGAATACCGCGATCCGGCGTGCGGTTGTAACGGCTGTATTCGTATTGCACCAACCAGTTCAGGTCCGGCGTCAATTGCCAGCTCATGGATGGCGCGAACAGTTGGCGGTTGCCGCTGACACCCTCGCGAAAGCTGTTCTGATCCATGTTGCCCATGTTCAGGCGCAGGCTGATGTTCTCGGACGGATCGGTGCTGAGGTCGGCATAAAGGCTGCGTAAATCATCGCTGCCGCCCTGGGCTTCGATGGTCGAACGGCGGCCGAACTCGGGCAGTTTGCTGACCCGGTTGACGATTCCGCCCTGGCTGCCACGCCCGTATAACACGGCGGCCGGCCCTTTGAGGACTTCGATACGCTCGATGTTGTGCAAGTCGCGCACGTATTGGCTGTCGTCACGAATGCCATCGAGGTAGAAGTCGTTGCTCGCATCGAAACCGCGGATACGCAGGCTGTCGAAACGAGTGTCTGCACCGCTGCTGACGTTGGGGATGCCGCTCAATGCAGTGCCCAGATCATTGGTGCCGTAATCCGAGACGTTCGAGGTTTTAATCGAGTCGATGGCTTGTGGCACGTAGCGCACCGGAGTCGCAGTCCGGGTGGCGGTGCTGGTTTCCTTTACTCGCGGATCGTCGGCCTCCGCTTCGGCACTGATCGAGGTTTCGGGTAAAACGGTGGTCGCGGCGCAAGTGAAACCGGCAGATAGAAAAGCAGAAAGCCCAAGGGTGGCGGGCATAAGGCGGAAGGGGGCAGGCATCTGAAGCGCATCCGAAAGGGTAGAAGAGTTCGAGGGTGCGAATGGTAATGCTTGTTATTTACTTCCGTTAATTATTCTTGAAAAGCTTCGTTGTTCGATTGTTTCAAGCTGTGTCGAGATTACTACAGAGATTCGTCGAGGCTATTCGACCGATTCATGAAACAGACTGAACGCCATTCCAGCGTTTTTCCGCAACGGTCCGAGGATTAGTCTGCCGGCACTGAGTTTCCCTGATTGATTGCCGGAGTCTTTCCATGATCCTTCACTATATTTACGACCCTTTGTGCGGCTGGTGCTACGGCGCCAAACCGCTGGTGCACGCCGCCCAAGGCGTGTTGCCAGTGATCGCCCACGGTGGCGGCATGATGAGCGGTGCCAACCGCAAAGCCGTTTCGCCACAATTGCGCAACTATGTGATGCCCCACGACCGCCGAATCGCCGAGTACACCGGCCAGCCATTTGGCGAAGCGTATTTCGAAGGTTTGCTACGCGACGACACGGCGGTGTTCGATTCCACCCCGCCAATCGCTGCGGTGCTGGCCGCCGAACACATCGCCGGCCGTGGGCTTGAGTTGCTGGGGCGTTTGCAAACCGCCCATTACGTGGAAGGGAGGCGGATTGCCGATGAGGCGGTGTTATTTGAGCTGGCAAAAGAGATTGGACTTGAGCCTGATGCCTTTGCGTCAGCCTTCATAAGCACCGACTCGGATCGCCACATCAAGGACAGCCGCGCATTGCTGGCCCGTGTCGGTGGTCAAGGTTTTCCGACCTTGGCGTTGGAGCAAAATGGTCATTTCACGGTGGTCGATATCAGCCCTTGGCTTGGTAAGCCGCAAGCGTTCGCGTCCTGGCTTGCTCAGTCCGCTTAGATGTTTTTCGCCTATGGATAGACGATTCATCAAATTGACACAGCCTTCTGGGCGCGGCTACGATCGCGCCCAACGCCTGTGGCTAACCGCCATGACTCATAAAATAATAAAAAGGCCCGCCACGATTTCTTCGTGGGCGGGCCTTTTTGTTTTGGGGTGAAAAAAGAGTGCGATAGCGCCGTTTCAGCCGTTCGACACAGCGCGTATCAACCGGTAATAAGGAAAAAAACAAAATGTTGAATAAGCGAATCAGCTTGATCGCTCTGGGGATGTTGAGCGCTACACAGGCCATGGCTAACGACCAGGCCGAATCCAAGGGATTTGTTGAAGACAGCAGCCTCAAAGTGCTGCTGCGCAACGCCTACATCAATCGTGATTACAAAGACGGTCGTGCGGACAAAGCCGAATGGGGCCAAGCGGCCATCGGCACGTTCTCGTCCGGCTTCACCCAAGGCACCGTCGGTGTCGGTGTGGATGCTTTCGGTCTGTACGCACTGCGTCTGGATGGCGGCAAGGGTCGCACCGGCGCACAAGGCATCGACTTCTTTAAAAAGGGCGACAGCGGCAACGCGGCTGACGACCTGTCCAAAGGCGGTGCAGCAGTCAAATTCCGTGTCTCCAGCACCACGCTGACCTACGGCGACCAGATGCCGGCCCTGCCGGTACTGAGCTACGACAACTCGCGCCTGCTGCCGGAAAGCTACACCGGCACCTTGATCACCTCCAAGGAGATCAAAGGCCTGGAGCTGAACGCCGGTCGCTTCACCGCCGAATCGCGCAAAAGCGCTGAAGGCCGTGACAGTGGCGGTCTGAAGTCGATCAACGTATTGGGCGGTAGCTACCAGTTCACCGAACAATTCAAGGCGGCGCTGTACGCATCCGACGTTGAAGACGTGTTGAAGAAGCAATACGTGAACGCCAACTACGTGTTCCCGATCGACAAGGATCAGTCCCTGACCCTGGACTTCAACGGCTATCGCACCAAGCTGGATGATTCCTACGTTCGCGAAAGCGGCGCTACCGGCGACGACAACAAAATCTGGAGCCTGGCGGCGACCTTCGCCACCGGCCCGCACTCGTTCACCCTCGCGCACCAGCGCAGCACCGGCGACAGCAATCTGGGCTACGCCTACGGCGGTTACCAGAAGGACCAAGGTCGTGTCGGCGACGGCGGCAACACCATCTACCTGGCGAACTCCTACTGGTCTGACTTCAACGCCGAAGACGAGCGCAGCTGGCAGTTGGGCTACGGCCTGGACTTCACCGCATTCGGCGTTCCTGGCCTGAGCTACAACTTCGCCTACGTGCGCGGTGACAACATCACCACGTCCACCAGCGAAGGCGGCACCGAGCGTGAAATCTTCAACCAGTTCAAGTACGTCGTGCAAAGCGGCCCGGCCAAAGACCTGAGCGTGAAACTGCGCAGCTCGATCCTGCGTGTCTCGCAGAAATCCAGCGAGTACAACGTCAGCGGTAACGAAGTGCGTGTGTTCGTGGATTACCCGATCAACATCTTCTGATGATCGACTGAGTGTTCAACA
This sequence comes from Pseudomonas sp. FSL W5-0299, assembly GCF_005930655.1. NCBI lineage: Bacteria > Pseudomonadati > Pseudomonadota > Gammaproteobacteria > Pseudomonadales > Pseudomonadaceae > Pseudomonas > Pseudomonas sp. FSL W5-0299. The sequence continues at coordinate 121,385 of NZ_RXHX01000002.1, forward strand.
TTCACTAAAGAACCCCGACTGGCTCGGGGTTTTTTTTCGCTTGAGAACCGTTGAAAAACGCATAAAAAGGCCATTTTCGATCGTAAAAAGTCAAACTAAAGCAACGTCATGCTTCGTTTCAAGCAGCGCTTGATATGCCTCAAATTCTTTCTCATGGACGTAAATCCTGTGCTCTCTAGATTAGGCAGCTAAATGCACGGAGATTTTTAAAATGATCGTTTTGAACAAAGAAGTGGGCGAATTTCTACGGCGTGACAAATATGCGAACGTCCGGGGTGCTGACTTCAATCTTTTCGGTCATTTCAACGATTTCGTCAGATTGACCAAAAGCTGGGAAAACATGGAGCCGGACAGTTACTACGGACAGTCCGAGGCGGGCATGCGCTACCGTCGCTACAGCGATTTCGAGTACAACCCGGTCACGCGCGATCTGAAGCAACTGGAACACCGCGCCTATGTTCAGTCCAAGGCGAACAACAGTTACGTTGGCGGGATGGTTCGGCACTTCCAAGACTTCTCTGATGAAATCATCAGTTCGCCGGTGATGCGCAGCCTGATCGACACCGACTTCGAAGTGTACAAAAACGTTTTGCCACCTGAGTTGCACGACGAAATCTGGCAGTGCCAGATTCATCAGATCCGCATCGAGATCAAGCCCGGCAAACAACTGGAAATCACCCCGGAAGGTATTCACTGCGACGGTTATCCGTTCAGCGGCGTGCACTTCTGGGGACGCAATAACGTTGAAGGGGCAGAGAGCCGGTTGTACGACACGGAAAACCAGGAGCACCTGGCCTCGACGACGTATCAGGAAATCCTCGACACCACCTACTTTCTCGATCGCGACATGCGTCACTACGTGACACCGGCACGCAATACCCATTCTCACGACATGGCGTACCGGCAGATTCTGGCGATCTCTTTCTCGCGGCCCGGGACCGCTTTCGACATTGTTCGCTGAACAGTACAACACCGTGACCAGCCTCGCCGAGTGCCCCGCACCGGTGATGCTGCGGCGCACCACGGCCAAGGATGCACAGCGCCTGGAACGCTTCTTTCGGCAATTCGAAGAAGTGTCTTTCTGTGAATGGCAGGACGCCAAATGCCTGCGCAGTGTGCTGGTGCAGAAGACCACCACCGCGTTTATCGCACTGGACGTCAGCGGCGAAATCGTCGGCGCGGTGTTGGGCGGAATGCTCGGCAGTCGCGGCACGATCAACCACCTCGCCGTGAGCCCGGATTACCGCAGCCAAGGCGTCGGTCAACGCCTGGTTGAAGCAGCGTCGTCAGACATGAAGCGCGTGGGCGTGCTGCGGATGTTCCTGTTTGTCGACGATGCTAACCTTGCCGGCCAGCGCTTCTGGAGTGCCCAGGGTTTTTGCGAGCCGCGGGGCGAAAGAACATTTGAGAGGGACCTATGAATGAGACGTCCAGCAGCCAGCCGCTGATGGTCGAGCCGCACGCTTCGCGCACCTTCGCCGAAGCCAGCCCGGTGGTTGCGGGTTACTTCACGGTGTCGTTTGTGTTCGGTTTGATGGCGGTGAATGCCGGGTTGCCTGTGTGGTTGCCGGTCGCCATGTGCCTGTTCGTGTATGCCGGCGCTTCGCAGTTCGCCGCCCTCGCGCTGATTTCCAGCGGTGCGTCGCTGACCACCATCATCCTCACCACGTTTCTGATCAACGCGCGGCACATGCTGATGTCGGTCTACATGGCCAAGGCGTTGCAGGCAATGGGCCTCAGCCGAATGGAGCGCTGGTGTTACGCGGGTGGGCTGACCGATGAGTCGTTCGCTTTTCACAGCGTCAAACTGGGCAAAGGCTCGCCCGTCAACGTGCGTTACCTGATCGGTTTCAATCTGTATTGCCACACCTCGTGGGTGCTCGGCGGTTTGCTGGGGGCGATTTGCGCGCAGTATGCGGCGCACTTGATCCAGTATCAGCTCGACTACGCGTTGACCGCGATGATGCTCTACGTGCTGGTGTCGCTGTGCAACACGCGTAACAAACTCATCGCCGCACTGGCCGCCGTCGCCTGCATGGGCGTGCTGAGCCTGGTCGGCAGCTCGCCCTTCAACGTATTCATCGCCACATTTGTGGGCTGCGGGGTGGGCGTATGCCTGACCAAACGTTCCTGATTCTGGTCGTTGTGCTGATGATGGCCGTGACCTTCTTGCCGCGCGCATTGCCGCTGCAAGTGAACACTGACCATTGGCCGCCCTTCGTCGCCCGGGCGCTGGAATACCTGCCGGTGGCGATCGTCGCTGCAATCAGCCTCACGCCGTTGTTGATCAAGGATCAGCACGTGCAGCTCGATCGCCCGGAATTTTATGCCGCGATTCCGACGTTGTTATGTGCGTATTTCAGCAAAAACCTCTTTCTCTCCGTTGCGGTGGGAACGGCTGCGTACATTGCGCTCGGCTCGTTCATGTAGCGGGAGGTCGACCACATCGTGCAAAGCCTGGCCCGACAACTCAGGATTATTGATCGCCAGCCGCACTTCAAGGGCATCCTCGAAGCCGGGGAAAATCGTCAGGCCATTGCGCTGGGCTGCATCCCGCGAAACCATGCCAAGGCCGTCCATCTGGGTGATCAACGACAGCGTCAGGGTTTCGCTGCACGAATAGACCATCCGCTTGCCCGACTCGTAATTGCCCAGACCCGCGTCGAGAAAGCGCAAGAAGCTGTGGGAATACGGACAATCGTCTGCCGGACGCACCTGAAACTTGTTGCCGAGCAGCACCAGCGGATCATGTTCCTGACCGCAATGCGCACCGACCACCTGCACCTGGACCTCGGGCAGGATGATGCTGGGCAATCCCGGCTTCTGCGGACCAATCAGCACCGCCAGGTCAAAGTCTTCGTTCTTCAGCTTGCTGAGGTTTTCCATCGACTCGGCGTAGCTGAATTCCAGCTGATAGTCGGGAAACACCTCAATCAGGCGTCCGATCATTCGCCGATTGAAGTCAGCCGACAGCGTCGTGTTCAGCGCTACCTTGAGCGTGCGCTGCCCAGGCACCTTCAACGCGGCGACTTTTTCTTCCAGTTGCCGCGTGGCAACCAACACCTTGTCCATGTAAGGCGTGAGTTCCGTGCCCTGCGTGGTCAGGGTCAACCCCTTGTTGGAGCGACGAAACAACCGAAAACCGAACTGTTCTTCGACCTTGTTCAACTGCGCGGCCAACGCCTGCACGGTTAAACAGGAATGCTCTGCCGCCGCCGACAAAGAGCCGGTCTGAACAATGCGCATGAGGTTGCGTAGGGTTCTGCTATCCATTGGGTAATGCCCTCTAAAGTGGGCTGGCTATTGTTGAGTACCTGGCCGCCGGTTGGGCGATACGTGCTGGCTATAATCCTGCACCTGAACACGCTTGTCCCGAGTTTAGTAGCGAATTGATGCTGCGTCCGATGGTTGGAGGCTTACATAGAGTCGAGGTTTTTTGGGAATGTTGGGTGATCAGGGTCAAAAAAATGCTCAGGCCGGGAGGTTTGGGCATTTTTTTTGGGGTGTGTGAATGCTCGACCTTGCCGCTTTTCTTTATCTGAGGGCGGCTACTGCGGTGGCTGGCAAAGGTATTTGTGAAAAAACAGGTTTCCTCCATAAATGATCAAAACGATCATTTGAATGATTGGTTTGCGCAATTAAGAACGAAAGCCTAAGATTATTTTGACTGACTCAATCACCAAATGATCGAATCAGTCAGTTTCGAGGTGAAGTACGTCTTACCAAACAATTATAAAAGGAGACCCTCGTGGCCCAAATTCCTATCAAGCGCACCATTGAACGCATCCCTGGCGGCATGATGATTGTCCCGCTGCTGATTGGCTCACTGGTGGCTACATTCCTTCCTGACACACCGAAGTTTTTCGGCTCTTTCACCAATGCGCTGTTCACCGGGGCGTTACCCATCCTCGCGGTGTTCTACGTCTGCATGGGCGCGAGCATCAATATCAAGGCCACACCTTATCTGCTGAAGAAGGGCGGCACGCTGCTTATCACCAAAGTCGGCATCGCCGTGTTGATCGGTATTGTGCTCGGGCATTTTCTCGGCGAGCAGCCGATCTCGTCTGGCCTCTTCGCCGGCATTTCAACGCTGGCGGTCGTCGCCGCGATGAACGACACCAATGGCGGCTTGTACATGGCGCTGATGGGGCAATACGGTCGATCCGAAGACGTCGGCGCCTATTCGGTCATGTCCCTGGAGTCCGGGCCTTTTCTGACCATGGTCACCTTGGGCATCGCCGGCCTGTCGGCTTTCCCTTGGCCGACGCTGGTGGGCAGCATCCTGCCACTGGCCCTCGGTATGTTGCTGGGAAACCTCGACCGTGACATGCGCGACTTTCTGGCCAAGGCCGTCCCGGTGATGATCCCGTTTTTTGCCCTTGCACTCGGCGCCAGTCTGGACTTGCATAACGTCTGGCAGGCCGGTTTGCTGGGTCTCGGTATGGGCGTTGCAGTGGTTGTGCTGACCGGCATTCCGCTGTTCTTCGCCGATCGTTTGACCGGTGGCACGGGCGTCGCGGGTGTTGCCGCAGCCACCACCGCCGGGAATGCCGCCGCCGTCCCTGCACTGATTGCGGCAGCCAACCCGGTGTACGCCGAAGCGGCCAAGAGCGCGACCATACTGGTAGCCGCCTGCGTCGTGGTCACCGCGATCCTCGCGCCGTTACTCACCGCCGCCGTCGCCAAACGCGTGCAGCAGCGCAATCCTGTCGTCATACCTGAACCGGGGATCGAACCTCAAAAGCAGGAGGCTTTGCGATGAGGATTCTGATCATCGCTGACGATCTGTCCGGCGCGGCAGATTGCGCCATCGGCTTTGCCAGCGTGGGGATGCAAACGGTCGTTACCCTCGACCCCCTGAATGACGAGGCTGACGCTCAAGTGATTGCCGCGGATACGGACACTCGGCGCCTCCCACCCGCGCGGGCTGCCGAGCGCACGGTCGCGGCATTCAAAGCGCTGCACAAACCCGGGCAACGGCTGTACAAAAAAATCGATTCGACGCTGCGTGGCAACTGGGCGGCTGAGGTTGCCGCCCTGCAACCGTTGGCCGGCCTGGCCATCGTCGCCCCGGCGTTCCCGGCCACCGGGCGCACGTTGCGCGGCGGTCGCGTGTTCGTCAACGGCCAGCCGCTGGAAACCACCGACACCTGGAAACTGGAAAACGCCGACCGTCCGGCCGATGTCGAGGCGATGCTGATTGCCGCAGGCCTGAGCACCGCGAAGCTCGACCTCGACACCTTGCGCGGCAACGAAAAAGCGCTCGAGCGGCACATTGCTGAAATTGCCGGCAATGGCACGCAGGCGCTGATCGTCGATGCGCAGACCGAAGACGACCTGCTGACCCTCGCTCGCTTGACCGCGTCGATGGATCAGCCGCTGTTCTGGATCGGTTCGGGTGGTCTTGCACGGGAAATCGCCAGTCTTCCTGATTTATCCGAAGCACAGTTCACGGTTGTCGAGCCTGCGGCCCTCGAAAAAAGCCAGGCGCCGATTCTGATCCTCGTCGGCAGCCTCTCCGGCGTCTGCGAGCGACAATGCGAGCGGCTCAAAGAGCGTGGCGGCGTCAGCGAACTGGTTATACCGCCTGAAGTCCTTCGTCAGGGTTCAACCCACGGCGATTGGTCGCTCTGGCAATCGCGCATTGGCGAGCAACTGGACGGCTGGAGTGACCTGCTGCTGCGCATCGGCCGCGATGAAGCGTTCGATCCCCAAGAGGGCGCGCAACTCTCGACCATGCTCGCCGTGCTGGTCGAACCGCACTTCGCCAAGGTCGGCGGCCTGATCGCCACCGGCGGCGAAACCGCTCGGGCCATATTGACCACCGTCGGCATCGACAGCCTGCAACTGCTGACCGAAATCGAAGCCGGCGTCGCCTTCGCCCGCCCGACCGTTTCCCGCCAGGGCCATCGTCCCGGCATCGTTACCAAGGCCGGCGCGTTCGGTACCGACAACGCCTTATATGCGGCATGGCAACACCTGAGCGACAGCGCCGATCGCTCCCCGCCCCAACGCACACGAATCCAAGGACTCGAATGAACACTATGGCTAACTACCTGCCCATCATCGGCATCACTATGGGCGACGCCACTGGCGTCGGCCCGGAAATCATCGTCAAGAGCCTGACTCACGACATCGTCTACCAACAATGCCGGCCGCTGGTGATCGGCGATGCCCGTCGCCTCGAACAGGCCAACGTCATCGTCGGCGGAAGTGCCAAAGTGCGCCGCATCGAGGACGCCTCCCAAGCCTTGTACGAAGCCGGCACCATTGACTGCATCGACCTTAACCTGATCCCCGACGACCTGCCGTTCGGCGAGTTGTCGCCCATCGCCGGTGACGCTGCTTATCAATACATCGCCCGCGCCGTGCAACTCGCCGAGGCCAGCCAGATCGACGCGATCTGCACCGCACCGCTGAACAAGGAAGCGCTGCACGCCGGCGGCCACAAATACCCCGGCCACACCGAAATGCTCGCGCACCTGACCAACGTCGACGAAGTCTCGATGATGCTCGTGGCGCCGCAGTTGCGGGTGATTCACGTCACGACCCACATCGGCATCATCGACGCGATCCGCAAGATCGAACCGGGCCTGGTCCAGCGCACCATCGAGCGCGGCAACGCGACACTGATCAAGGCCGGCATTGCTCGCCCGCGAATTGGAGTTTGCGGGATCAACCCCCATGCCGGTGAAAACGGACTGTTCGGTTATGGCGAAGAAGAGGAAAAAATCATCCCTGCGGTGAAGCTGCTGCAAGAACGCGGCCTCGACGTCACCGGCCCATTGCCTGCCGACACGCTGTTCTTCCGCGCCGGTCGCGGCGACTTCGATCTGGTGGTGGCGATGTATCACGATCAAGGCCACGGCCCGGTCAAAGTGCTCGGTCTGGAAGCGGGCGTAAACGTCACCGTGGGCCTGGACGTGATCCGCACCTCGGTCGACCATGGCACCGCGTTTGATATCGCCGGCAAAGGCATCGCCGATGAGCGCAGCCTGCTCGAAGCGCTGCGCCAGGGCGCCGAGCTTGCCACGCGACGGGGATGAGGCGCAGGGGCTCGGTCGTGTAAGATCGACCACCGTCCCCACAACGAGACCCGCCATGAAAGCCTCCGAACGCCACCGCGCCATCCTCGATCTCGTGCGAATTGGCGATGCCAACGTCGAGCAATTGAGCGCGGCACTCGGAGTCTCGGAAGCCACGGTACGGCGCGACCTGACCATGCTCGCCAAACAGCGGCACCTGGTGCGCACCTATGGCGGCGCAACTGCGGTGGTCGGCGTTCATGAGCCGGAAGCCTCGCTCGAAGAACGCAAGACATCCCAGTGGGAACAGAAAGATGCCATCGCCCAGGCAGCGGCGGCCCACGTTCAGGATGGTGATACCGTGCTGCTCGACGGCGGCACCACGTGCGCCGCACTGGCCCATCATCTGTGTTCGCGACAAGACGTGCATGTGGTGACCAACAATTTGCTTGCCGTAATGACCCTGGCCAATGCGCCGGGTATTCGGTTGACGTTGATCGGCGGCGATCTGCGCGGTTCGAGCATGAGCACGTTGGGGCCGCTGGCGGAGCTGACGTTGAGTCGGCTCAGTGTCGACAAGGCCTTTCTGGGTGCGGATGGCGTGGTTGCGGAGTTTGGTTTGTGTGAGGCGAGTGCGCAGCAGGCTTATTTGAAGGAATGCATCATCAAACGGGCGGCGCAGATTGTTGTGCTTGCTGACACCGACAAGCTCGGGCGTGCCCGGCAACAACATTGGACGCCGATTGAGCGGGAGTGGCGGTTGATTACCGGCTCCACCGCGGATGAAGCAGCGCTTGCGCCGTTTTATGCGCTGAAGCAGATTACTGTGCAAACCGTGATCGTCGCTTGATTGCATCCCTACTGAAATGACCAAAACCAAAAAAATGCCTCGACCGATTCGGGGCTTTTTTTTGGATGAAAAGGCAGCGACGTTTCGGGTTTCAGCGTGTGAGGGGTTCAGTGAAATTGTCCGGTTCGAAACGGTTTTGTGCAAAAAGCCAGATTTATGATCGTTTTTGAGCAAGTAAAATCGTTTTTATGCGTTTGAGGTCAGTTCGACGGTGCACCAATTCCATTGGTAGAGCTCAATTTGAAGTGCTCTAAATGTTCGTTTTTATGCATTAGTCCCAAAAAATAATCATTTTTATGCAGCAAAACCTGATTTTGATCGTTAATCTCCATTTATGGCGGTTTGATTTGGCCGAGGATTTAAAAGGAGTGTGACGTGAGCGAGTTTCCCGTAGACCCCATCGGTGCGGCTTGGCTAGCGACGACATTCGACGTGCGGCCGATGGCACGGCTACCCGTGTTAAGTCAGGTCGGTAGCCGACGGTCAACTCAGGTCGAAGACGGTTTTCGTATTGAGACCTATACGGAAAACATGCGCCCCGATCCGGACTTTTCATCCCATCTGCAATTTCACCTGCGGCATGAAGTCCCGAACCTTGAGTTCTTGACCAGACTGTTTACCAAGGTGGGTCCTGCACCGTTACAAGGCTGGTTGAATGACGAGCCCACCGGCCAATATGCCCGCAGGTCAGCGTTCTTGTTTGAGTGGCTCACCGGCGGGCAACTGCAAGCGCCCGAGCCTATAGGCGGTAAGTATGTCGACGCCATTAACGCCGATCTGATGGTGGCAGCGTCACCCGAAGCTGCGGTGAAAGTGCAGCGTTGGCGGGTGAATGACAACCTGCCAGGCACGCGCTATTTCTGCCCAGTTGTCGTCAAGACAGCAGCAGTCCAGTCAGCAGCGGACCTCGATGTGCCTCACCTCTTCGGTCAACTGACTGCAGAGTTTGGCGAAGCGCTTCTGCTGCGCGCCGCCGCATGGATGACGCTCAGGGAAAGCAAAGCCAGCTTCGCCATTGAAGGGGAGGCGGATCGTTCTACGCGTATCCAGCGTTTCGCAGATGTATTGGCGCGACGAACCGGTCAGGGCGAACTGCCGCTCACCGATGCTGCACTGGCTGATATGCAAGAAGAAATCCTTGGCGCAGTGACCACACTGACACGTATGGGGATTCGGCAATCTCCGGTGTTTGTTGGCGAAACTGTCCGTTATCAGGAGATTGTCCATTACGTCGCTCCCCCGGAAGGCGATCTGGAGCGGATGTTGGAAGGCATCCGCGTCTTTCTGAATCGTACTCAAGGGCAATCCCCGGTCATGCGCAGCGCGGTAGCAGCGTTCGCTTTCGTCTATATCCATCCGCTGGCTGATGGCAACGGCCGGGTCCATCGCTTCCTGATCAACGACATTTTGCGTCGTGATGGAGCCATTCCAGACCCGGTGATTCTTCCGATTTCAGCTGTTATCACCGACGACTCTGCTGAGCGGCGTCTATATGACAGCGTGCTGGATCAGGTTTCAAAACCGCTCATGCAGGGCATACGAGACCAGGTAGCATTCGCCAATACGCGTACGCAATACCCTGATGGCGTGGTCTCGAATATTGAATTCACAGGCCAGGATCAGGCCCGCCCGGTGTGGCGCTATCCGAACCTGGGGCCACACGTTGTTTTCATGTCTAACGTCATTCGCCGCACCATCACCGAACAGATGCGTGAAGAGTCGCGGTATTTGCGCAGCCACATAAGGGCCAGACAGGCAATCAAGGAAGTCGTTGAAATGCCTGATCACCAGGCTGATCGGCTCTTGCGATCCATAGAGCAAAACGAAGGGAAGCTGAGCAACGTGTTGGCAAAGGAAATGCCTGTGCTGGCAAGGCCGGATATTTGGGCCGCGATTATCGAAGCGGTGGCTCAGTCGGTTCGGGGGGAGGAGCCGATAGACAGTAGCGTGAGTGATCGATACCACCCGAATCAGCCAGTGGGTCGATGACCGACTTACGCAAAAAGCCCCGATTGATTCGGGGCTTTTTCATGCGTGCGATTTGTTTATGGCGCGACGTTACTGGCTCGGTTGTTACATGGCGCGTCCAACACCTTCACCACATCATCAATGATCGCCTTGCTCATATCCTGCAAATAATGCGATGCCCAGGCGTGCCGGTCGGTGTCGCGAACCATGGCCGCGTCTGACGCGAGCAGTTTGGCGACGTGGAGCAGATCGGAGGCGTGGGAGAGGGCTGCAATGACCGGGACGCCGGCGTTGATGCGGAAGAGCGGTTCGTTGGCGTGGTAGGAGAAAGGGGTGAGGCCGATGGTTTTAAGGTCTTTGGGGTTGGTCATTGGGCACCTCCGGTTTTTGGGCGGTGGCCGGTGGGCAGTATCGCGAGGGTAGTGCGGATACTGATTTTGTACGGATTGTTTTTGTGCATTGTCTAGCTCCTTGACTGTTGGGAGCCGCAACCTTCCTTTCCTACGGGATTAGGTGGCGGCCGTACGCGGGGTAGGAAAACCGGGAATCAAGGCACCCGGCACACCCGAAGGTGTCCCGCGCACAGCCACCATTGCACGATATCGCAGGAACAAAAAAGCGCCTGCAATCGTTGGTGAGGCGCTATTGCGCCTTGATTAACTCGGGTTCCTACGCCCGGTCGCTGATTTGGCAGCGGCGATCGAAGGTTAGCGTGTGGGTAGGAGTGCTGCAAGCGTGGCGAAATGGTGGCTGGCGAAGGGGATTTGTGAGGAAAATAGTCATTTGACAATTTTAGGGAAAAATTAATCATCCGAGATTGGGAGGAGGCTGTTAGATAAGCGACTGATTAATCTAGATAATTAAGTTAGGCGTGCCATTTTATTGCCATCATCAAATCATTGAGCTAGATTATTCCTGCGCAAGCGTATCGCTTGTTTGCGGCAGTTGACATGTAACGGCGCTGAGCAAGCCTTTGTGAAAAGGCGTTCACTGATGATTTATTAGTGGGCTTGCCGGATGGGGGGGCACCATGCGCCTTCTCCTGACCCGGAGCAGTGATTGACGGTAGGTTAGCCATAGGAGATTTGGTAGCTATCGGCGCATTATGTCAATGAATGCAACATTTCTCCTAACTGCTCTATTGTATGAGCTGGCGACGCCTACACTTATTTGGTGGTTTAGATGGCAATGGATGCTAGCGCTGCTGGAGGGTTCAAGGTATCTAAAAACTCGATCGGTAGTGTAGATAATCTTATTCAAATTCTCGCAGTTAGCCTGAAAGACTTTGAGTCGGTTTTAATGATGCCCAGCGAGCTGCGATACATTAAAACTGAAATACCTAAAAGTGATGGCGGGGTTCGAAGGATTCACAATCCCCACTTCTTAATTAGGTTGTTACAGCGCCGCATAAATACTAGAATCTTATCTAATCCTCGCGTAATCGGTTGGCCTTCTCATTTGTTTGGATCTATTCCAAATCAGCGTGACGAAAAAAATAATATAGATTCTCGAGATTACATCGCATGTGCCAAGGCGCATTGCGGTGCAAAGTCGTTGCTAAAACTCGACGTAAAAGATTTTTTTGATAATGTTAGTGAAGACTTGGTTTATGGGGTTTTTCATGATCTGCTGAAATATTCTGAAGATGTATCATCGGTGTTGACTGATATATGTACGTATAACTCCCATCTGGTGCAAGGGGCGTTAACATCAAGTTATTTGGCTAGTTTATGCTTGCATGATGTTGAAGCGCATGTGGTGGATAGGCTTAGAAAGAAGAACTTGGTTTATACTAGGTTTGTTGACGATATTACGATCTCGAGCAGAACTTCAAACTATGACTTTGCTTTTGCAAGAAGCGTAGTGGAACAGATGCTTATATCTAAAGACTTACCTTTAAACTCTGGAAAGTCGCGAGTTTTTTATACCTCTTCGGAGCCTCTCACGGTGCACGGCCTTAGAGTGTCATTCTCCGAGCCCAGATTGCCATCTGACGAAGTTCGACGTATTAGGGCGGCCGTCAGAAATGTTGAGACTATATCTAGTGAGCGTGCCTATCGATTAACTCACGCGTACCGCCATGATTTCAATAGATGTATGGGTCGAGTAAATAAACTTGCACGAGTGGGCCATAATCAACATAAGCCTCTAAAAAATAGGTTGCTTGCGGTTTATCCATTGCCATCTAAACGAGATATAAGTCGTTCAATTCAAATTGTGAGTCGGCTGGAGCGTGATGTTGCTGAAAAACGAGCGACATATTGGTACTCAAGAAGATTTTATATAGCCCATGAACGGCTGAATATTCTAAAGCGCACTTATCCGCGCATGACAAAAATTCTACGTGCGCGTCTTAAGAAACTAACGCCAACTTATTTTTGAAGGATCGAAAGTGCAAGCTATTCTAGCTAATAATAAAGCTTTAAGGCTATTGGCGTACAGTTTGATTTTTGTTGCGCTGGCTGGCTGTGCGATTTCGCTAACAGTGTTTGTTTTTACTGGGTTTGAAGAGGGTGTATTCTCTCTGAAGTTATGCTTCACGGATAACTGCATAAAGAATTTTTCTGGTCACTACCAATATACTCTGATGATCATATCAAATACTGGCTCTCTTCTCGCAGGATTAGTAACTTTTGGAGGTATTGCTATAGCACTTCTTAGCTATGTAGGCACTGCTCGCGCGTCAGCTTTAAATAACCATATAGCGCACATGTCAATCTTTTTTAATTATATTTATGGAGAGGTAGACAAAAGAGATAGATTGAGTCGATCGTCGTTTGATGTGTTGAAGTGGTATAACTTGATATATAAGAATTCTAGTGTCGGTGATGTATATGTTTCTGAGAGTTATAAAAAATTCATTGCGGAGTTGAACAAAACAATAATGTTTTCAAATGAGTTAATTTCAAAAAAAGAGGACGGAGGATATCGTTATACTCAGCATCAGCGAAGTGTAATGGATAAGCTTCTAGAGGCGGGAATTACATTAAAGTCTCTCCCTAGGCTTGACTTTCACGAAGTTGAAGGCCAATTGTTTGATTTAATAAAAACTATAAATGACTCTTTTTGCCAGTCGAGAGACGGTTTTGAAATTGTTGAAAGAAAGTATCTTTGATATTCTGAGATGGCGCTTAATCGTTGTTTACATTCTTCGGTAGAACATTTTCTGGTTCAGTTTGTTGGTTTTTGTCCTCGTTTTATTTTAGTGTTATCGAACACGTCTAGAGGGTATGAACTTGTGATGACGATCTGTGGCAAAGCAGCGGCATCGTTGGATGGCAAGGTAAACGTGGTGCGAAAGCCGAGTTTATCCAGCATGTCCATCATTGCATCAATCGTGAATTTCTCGATCTTACCAGTGGTGAACTCTGAAACGCGTGACTGGGTGACGTTCAACCTGGCTGCGGCCTCACTCTGTTTGAGGCCCAGTTTTTTGATGCAGTCAGTGATGAAGATCGAAAGCTCCATTTTCAGAGCCATTTTGCTGGCGACCTCCTCGTCATGCGTGACATGGAACGGGCTGTCGAAGAATTGAATTGCCATGAGCATCCACCTTTTCGGTTGATATCTAAAATTTACGATAAATGGAGGTTGGCGACTCATCATTTTTGATGCAAACCTTTTTTGTTCCAGTGCCGATGCACCCATTACACCAAGTAACTAATGATGTTCCCGCCCCCACCTTTATCCCCTCCAGCGAACTCCCTACATTGAGCTCCAACGCCGACCCATTCATTCCGAAGGGAAGGTCACTGGAGATTCCTCATGCCTTTCGTAAGCGTACGCATCACCCGCGATGGCGTTACCTCTGAGCAGAAAGCTCAGGTGATCGCCGAAATCACTGAAACCCTGGAACGCGTCCTGAAAAAGGATCCGCACCTGACCCACATCGTGATCGAAGAAGTCGACACCGATAACTGGGGCTACGCCGGCATCACCACCACCCAGTACCGAAAGCAACTGGCTGAGGCGGAGGACAAATCATGACCGCGTCCGTCTCCATCGATTTCATCTCCGACGTGGTGTGCCCGTGGTGTGCATTGGGTGCGACGGCGCTGGAGCAAGCGATCGAGAACGTGGCCGGTGAGATTTCGGTGGAGCTGACCTACAAGCCTTTCGAACTGAACCCGGACATGCCGGCAGTCGGCGAAAAAGCGGTCGAGCATTTGATGCGCAAATATGGACGCACCGCCGCAGACGTCGCCGCTGGCAAAGCGATGCAGATCGAACGTGGCGCGGCCCTGGGTTTCAAGTTCGATCTGGAGAAGCGCACTCACTTCTACAACACGTTTGATGCGCATCGGCTGCTGTTGTGGGCGTTGCAGGAAGGGCGGCAGGTCGCACTCAAGAAAATCCTGCTCCGCGCTTACTTCACCGACGGCCAGAACCCGAGCGATCGCGAGACGTTGGTGAGTCTGGCTGCTGAAGCGGGACTGGATGCGGCGGCGGCTCAAGAGGTGTTGGCGTCCGGCGCATTTGCCAAAGAAGTGCGTGAGCTTGAAGCGTTTTACCGCCAGCACGGCATCAACTCGGTCCCGGCCATGGTGCTGAACGGTCGCCACCTGGTGTCCGGTTCGCAGTCGGTCGAGTACTACGAACAAATGTTGAGACAAATGGCCAAGGCCCCCGCCGAAGCCTGATTACTTACTTATTCAAACCATTATTTATTAGTAGAGGTTCATCATGAGCAATTCGAAAAAAGTCATCGTTATCACTGGTGCATCCCAAGGCCTCGGCGCCGGCATGGTCAAAGCCTTCCGCGATCTGGATTACAAAGTTGTCGCCACTTCGCGTTCGATCAAACCGTCCACCGATCCGGACATCCTCACCGTGGCAGGCGACATCGGCGACCCGGCTGTTGCGCAGCAAGTGATTCGTGAAGCCATCGCACGTTTTGGCCGCATCGATACCCTGGTCAACAACGCCGGCATCTTCATCGCCAAGCCGTTCACCGCCTACACCGCCGAAGACTACGCCAACGTGCTGTCGGTCAACCTGAACGGCTTCTTCTACATCACCCAACTCGCGATCAACGAGATGGAAAAGCAAGGCAAAGGCCACGTCGTCAACATCACCACCAGCCTGACAGACCACGCGATTGACGGTGTGCCATCGGTACTGGCTTCGCTGACCAAAGGTGGTTTGAACGCTGCGACCAAGTCCCTGGCGATTGAGTACGCCAAGCGCGGGATTCGGGTGAACGCGGTTTCCCCGGGCATCATCAAGACCCCGATGCACGGCGAAGAAACCCATGCAGCGCTGGGCAGTCTGCACCCGGTCGGCCACATGGGCGAAATCAACGACATCGCTCAGGCGGTTGTGTATCTGGACAACGCCAACTTCGTCACTGGCGAAATCCTGCACGTCGATGGCGGTCAGAGCGCCGGTCACTAAGACCATTTTCCAAACCGCAGAAACAACGAAGCCCTCGTACTCCTATGAGGGCTTTGTTGTCGTGTTGGTTTTTATTCGAGACGCCATTGCTGTTGGCGCTTCCAATCACTTGGAAAGCCCATAAGGCTTAGGTTCGCTGGTTCCAAATGATCCATGATTTCTTCGAGACGAACCTTCCACTGGCTGTCTGGACTGATCAAATCGGTGAGATACGCGAGTATTGTCAATACAATATAAAGCCGTTGTTTAGGCTGAGGCCTATCGGCGGATGCGTTTGGGATACTCCATTCTTTCGGAAGCGATGGTCGAATTGAAAGTTCTCGGTTCCATAGTCGCGAGTGGTGAGCGCAGCAGTTTCGAATGAAGGTCAGGGTGTGTAACCAAGAAGCCAATACCTCGAATGGCAAGCTGAATCTGGTCGCAATAGCTTTCTTGTCTGCACTTCTGCCTATTGCGTTGAAGAGGGTGGATACCGTTCCGAGGCTGAGTTCTTCAAGTATTGCCCAGGCGGGCGGCAATTCTGGGAGGGCATAGGTCGCGCCGTAGTATCGAAAATAGTTATCGCGCATACGATTTTCGATTCTCTGTTGCTGAAGTCCATCTTCCTGTCGCCCTCTTTTAATGCGATCAATCTCACGTCCGAATTTTTTCCGCTCTTTGCTCAGTTGCTCGCGAAGTGGGCGTAATAGCTCGGAATGCGAATAGGACGACGAGAAGACTGACGCATCAGCAATCCAATCGTGCCCATATTTGGGGCACATATGGTTACTGATGGTTGCGCGAATGGCGACTTCGACCCGCTCAATGGCATCCATGGTTATGCGTCGCAGTGAACCATCAAACCTGTAAATGTCGACTACGGCTTTCAGGGTGCTACCCGACTTAAAGGTGTGATCGGGTCCATGTTCCTGAAAGGGGCGCATATAGGGGCTCAGGCGAAACAGCGTGACCACTTCGAGGAAACGCTTGGCCCGGTCGTCATTGGCGACTTGTAGGCCTCTTTGCTTTAGCAGTTCCAATTGCTGTTCTACGCTGAGGGCCGGTTTATCGAAGGGCCTCATGCAGTTTTTCTCCAGGCAAAAAAAACCCGCACGATTTGAGCTTGCTGACTGGGTCAACCTAGGCTTGGCGGGTGTGTTGGGGTGCATTATAGGTCGGTGTGAGAGGCCGTCAACGTCGCAGTAACGCGAATTTGTAACGGGGCAGACGCGCAGACAATGTTTGGTCTGGCGATGGAGGTATGGCTTTGTTGGGTTCTATCGCCGCAATCTGGTGGCGTTTCGGGGAACTGTTTCCACACCCCAGAAACAACAAAGCCCTCGTATTTCTACGGGGGCTTTGTTATGTGGTGTCGGCACACCAGATCTGAAAATAGATCTGAAAGTCATCTGGCCGGCCCCCCACCTCTCGTAGGTGGCGAGTGATTCCATTCGCTACAGACAGGAAAGCGCCACATCTTCGTCGTCGGGGACTTCGTCCGTAACAATCACTCGTGCGTGTGCGCTGTGCTCGTCCTCCATGCGCAACCCGAAGTAGCGGGTATCGTTGGCGTCCCAAAATGCCTCTATCTGCGCCATGGGTGCATGTTCAAGCAGCACCTCGGCGCTGTGCTCCAAGATGATCGAGTAACGTCGTTCGGTGTTCATTACAAAGAGGCTCGCAACGGCGGAGTGAAGTGGCAGGTTGTGCATAAGCACTGCTGTCATTATGCCGCCTCACTGATTTTCGACCGTAACCGCTCATCGTTTCGGTGAGATATGTAGATGCGCGGTACCAGAATTGGCTGCGCCGATTCCGCACCTTTGATGAATATAACCACCCTTCAGCGAGCGGGGCGCAAAAAGGGGCGAACACGACACGGGGAGCGAGCAGAGGAAACCCAGGAGCGTAAGACCCATAAACGAAAAAGGCCCACCTTTCGGTGAGCCTTTTTCGATACTGCGTATGGTGCGGCACCAGGAGTCGAAAAACCTGCTAACACGAGGTGAGTTAAGAGTTTTTTTATTTTTGAACTCACGCACTATCTCAAAAAATACCCTTTTTGAAGTTTTTGTAGTGAGGTTCTTATGATTAAGAGAACTCCGCAAGGCGGACGCCAATCGCCATGTCTATGCATCCACCTAGTGTTCTAAACCTATCAATATAATTTAATAGGTCGGCGCCGGAAGGCGGTGTCTGATGGCGCCCGGTATGAGCACATACATTTCGCATCTCGATGAAGGATGTTAAAAACATATCGAGCCGACCGTGAGATTTATTTAAGTCGTTTATCAAGTTCCATCCTTTTTCAATCTCAAGCCCTGAAAGCAGCATCGATATTGTATCCGTTCCGGGATTGGACTTTGTATTAGCAAAAGATTCCCAAGCAAGATAGTATTTGGATTGGTCAAGCGAACCAAGCCGTCTAGTGAGGTCTTGGGATATCGATGTTGATTTGAGTTTCTTGTCTTTTTTACTCGCTGAAACTAAAGCGTCTGCTCCTCCAGAATAGTGCTTTAACTGCATGTTTAGCGGTATTATAGTTAGGGGTTTGTTGAGGTCGTTAATTGACTCAATATGCTCTTTAATAATATTCTTTAAGTAGCTCTCAAAATACCCGGACAGCAGAACGATAATGGAGCAGCTAATTGCGTTTGTGCTGGCAAGTTGGCTCGGTTTCAGAGCCGCTGGAGAGGAGAGCGATTGGGCAACTGTCTCAATGGTGTCTAAAGAGGATAAAAATTCATCTGTAGCAACAAAGCAGTTAGTCATAACTCAAACTTTCTTATTTAAGTGCGAGCTGAACATCGCTCTTGCTTTGTTGATTCTTGTTTTAATTGCGCCTTTTCCATTTGTGCCGCTTGATATGGATTTAAGGAATTCTGCGTCATTGCATAGTTTTGAGAAATCGGCCTTTATATTTGTGGCGATCTCTTCAGTGATTAAGGAAGGTTCATAATCAGAGAGGCCAATCATTATTGCTTCGGCAATAGGAAGAGACGGAGGACCTTTCATCATTTTTGAAGGGTTTCTGAAAGAGTTTGTTCCGAAAACAGTGACGCTGTTCAATACTGCGCGTTCGAAGCGTTCTGCATCTTTTGCTGCTAGGTCCGGATCTGCTATATAAAGCTTATTACGATCTTCCATGAACTCGCCAAGGAAATCCTTGAATGTAGTATCCATCTTATCTGGATCAGATAGCGCGAAAAATCGCAAAACAATCGAAAGATCGATCATTTTTTGATAGATAGGGTTCGATTGAGCCTCAATTGCGTCAACAGGAATTTCCCATGCTTTACAGAACTCGGGATGTCGTGAAAGCTTATGTAGAGCGTCAGTGAACGGCCCTCTAAAAATAGCATTCCTAACTTCCATCTCGTTAGCTTTGACACCACCTGTATTTAGGCGGTCAAAGACATCATATTTAATGGCTGATGAGGATTCATTAAGTAAGGCAATAGCTGACAGAAACCGTCTCGTGAGGTGTTTGTCCAGTCCTCTTTTGACGAGGTCATTAAATCGGAGTCCATTTAAGTCATCCCAGACGACCAACCCCTTCAAGGCTAACGTATTGTCTAGAAAATTTTGTATTGCTGTAAGCCGCTGCCTACCATCTAAAACGACATAAAACCCATAATCGTCCTCTCCCAAAAACACTGGTGGAATCGGGACGTTCATTAGGAGTGATTCAATTAAACGTGATTGACGTTCCTCATCCCAACGATCACGGCGTTGGAACTCAGGGTTGATTTTAATGTTGTCAGCAAGCATTGAGGGCAGGGTGGAAATAGGAATATCAAGTTTTTGGGTGACAATCTGCCGCATCTGAGCTTTATATTTTTTTTCGAAACCTGAAAGCCCTTCTCCCTCTGGTTCCATGTCAACAATATCTTTGTCTGCAATGTTTGAATCGTTCATCTGCTTCCTCTCTATCACTGCAGCAATTGGATGACGGGCTTCATAAAAATAACACTAATGCTTTAATGGTTTTGAAAGCACAGCACGCTTTCAGTTGTATTTCTACTATTAAGGTATTTTTTTGATTTGAGATTCACTCCAACCATGGAGCGTGATGTTTTAAAGTCTTCGCGGCGGACAATTTCCAATCCGAACGCGCTTGCCATTTCAGATGTTATCGTTGGGACATCATTATGGACTTCTTTATAATAGGAGTCTTGTGAAACTAAGAAACAGAGCTTTCCAGGTTTCAAAACTCTGGAAATTTCGCTGAGCGAACGCGATAAAGAAGCGAAATACTGTAAGTGATTTTTGAAATAGTATCCTTTCGACGCTTTAGAAGGATGATTATATAGGGCGTCTAGGAAGTTAACGCATGTCGTTCCCCATTTGCCATCAACGGGGGTCGCGGTTCGTTCGACAGTTGAGGTGCCTGTAAGGCCTCTACGTAGTAGGTCGAATTCCCTTTGTTCACATCTAATTACTGCTAATTCGATAGTAGTGGATACGGCATAGTCAATTCTAGTGCAATAGGGTGGTGAGGATATGATGGCGTCAACTGAATTGTCATGCAGTGTAATATTTTCCGCATTACCAATCTGAAGCTTAATGCTCGATTCCGAATCTCTGGAGGTAGCCTCGAAAGAGCTTTCCCGGGAAATCAAAATTTTGACTTCTTCTATAAAAGCCGTGAAGATGGAGTCCAGCGAAGGACGCTTACGATTTAGCTTTGTTTTCGGATGTTTTACCCATGTTGGGTTGGATGGAATGAAGTCGATAAGCAGTTTTCTCACAGTCCGGAACAGTGACACGTAGAAAAAAGCGGCTAGTGGCGAAACTAAATCCATCGCCAGATTATTATCTAATTTCACATATGCATCATTTGAAACAAGCAAGTTATTGATTTTTGACTCTAAGTTTCGAATCGGTGTCGCGCTACACGCGGAGAACCATTTTAATAGCGGGTCGAGCGGATCGCTCGTACTGCCATTGTACGAACTAGTAGGGATGCGCGCTTGTTCAACTAGTGATTTTGCTATTGCAACTAGGCTCGGGTGCTCAAGCGGCGAAAGTAATCGTGCTTTAGCAACCAAAACCATGGAAGGGTTTAAATCAAAGCCAATAGAATCAAAACCATTAGTAAATGCCGAGCGTGTGGTCGTTCCGCTTCCATTCCAAGGATCGAAAATAATGGAGTTTTGGCTCAATCCGAGTGTTGATAGCAGATTATTTGAGAATTCGCTGGAGTAGCCCGCGTAGTACGGAAATATCCTTGACTCTTTCGACGACTTGGGATCTTTATAAAGTTTAGGGTTCGATATCGCTATGCTGTCGATGGAGGTCGAGTGGAGTTGCATGGGATACGACTCTTCATGTGCAAGGTGGGGCATTGACCAGAGTAAGTAGCAGTGATGGGCCTTGTGTCTGGGATCCGCAATTTTTGATCTTACGCCACACAGTGCAGGATTTCCACTTAGGACCGTCAGTCGGGATGGAGCCTAATTACCTTGGTCGCATGACCA
Source organism: Pseudomonas sp. FSL W5-0299 (assembly GCF_005930655.1). Classification (NCBI taxonomy): domain Bacteria; kingdom Pseudomonadati; phylum Pseudomonadota; class Gammaproteobacteria; order Pseudomonadales; family Pseudomonadaceae; genus Pseudomonas; species Pseudomonas sp. FSL W5-0299. The sequence goes on from NZ_RXHX01000002.1 coordinate 142,081, forward strand.
AAAACCCACGGTTTACCCAAGCGCCGAGCTACCAATGTTACGGTTAACTCGTAGTAATACCTTGTAGATTTGGCCTTCTGCGCCTGGAGGTGCGTTAGAAACCATTCCAAGTGCTTTCGCTGCCATGTCCAAGGGTTGTCTCGCTGCCACCGTCCTGCTATCGCGTTCTGAATGAATCTAGCTTGGCGTATATGGCGTTGGCGTGTGCTATTCGATCCGGTCAGGACGCCTGCGAGGAACAACTCCATATCGAATGGCTTGCTCATGCTCGGCCCCCGATATAAGCCGACACTACGTCGATACGACCGTGTCCCAGCTCATAGCTGATTTGTGCTCGGGCTTCCTGATCGAGGTGATGATCAAGTTGGTAGCAATTTCCACCGTTGATGGGGGCAGGATGCTGTGTGATTTGCTCATAGCGTTCGCACGCATAGGTCGCCCGCAATTCGTGGAAGCCCTTGAGGTTGTGCGTATGGAGAATCTCCCGTGCGGGGCGAACGATTACCTGTTGGAAATCGAGGTAGCGTTCATTTGCTGCAAGCAGGTTGCGGCTACCCGTTCTGGACAGCCGAACTTTTCAACAAGGGACGCCCGAAAGCCGACCACATCAAATTGGACGTGTCCCACAAGTCTTTGGCTTCAGGCAGGCACTGCGAGGATGGTCAGTGGAGGCAGATTGTCACCGTGCTGGACGCTGAGAAAGGTGGCTGTGATCTGTTCGATATCAATCAGCTCCGGCTTGAGTACGGTCCCGATGAGTTCGAGCAACTCTTCATGTGCCAGTTCATCGACGACGGCGCGAGCGTTTTCGGCTTTGCCCTGATGCAAGCGTGCATGGTCGATAGTTGGGAGCTGTGGGAAGACTACAAACCTTTCGCTGTTCGTCCGTTCGCCGGTCGTGAGGTGTGGGTCGGTTATGACCCCGCTGACACTGGTGACCGAGCGGCGCTTGTAGTTCTGGCACCGCCGCTGGTGGCCGGGGGCAAGTTCAGGATCCTTGAGCGTCACCAGTTCAAGGGGATGGACTTCGCAGCCCAGGCTGAGGCGATCCGAAAGATTTGCGATCGCTACCGTGTGACGTACATCGGCATCGACGTCACTGGCCTTGGCGGCGGTGTTTACCAATTGGTGAAACAGTTCCGGCCCGATGCCCGAGGCTTCAACTACAGCGTCGAGGTCAAAACCCGCTTGGTGCTGAAAGCCTATGACGTGATAAGCAAGGGCCGACTCGAATTCGATGCCGGAGCTACTGAAATCGCCGCCTCGTTTATGGCAATCAAGAAGACCACCACGGCCAGCGGAAGGCAGGTGACCTTTGCCGCAGGCCGATCCGAAGAAGTGAGCCATGCCGATCTGGCGTGGGCAACGATGCACGCCCTATTCAACGAACCGCTGGAGGGGACTACCCCGAGCAACTCCGGCTTCATGGAGATTTACTGATGTCGAATACGTCCAACCCACAGCCGGTTGTTGATTCACCTGAGTCCAGTGCAGGGGCTATGTCCTTCAGCTTTGGGGATCCTGTTCCGGTACTGGATCGGCGCGAGATCCTCGATTATGCCGAGTGTCTGAATGCAGGTCGGTGGTATGAGCCACCGGTGAGCTGGGAGGGACTGGCCCGTTCATACCGCGCCGCCGTCCACCACGGCAGTGCTATCCAAGTGAAGCGCAATATTCTGGTCAGCACGTTCCAGCCACATCGCCTGCTGTCGCGGTCGGACTTTGCGCGGTGGGTGCTGGACTATCTCACCTTCGGTAATGGCTATCTGGAACGTCGAGACAGCCGATTGAAAACCACACTATCCCTGAAGCCAGCTTTGGCGAAGTACGTTCGCCGAGGGGGCGACCTCAGCCGCTACTGGTTCGTGCCGAGCTTTGGCATGGAGCATGAATTCGCCGAAGGTTCGTTGTTCCATCTGATGGAGCCGGATATCAATCAGGAGGTGTACGGCCTGCCGGAGTATCTGGCGTCACTCAGTGCGGCGTGGTTGAACGAGAGTGCCACACTGTTCCGGCGCAAGTATTACCTGAACGGTTCGCACGCTGGATTCATTCTGTACATGACCGATGCCGCTCAGAACGAGCAGGACGTCAACGGTTTGCGCAAGGCGCTGAAGGACAGCAAGGGGCCGGGCAACTTCCGCAACCTGTTCGTGTATGCACCTAACGGCAAGAAAGACGGCTTACAGGTGATACCGGTGTCCGAGGTTGCAGCCAAGGACGAGTTCTTCAACATCAAGAACGTGACCCGTGACGACATCATGGCCGCACACCGGGTGCCGCCGCAGCTGATGGGTATCATCCCGAACAACACTGGCGGGTTCGGTGACGCGGGCAAAGCAGCCCAGGTCTTTTACCACCACGAGGTCGTGCCGCTGCAGGAGCGCTTCAAGGAGCTGAACCAGTGGCTCGGCGAAGAGGTGGTGACCTTCAAGCCGTACGAAATGGCACTAGCAGATAAATGAAGTCGTTGAGGCGCTGGTCACAGCGCCTTACCCTCAGCTAATCCAGCCGGATATATCTTTGAGTTTTTGACGGCTTTCTGCCTGTTGGCGAACAGCAGTTTGGATAATGATCTGCGCGGCCCTTCGTGACGCTCCTTTCAATGGTGCAGCAAGCCTGATCAGAATGTTCTCCAGCTGTTTCAACTGCATCAGTGCTTCTTCGCATTCCTGATACCGCGCGCGAGTAATCAAAGACTTGCCACTGTAATAGCCATCAACAAGCGTCCTCTGCTTGTTCCCACTCGCCCATAGCATCCACAGCTCCCTGAACTCGATCGCCTCTGGGTCGTCGTCGAGCGCCTTGAACAACACGCTGTTATCTACCGCTTCCTGATCAGACATCCCGTACTCCCGGTTCGTATATGCGTGCTCATCTTTCCACATTCTGTGGTGATCTGCACCCGGCGCGCGGACTCGTTACCCCGCCACGCCCGCGCGCCTTTCGTGCCACTAAATATGCACCTGCATGAGTCCGGTGGAGCCCCGTGCACCGTGGGCTTCGAAGGGGATGTCAGGGGGTTAAAAAACTTGCGGAATCATGCACCCAAGCGCTTGCAGTGCAGCTTTCTGCGAGGTCAGGTAGAGGGTCTATTCTGGGAAACGGGTAACCGAAGTCATCGAAGTGTTTATGTGGCTCAACCCTTTGTTTTCATTGGGGTGTTTTGATTACCTTATATGCGTAATTGGAGGTAACTGATTTGGTAATTTTGGTGTAAGTCATTGATTTATAAGAGCTATTCATATCAGGTAACTAACTCTTATAAAAGGTAATACGATTACTACATAGTTACTATTCAATTACCTTTATTCAATTGTGTTAAGCCCTACTGGATCGTGGGCTTGCTGGGCGTCTCAAAGGCTAGTGACCTGCGTTACCTTTTTCTTGCAACCCCTCCGACTTGAAAATTGCACCCGCCCCGCGTGAGGCGTGCGCGCACGTATACAGTCGCGCATGATTGCTTTCGTCCAGGCGAAAAAAAGCCCCGATCGTGCGGGGCTTGATGGCCATCTTTTTCGGTCACTGTTTCGATCGGATTTCAGCGGCACGCCGCTGGATCTCCGGCAGCAGGATCGACTCCAGCAACTTCTGTTTGCTCTTCACGTTGGTGTTCTCGTACACAAACGCGAACTCGTCATAGGTCGCTTTCGAGCACCGAAACAACATGCTTTCGGTGAGCTTGCCTTCTTGTTCGACTTTGCCGATCGGAGCGGCGGCGGCAGGAGCTACCGGAACCGTTGTGTGAGTGTCGGCACCTACCGCAAATGCAGCCAGCGCATCAGGGTCTACCGGTTGCCTCTTGGGTTTTACGTCGAATGCCATATCCATTCCTTTCGTTTGATATCAGATGCAACGATATCAAATGATATCGCTCTGTTTGTCACTGTGCGAGCGCTGCGGGTTTCGTGCTCTCGTTGTGCAGTAGGTGGGGGAACATCTCGTCGGCGAGCAACTGGATTTCTGCGCGTGCCTTGCTGTTTCCCATCTCCACCACGCCCATTCCTTTCAGCCATGCGTCCCGGTAGATCTTGCGATCGCGAATGAATGTGCGTGCCATGGTGAAGCTCTCGAACTCAACGAGCAGTGTCTTGGCATCAGCGACTTCATTGATGACGGGGTTGGTCGGTGCGCGTGATAGGACGGCGAATGCTTCGAGCCCTGGGTTGATCCCTTGAGCCAGCCCGATCAGCTCATCAAGGTGCGGCAGCGTTTCAAGGTCTACTTGGCTGGCCTGAGTCGGAATGATCATCCGATCGGCAGCGACCATCGCTGTGCGCAGTTCTTTGCTGTCCCGACCGCCCGCGTCGATGATCACGAGCTGGTAGCGCTGGGCCAGATCCTTCGCCGTCGCAAACACGTCTCCGGTTTTCTGTACGCAATGCACCACCGGCAGCCCGGCTTCGTTTCTCCGCGCGATGAACTTGGCCGCTGAGCCTTGCGGATCCGCATCAAGCACGATCGTGTCTACACCTTTCAGCGCTGCCCAGACTCCGAGGTTGCCCCCGATGTTGCTTTTGCCCGCGCCGCCTTTCTCACAACCGATCAACAGAATCATGATTCTCTCCCTAGCAAAGTGATGTAAAACGATATCGAATGGAACGATATCATATGATATCACTTTGGGGGAATAGCTTCAGTGAGATGTCGTGGAGCCGGGCGTTGCTTGAGGGGCAGATCCGCCCTCACTATGCGTAGCGGTGAAAAGACAACAAGGAGAGACGGATGCTGCTAGCTAAAAGTTGTGACACTAGAAACAATATAAAGAACGGCACTATAAAGTTAGGAACACTTTACGAATACAGAGAAACAGAGATTGAAGAAATAGCGGATCGTGAGGAGGGTATGCTTACCTTTCATTTAAAATTTACTGGTCAAGTCAAAGTTCCTGCTATTTGGTTCAACACGTTAGCGGGGGGCAGCATGGTTTTCGGCAAGGAAACTTTTACAAGATTTCCCGGAGTACTTCGGGCTCATTTCGACACAGTGAATATCGTAGTGTTCGATGGCCAGGACGTGGTCCTCAGAGACTCCAGAGCCACCATCTGTAGAGAGTCGCCTAATAGTTTTGTGTTCTGTATGTCGCTGGTTCGTAAAATGCGGGACAGCGAGGGAATCTTTGCAGGTTACGACGACTGCTGGTACATGACAGCAGCGAAGGCGCAGAGATTCGGGCTCGTGCTGGGGCAGGTGCTTTTGCAATTCGTAAAAGCAGAGCATCTCAAAGGAAACTTTATAGTTCCCAAAGAAACCGACGTGACAAAGCTTAAGGTATTTGTGGAGCACCGTTCAGTTGATTATATTTCCAGAGAAATCGAAATATTTGATGATGCTCATACTCCGTTAGATGTATTCATGAATAAAATGCAGAGCATGGCATTCATCAAGCCAGATTCATATTCGCCTGAACTTGAATATCGATTTAACTACACGATGGTAGTAGATGGGAAGATAGTCCAGCCGCAAGTAAAGAAAGTTATTCTGAAATCTGAGCAACTGTTGGATCTTGTCGTTTGAACCGCCATCAGCGAAAACAGATATTGTCGCTGACACGACGTTTTCCCATTGCTGACCGACTGAGTAGCAGCCGGAATTCTTTCTGAGAGTGCTCAACCAATGAGCAATATTTGCCTGAATTTTACGTCGATTTTTACGTTTTGCACAAAAAACAAGGGCCTGCATCGCTGCAAGCCCTTGATTTATATGGTGCCGGCACCAGGAGTCGAACCCGGGACCTACTGATTACAAGGAACCTCGTCACAACATATAAATCAAAGGGTTACAGGATTTCTTCCTACGTCCAGATACGCGAAAGCCCGCTGTTTAGGCGGGCCTTGGCGGGCTTATTACGTCCCGATTTGCTCAATCGACGGAGGGATTCACGATTGGCAGGCTGAGGTCGTAGACGTCCATCATCGACTCATCGCGGTGGCCACTCGCTTCTTGCTTGTCGGCCCGGTTGCCGACGGTGTCTGTAATGCCTCGGCGCTTCAAGTCGTGGATCCCGAAGCGTTGTTCGGCAGTGATCGTGCCGTCTTCGATGGACGATTTGATAAACCGCTGCCAGGCGGTGTCCAGGCTCGACTTGCGCAGCGGGCCGCCATGGCTTGCGACCACGATGTAGCGTCGATCGGCGCGAATCGGGATCGCCGTTGATTTGCGATCCCATACGTTGGCGCGATACGCCTTCGCTCCATCCCACGCAGCGCGCAGCCTTGGCGTCCATCTAACAATGTTGTCACGGCTGCCCTTGCGCCTGTTGGTCATTACGCCTTCCGGCAGTTCATGAGCGTCGGTGAGGGTGATCGTCTCAATGCCACGCAGCCGGCAGAGGTAGGAGATCTCCATCACGTAGGCCAAGTACTCGGGGCAACCACCTTTTTCATTTCTGGCCAGACGGCCGAAAGCCTTCGCCCGATCAAGAAGTGCGTCCAGCGCCTGGTGCGCAGGCAGTCGGCGTCGCTTGCGTTCGATCGGAGCCTCGATCCCGAGAGCGGGATTGACGTCGAGAAACCCCCGATTTCGGCCCCATTGCAAAACCCTCCGTAGATACCGGAGTGCATGAGCCGCTTTCGACGGTGTGCCTTCGTCAGCAAGCCGATCGACGATGCGTTGTACGAGTGCCGGCGAGAACTTCCGCACAGTTAGATCGCCAAGCGAGACACCCAATTTGGTGGGAATGTTGATCAGGACGTCCCGGGAGTAGCAGTAGTCGTCGTGGGTCTTGGGTGCCAGTTTTTTGAAGCGATCGCTTAGGTGAAATTGCTGGCAGATGTAGCGCAGCGTCCCCCGATCCACGTTGGAGCTTTCCTCCATTATCCGGTGCAGCTCGGCGAGCGACACATCTGCCGGCGCAATATTGCGCCGGCGCTGCTTTCCGTTCTCGTCCGTGTGCGAGGTGTACCAAAGGCCAGCGCCTTTTCTGTGGTCGAAGTAAACGGCCGCTGGTATAGCGGCCTGGTCTATATGGGCGGGGATGTGCGGATTATGCTTCCGCTTCCGTGCTTTCCTCATAAGATTTGCGTGTCATACCGCTCTGCTGCAGTGGGCTTCATACCCGCTGCTTGGTTGATAAGGTCCAGGGTGGTCCAAGGGCCGGTACGCCCTCGGAACAGCTGGATGCCCTGGTCGCGTAGCGACCGCTCGACATCAGACCGACGCTGGTAGCCGGTAATGCGCTGCAGGTCTGCAAATGCCAGGACGTTGTCCGGTCGGGAGTTCATGGCTTGCCCTCTATCGTATGAAGCGCCCCGGTGAGTGTAGGCTCGGCGCCGGGGCTGGTGTTATTAGAAGTTATGGGCTTAGTTGCTAGTAATGCTGCCCGGATGTACGAAGCGGGAACGACCGTACTCGAGTCCGTCGCAGCGTTGCTCTTGTAGCAGGCCGGACGAGAGCCCCAGCTTGGTGGCGAGTGCCTCGGCAGCCTGCCTCGGGCCAGCGCTGCAACTGGCACTCGGCTTAAAACCCTTGGCCTTGGCAATATAGGTGCCGGTGCTTTGCCGGACGGTGATCATGATCGACTCAGCGGGCATATCGCTTCCCCTTAGCTATTCGAGCAGCAACCCTATCTGCCATCAGGGTGGCCCATTCCTCAGCCTTGTGTTGTTGACGAATACGACTGCAGGTTTGGTGTCTGCGCGTCGATCGCGCCTTTCCGCAGATATCGCAGATGCTCGGCAGATCGAGTCGATTGCTTGCCATGGTCGGTCGCAGACGTGGTGCGTTATCCATGGGCGACCTCCGATTTGGGCTCTACCTTCGCCAACCGAGCTGCCTCATATTCGCGTGGGAATATCTCAACGGCACCGTCGATCCAGCCGTTGGTGCCTTGGCCACTGGCCTTAAGATTGCGATGCCGTTCCTCGTTGATTTCGAAACCCAAGGCAAAGTAGGCAATTCCATTTTGTTCCAGACATATCCCGCCATTGAGCCAGATGCTGCCGCCGTTGATGCCGATCGCGCTCCAGAGTTCGTCCGAGTTGATACGTGCTGGGCAATGCTCTTTCCATAGGCCAAGCAAGCGCTCATGCTCGGCGCGAAGGGCCGCGCGCTCTTCTTTGGTGATTCCCTTGGGAAGTTTTACTGCCGTCCGGAGGCTGCGGTAGCCGAACTCGTCCTGCTGTCGCCAATGGGGATCGAGCCTGATGTCGGTGCTCAGTTTTACGCCTCCAACGAAGAGAGTCGTCCCCGACTTCATAGGTGACCCAGGTGCGCCAAATACGTGTGTGAGTCGCTCCCGAGCTACGTCAAACGCTGCTTTCTTCGCTTCCCAGGCTTTCATCTCTGAAACCACTGCCGGCGCGCTGGATTTATAGAAGTAGTGAGTCATTTTGAATCACCCGGCAGAGCATTGAGTAACTGCGCCCAGTTTTTGAAGTTGTTGTCTCGGGCCACAATTTCCAGCGCTTGCATGTGAGTGATGTTGCCGTCAGACGCTTTTTTAATCTTCTTGGCCAGGCGTTTCATACCGGCGACGGTTGTAGGCTTCGTGATAGCCTCGGCAGCGCCATCGTTGAGGGTTTGAGCTTGCATGGTTCTCTCCTTTCAGGGGTGGTCGGTGTCGAGGGGTTGCAGCCCCTCGGCACCACTTCCAGTTACTTCGCCGGCGTCAGACGTATTCGGACGCAATGGTTTGGAGCACCTCCAAAGGCGCCGCTCGGTACTCATTGGCGAGCCCCAGTAAGTCGCTCAGTACGTTGACCAGGGCCATCACCTGCGCACAGTTATGCAGACCTCGCGGATCTGGGTCGCGGATGAAGTGGAGTCCTTCAGTCAGCGCTTCGATGTAAACCGGCACCAACTTTTCTACGGTGAGCAGTAAGTGTTCTTTGTTCCTATCTATGGCTCGACCAAAGACACTTGCTTCTGTAGCGGTCAGTTGGTGCAGCGCGTCAATGTGCGTTGGTTTGTCGAGGAGATTTTTCCCCTTTAACCTGACATCAATCATCCGACTGCGGACAGCGTCATTGCATTCGACTGGCTTGTTTGCGGTGATAATCAAAGTTCCCTTAAACGTCACCTCTCGCGTCTCATCACGCGTGCCGTAGCTGGCTGAGTCTCCGTTGTAGAGAGCTTTAATTTCGTCCCAGTCGAACGATTCTGCCGGTGCACCTTCGTCCAGATAGACGATCGATTCAGTGCCCGCGTTTTCCAAATTGCGCAGACGCCCCGCCTTGGTGGCGTGCTGAGGCGAGCTACAACGGTAAGTTTCCTTGCCAATGAGTTTTGACAAGTAGCTGAGGAGAAAGCTGCTACCGCTACCCGCAGGGGCAGTTATTTCCAGAAAGGGATAGCTGTTCTGATTGTCGCGAATCGCGTTTACGTGTTGTGCGCCGACCCACCAGGCCAGGGCTACTACACCTTCGGGACCATAAACAGCCCACAGGTCGTCAAAGCGGATGGCATTTCTCAATTCGTTTTGCATGGTTCTCTCCTTTCAGGGGTGGTAGGTGTCCTGGGGTTGCAGCCCCATGGCACCCGATTTTTTGCGGATGCTTAGCTAAGGATCCAGATCAGCAGATCTGGCACCTGGACCGCGACGATGACGATCAATGCCACCGTCATGACTGCGCCGATCAATTGCCCAAGCAGGGCGTCGCGTGCGTTGTGTTCAAGTTGCTTTGTGTCGCGCATGGTTCTCTCCTTCAAAAGTGCCGGTTGCAGCCGGCGTTACAGGGTGCTGTCTGGCAGTCGCACCAGGTGCAGCACCAGGTGTTCAAATTCGTCCGTGTCTTCGGCGCATGACTGCCAGTCCAAAACCGCCTGGATCTGTAGCCTTGAACAATTCAGCACCAGGATCTCGCCCTGACCGTCCGCAGCCCGTACCTCCAAAATATCGACCAGACCGTTGGCACCGTAGGCCTCGGCCTGCACCGTTTTGCGGTGATCGTTTCCGAGCTCGCTGAGCAGCTGGGAGACGCGGTCCTGCAGGCTTTTCGCATCACTACAATCAGTGCCGGCAACGACTTGAATCTGCATGGTTCTCTCCTTTCAGGGCTGTTCTACGTGGGTTGCAGCCCTACGCCTGGAACATCCAGCACTTGACGGTGGGTGACTTGGTGATCGTGTTGTTATTCCGCGTGGCCTGATAAGCACGCACCGCGCTGTCGACGGCCTTGTTCGATTCCAGGAACTTGCGGCAACGAGATTCCTTCAGGCGATCGCGCAGCTCGCTGACGTCGGCCAGCTTCTGCCGGTGTTCTGCGGCGCGCTCGACGAACTCGTTGAGGTTGATGGCGATGACGTTGTCTTTTTTACTGTGGTTGACCACAGGCCCATCGGCGTCCAGACCTTGCAGGTAGTCGTACACTTCCCAGAATTCGGCAACCACAGGGTGGTCTGCGCTGATCGAGCTCTGGCGCTCGATCGCCATTGCGATGATGCAACGCTGGGTGGTGCTGATATGAGAATCGCTCAGGGGTACGAGCGAGCGGATGCAGTCCAACAGGCCGAGCAGCTGGGCATGGTTTTTAACGATCCGCTCGACGCGGATATAGCCGCGCAACTGATTGCCGCAGTTTTGGCATGCGGCCTTTTCGTTGTTGGCTGGGTACTCGGTGTCGCAACTGATGCAATGGGTGTGCAGCCGGCGCAAACGCGCTTCGTGTGCGGGAATTTTGTCGGCGAGCGTGGACATGACATCGCTTTCGCGTTTCACCGCCTGCAGCAGGAAGTGGCTGAGCTGATTGCCGTCCAGGGCTGTCAGCCGGTCAGCCGCGGCTCGGCTTTCAGGCGTCACATTTGGCCGCACGAAGTGCAGCTTCACAATCCGCGTCATGATGGCTTCAGAAGCAATCACAGGCGCGTTCTGGCTGATCGCGATCGTGCCTCGGAAGGGCGGCTCGTAGGTTTCGTTGCCGGCGGTTTTAACACCCTTTGTCGCCAAGGTGCCGCCACCGAAGTAGTCCTTCAGCTCGTCCCATTCAAAGTTCTTTGCGTGGGACTTGTCGTCGCCGCTCCGATCGGACTCCAGCAACACCACCGGCATCCCGGAAACCTGCCCCATCAAGCGGCTTCGGCCCGCCTTGGTGGATTTTGAAGGGTCAAACCCTTCGTAGCCGGCGCGCCCCAGCAGTTTCCACAGCAGGTTGAGCAGTGTGGTTTTACCGGCCCCGGCCTCGCCGGTGGCTTCCAGGAAGGGAAAGGACTGGTAGCGAGCGCGGATCTGCTCGGCAAACAGCGAGCCGAACCAGAACGTCAGCGCGACAACGCCCTGGGCACCGAAACACGTCCACAGCAATTTCGCCCATTCGTCGCTGTATTCCTTCGGGTCGCGCTGAATTCGCACCGGCACCGCCCGCTGCAGGGTTTTCAGACGCAGCTTCCCGAACTCGAAAAATTCCTCATCGTTGACGTCGACCACCTGGCCATCCTTGATGGCCACGTCGCCGTACACGTAGCAGCCGTATTCCTTGCTGTAACCGACGAAGTCGATCGTCTGAACGGTTTTGATCGCGAACAGCTGGTCCTTCATGATCTTGTCGAGCTGCTGGCCGCTGCCGGTGAACACTGCGCCGGCTGCCATGCCGAGCAGACGCTTCTTGAATTCGCTCGCCGCTGCGACCTGGCCACCGGTGAAGGTGTTTTTCACTGAGCCGCCGTCGTGCGGAAAGTCGACGCGGAAGAAGTACCAGGATTCGTCAGTGATCTCGTTGCGCTGGAAGTACAGCGCCTGGGGATAGCAGTTGGCAATCTCGACTACACAGCCCGACATGCGGAGCGCTTTCTCACGCATTGCTTTGTTGTTCAGCTGCTGCTCTTCGTGGTTTTCGCTCGTTTCCAGCGCCTGCATGGCGCTGTTGAATTTGCTGATGTCCAGCTTCCACCAGTACAAGCGGGACTCAAACCCGAAGTGGAATTCCTCGCGTTCGCGCCAGTCATAAATCAGCAGAGCTTTTTCTGACGCGCTCTCGGCGATGAGCAGGGCACCGTGGTGGCGGGCCTCGTTAAGGTCCGCTTCAGTGCGCCGCCGACGATCGGCTTCATCACTGACAAAGGCCCAACGCTGATGTAGGTCGTTCCAGTCCACCTTCCGCGCATCGCGTTGCGGAATCTGCGCCGCAGTGCATTCAAAGCCCATTGCCCGGGCCATGGTGACCCATTTGCGCGTGTAGCGGTGCGCGCCTGGCTCGTTGTCCAGTGCCCACACAAGTCTCGGCAAATTACCTGCTCGATCAGCGGCAAGTGCCTTCAGCGATTCCTCGGGAAAGGCATTCGACGACATCGCGGCAACAGCATCGATCGCGTTGTGCTCGAGGGCGATCGCGTCAAAAATGCCTTCGACGATCCACAGCTCTTCGGTCTGTGAAAGATCGATGTGAGGCGAACACCACCAGTAGCCCTTATACGACTCCCCGGGTTTGAAGCGGGCTTTCTTTTTCCCGAAGCGCTGAGGCTGGTCAATGAGGCGTTCCCAGTAACCGCCGCGCTCCAGGGGAAAGCGGACCGTTGCCGATCCGATGTTCAGGACGCGATCAAAATAATTTTCCTGGGTGAACAAGCCGGCGACCAGCTCGATCTTGAAGCCCCGAGCGAACTCCATATAAGCGCGGGCGCTTGCTGTCGGTTGATCGTCCGTGGCCGGCGCACGTTTGCTCCAGTCGTCAAACAGATCCGCGTACAGCTCTTTGACATGCCACTGCTGACCGCATTTGCTCTCACGGCCGCACTTGATGAACCACGGGTTTTCGAAGCTCGAATACAGTTCTTTCTTCGAGCAGGCAGGGCAGGTGCCACCGCGCATGAAGTCGGTGCCTGTGCGATGCCGTAAGCCATAGTCGTTCTCGAGTCGGGTCAGTACATCACCCCGCATTTGCTGTTCCATCATCACGCCTGCTTTCTGATGGCGACCTGAAGGGCGCCGAGAGTTGTTTTTTGAGCCGCCAAGGCGGGGTAGGCAGAAAGAATTGCGCCGGTCCGCAAGCCATCAGGGATGCGCCGAAACTCATCCGAGTACCAATGCTCCTGAATGCCCATCCGAAGGCGCTCACGCAGCTCCTGGTGCAGGGCTTCAGCGAGGTTCTTGCTAAGGTCCATCCGGATGGAAAGTGCTGTACTCATGGCTTTTTCCCTGATTTCGGGCGCAACTTGCCCAAACCCACTCGCGAAAGGTGGTGCTATTCGGTTAGTTGAAAGGGGCTGTCGGTTGAGGCTCGGTAGCGTCGACCAGGTGTTTGAATATCAACACGACGGGAATGGCGAAGGACTTGCCGCTGGCTGGGTCTGTGAGCATCGCCACGGACGCACTGCTGTTCTTTAGGTCGAGGTGGCGCTGTCCACCACCGGAATGCAATTCGGCGTATGCCAAGCCCGTCAAAGTCTCGGCAAGGTAGACAGGTACTTCCAATGTCGCTTGCAGGTACGTGACGGTGCGGTTGAAGAGCTGCTGGTCGTTTTCCAGGTGTTCAGCCTGGTGGCGTTGCATGTAGCAAAGCGCGGCGCTCTGCATGGCGGCGCGGTACTCGCGTTCGGGGTTTTGCGCATTGGTCATCATGTTCATCAGGCCGTCTCCAGCTCAAGTAGGTCCATTTGTTGTTCGCCTTCCTTCTTCATCGCGTGCCTGCGAATCGCCACGGGGGCGACCGGTAGGCGAACGGACGGATTGGGCATGCCGGAGGGGCTCATTTCATGAGTCATTTCGAACTCGGCCCGAACTGACCAGCCGCAGGCCTCGTTGGTGCATTGCAGGTAGGCAATACGCAGAAAAATATGCGTGCCTTCACTTGTGCGGATCCGCATTCGCCCTTGGCAATGCGGGCATACCAGTTTGTAAGTGCTCACTTTGTTTCCCCCATCGCAAACTGCGACTTTTCGGCGAATGCCGAGAATTGGTGGCGCTTCTTGCGCCTACTTCGTGTCCTAACTGCCCGAGTTTTCCCGGTGCAGTACGATCACCGCAGTGACCTCTTCATGTCTGGCTGCTACGTGTGCGCGGTGTGCGGCGAGAATGTCCTGCACCTCGTCGTCCTGGATGACGCCGTCTTGAAGTGCTTTGGCAATGATCGCGTCAACTAGCCCGCGCTTTACGGTGGTGTTAATCGACCGGGCGTACAGATCGAGGTTATCGAGTTGACCTGCCTCAGCGACGGGCACAAAAACACCGCCGTACAGATTGCAGATGAAGTCGGGGAGGTGAGTGGTGCCGGTTTGCGACTCTAGAAGGCAGATCTGCTCATCGGTCAGTGGCCGGCTACCGGCGTTTTCATATGCGTGGTTGTCGAACTTTTTGACCGACATACCTATACGCGGTGCTGCGCAATCACGACCGCCCGGGTACGCGCAAATGACTGCGCTCACAACTTGCCGACGGGTCTCTAGAACTGTGCGTTTCATCTTCTGGTTTCTCAAAAAGGTGGGGGCAATTAATTTGAGATCACGCCGTCTTTGATACCCAGAAGCACAGCCGCTCGGTGAGCTTCGCCGCGCAAACATTTTTTCTGACCATTCAGTACTGCATAAACAGTGCTGGGGTTGAGGTCGTGTCGTTTGGCGAAATCAGCAGCAGACAGTCCCTGCGCGACCAACTTACTTCGAGCTAGCTGTAGCGCTTGCTCCGTGATAGCTGTGTTCGGCATAGTGCTCATTCGTGTGATTTAGTGTGGAATTCTGGCGATATTGGTCCAAATAATTGGGACTGTCAAGCAATGAGGGTGCGATTTTGATGACCATTGGAGCTCGGCTTCGCGAAGAACGAGCGCGGCTGGGCGTTAGCCAAACGGAATTGGCAAATGTTTGTGGTGTTGCGAAGAACACTCAGTTGAATTATGAGAAAGACGAGCGAAGCCCTGACGCCCCATACCTGCTGTTGGCTCACAAAGCTGGGGTGGATATTCACTACGTTTTGTTCGGTGAGCCTTTGCCGGCATTCGCGGATCAGCTGTCACCTGTTGAATCCGAAGTCCTGTCCTATTTTCGTAACCTGTCGGATTACGACAAAGAATCCATCCGCCGTATGGCTTATGCGATGGCTACCGTCGCAAAAGACTCAACACCAGCCCCACGTACTTAAAAGTCATATCTAATTAGAAGGAACTTGCGTTCATGTTTGGGATTGCCAAAAGAACTGTGTTGGCTGCTGTATTTGCATCATCTGTAGCGCTCTCGGCTCATGCTTTGGAGCCGCAACACTTCGATAATTTGCCTGCGATGGTCGAAGATTTCGGAGATTTTTCCGATGAAAATGGCACGTTCAAAGTGCTGAAAACTCAGCCCCTGCATGTGCAGTTTTCTCCGCAAGTCGTACCTGGTGATCTACCTGAAAATGTTCGATACGAGGTGCAGCGAGCCGCCCTGTACGGCGTGTATCGGACCTTCGTGCATACCTCCGCCGAGTCGGTTCAAGTCACTGCCCTCCCCATTGAGCTGGACATCAAAAATGGTGTTTCCAAAAAGCTCAAGGGTCCATCGGTTGACGTGACTGTTACTCGGGCTCAAGCGTTGGCAGCTGTACAGAAGCTCATTCAGGTGAACAACCTTGCAGAATTGGTGAAGCCGGAACAGATGGGAGATATGCAGCTGGATAACTGGACCAAGAACTTCGAGGCCCTGTATTACAAGCAGCAAGGGATCGATAGGCTGCTCGCTGAATTGAAAGCGAAGCAAGGTTAAGCGGGATCGTCGTCCGAGGCTCAGCGTCAAAAAGCCCAGCTTCTGCTGGGCTTTTTTGTATCTGAGCGAATGCCCCCATTGGCTAAATGGTTCGATATAGGTACTGTATGTGCATACAGTGATGGAGCTTGGAAGACAATGGAACCGATTAGCGTCACCCCCGTAACCGCAGCCAATGGGCTCGCTATGTTCGAGCCTATTACGAAATGGGAGCGGGAGTTGATTGTCGGCTACAGACGTTTATCCAGCGATGATCAGGAGCGCTTGCTCCAGCTGCTGCATGCTTTGGTTTCTGTAACCGATGAAGGTAAGCCAAGTGCACGGTTGATGTCCTGTCAGCGTCACGCCAGCTAAGAAGGGGAGGCGACTGCCTTGCTGGAAGTCAGTCGTTTAAGCTCTCGCTCCGCAGCTCGTTTTGCCGAGGCTTTGCTCTCATACAGATGTGACAGTCGTTTTGGCTTGCTCTGATCACCCTCGGTAAGTTTTTGTTGCTTACCGCTCTTCTTGTCGCGGTACCACGCGACGATGCCCGTGAAGTCCTTGGCATCGTCGGCCAGCTCCGCTACCTCGTCGCCATCTGGCAACTTTGATTCAAGCTCAAGACTCGTGGTGAATGAGTCCGACGTGAAACTGTGTTTGACGTTGCCCCCCAGCCAGATAATGTCCGCGATTTCCTGCTTGATCCCTGTCAGGGAGTAGGTGAGCTCTGGCGTTAGATCCGGACGGCCACGCGCCAGCGAGTAGCTGAGCGTTGCCGTACCGCGCTGCAGCTTGTTCCACTCTGCCCGGGCAGCGACCAGCGCGCTTTTCTGGTCGGTGTAGGAGTGCCGCAGGTCCTTGATATTGTCTCCGCCGCCGGATACCGCCTCTTTTTTTTCGGCGCTGTTGACGTCGTAGTAGAACGCCCGAACGCCCGTGTAACTATCCCGATCCGCTTGTAGGAAACGGTGCTGGTCGCCGTCCCGGCGAGTCAGGGTGATGTGCGGCAGGTTCAGTCCGCTGGCGCTGGTTGCATTGCCGATCGGCATGAACAGCAGCTTGCCGGCTTTCACTGTGGCGATCGCATCGTGCTCTTGTCCCAGGCGGGAGAGCAGGTTCGCGTCTGATTCATTGGCCTGGTCCAGATGCACCAGTTTGATCGCACTGAGGGCGGCGCTTACCAGCGGGCCAAGGCCGTATGCGCCCGCGATGGCTTGCACGACTGACTCAATCGTTTCGTCATGCCAGCTTCGTTCCCGTTTTACCTTCAACCCAGCGCTCAGGTCCACGCTGCGCGCTCGGATGTTCAGCTGGTCCGGCGCGCCGCTGTGTTCGGTCTCGTCGACCGTGTACGAGCCCTTATCGACCAAGCCGGTATCGCTCCAGCCAAGCCACAGGCGCAGCGTTGCACCTTTTGGTGGGATAACCAGACGCCCGTCATGGTCCGAGAGCGTGACATCGAGCTGGTCTGCCGTGAGTCCGCGGTTGTCGGTCAGTTCAATGCTCATCAAGCGCTTCTCGATGGCCGCTGTGATGTCGCGGCCGTCAACCTCCAGCCGACAGATCGGGCGAGGGTAGGCTTTCGCTTCGCGCATCGAAGCCTGCGCATCATTTAGATAGCCATCAATCTGGCCCAGCACCTGGTCGATCACAGAATTTTCCTCAGAATGTTGCCGGCCGTGCTGATGCCGGCACCAAGCAGGTCGACGCGCCCGTCATCGATCCGCTTGAGCGCTATGGTGAATTCAATTCGCCGTGCTGCGCCGTCCTGGAAGAATATGGTTTTGGTCTCGCTGATGTTCTCGATCACCCAGATGCCTAAGATCCTGCCGGTGCCCTCAATCAACGGCCAGGCCTTGCCGGTATCTGCCATGGCGCGAAGTGTGTCGAGGCTGAGCGGGCTTCCAGCGAGCGCCGGCAGAAGAATTCCAGGCATGCTGATTGAGTCCTCCCCACGGCCCAGGAACTGGCGTGATGGGTTGGTGCCAATGCGGGACGTCGAGCCGTGGCGCCATTCTGTCTGCCGTTGCAGTTCCTGATACGCCAGCGTCTCGAGGCTGAAAATGAACATGCCCAATGACATCATCATGTTCGTTTACTCCTGGTCAAAAAGGGCGCTGCGTCCCTTGGCTTGTTTTGCATGCTGCCGCTTGTCCAGTTCTGCAGACACGGCGCGTGCGATCGCAGCGGCATCCATCCCCGGGGCGGGGTGAATGTTGATGACGATTTGATCGGGCGCCATCTGCATCGCCGCTGGAGCTGCTGCAGCACCAATTGGCGGACGGTTGTCGACCGCTATGGCGCCTTGAGCACCGCCCATACCTACGGCGATCGCGCCCACTTGGGCCAGTCGTTTGCCTATGCCCAGGATCGAATCAAGCATGCCGCCACTTTCAGCTTTTGCCCCGGGCACGGACCCGGCTGAGTTCAGAGCGGCGGCGGTGGCCTCGGGCATGGCAGCGGCTGGATTCAGCGTTGCGCCCGCGCTGGTTATTGCACCGATGGTCACGGTCCCTGCTTGGGTCATGAGGTCGCCCACTGCCTTGACGGCTTCCAGAGGCCCGCTCTGACCGTCAGCCACGCCCTGCGCCAACCCGGCCATGGTGAAGCCGCCGAGCTCGGCGAAAACCCGGGAGGGGCTATGAATACCCAACTTCTCTTTGAACCAGTCGACGGTGTTGCTACCGGCGTCGGTGATCGCCGTCTTCACAGACCCCATCGCGTTAGTGATGCCGTTGACGAGCCCAGCGATGATCATTCCCCCGAACTCAGTAAATTTGCCTGGCATCTCGACGCCCATGTAGTTCATCACCGCCGAGAAGGCCTGGTAGATCAGCCCTATGGGGCTGAAATTGGCGAGCGTCTGCAGGATGCCGCTGATCCCGCCGCTGAAGCCTGCTTTGATTTCAGCCCAGGCACTGACGAAGTAAGCCTTCACCTTGTCCCAGTTCGCATAGATCAGATACGCAGCAGCGGCGATCGCCATGATGGCCAAGCCAATGGGATTGGCCATGAACAGTCGGCCAACCCACATGAATGCCTGGCCGACAAAGGGTAGGACCTTCGAGCCAAGGTTGAAGAGCAACCCGATCACAGAGGGCAGGCGGATCCCGATCAATGACAGCCCGTAACGCACGGCGAGAAATGGGCCAAGGGTTGTGGCCATCGTGAGAGCTATGGTGCTGAAGCCGATCGACAGTGCCGCAATGCCGGCGGCGACTTTGAGGATACCCAGTACCAGCCCCGGGTTAGCGGTCGCCCAGGCATTGACGCGCTCCAGGACACCGTTAAATCCGGTGACCAGCTGGATCAGCGCCGGGCGGAGAGTGGCGCCCAGGGCGCTGCTCAGGTTGAACATGCGGTTCTGCGACATTTCCCATCGGGCGGACAGCTGGTCTGCGCGGATATCGCCCTCGCGTTGCATCGAACCGTCGCGTTTGGGCGCGTTGTCCGCTCCATTCACCAGGTCAAGCTGTCGCTTATACTCGCCGATGTTTGACGCCAGTTTCGCAGCGTCGTCGCCGTATTCTTTGCCGAACAACTGGGTCATCACACCCAGTTGCTGGTTTTTGGGCAGTTTGTTCACCGCTTCCAGCACCTTCTGGATGGTGCCCGTCGCGTCCTTGCTCATGCCATCCTGAACCGCTTTCGCTTCCAAGCCGATCGACTTGAGGCCGGTGACAAATCGCTTAGGTTGCTGGGTGGCGATAGCCAGCTCTCGGATCATGGCATTGGTAGCGGTTCCGGCGATCTCTGCGGATGCCCCAAGCGTCAGGAAGGTTGAGCCTAAAGCGGCAGCGTCCTTAAACGACATACCGACCGACGCGGTAATACCTGCCGTGCGCTGCATGACTTCAATGATATCTCCACCCTTCGACATCGCGTTGTCGTCCAGGTAGTTGATCGCGTCGCCGAGCTGGCTGACGTTTTTGATGGGCAATTTGTAGAGACTGGCGATGCGCGCCAGGCTCTCGCCGACCTGATCCGCAGGCAACTCGAAAGCCGTTGCGGCAGTCGCCGCGACGCGGGCGAACTCCAGAAGGTCGTCTTTGCCCTGGATGCCCATTCGCGCACCGCCTTCTACCAGCGCGGCGATATCGGTAGTCGCCATGGGGATGGTTTCGGACATCTTCTTGATGGCCGCGCCCATGTCGTAATAGGTCTGAGTGAGCTGACCGTTGTCATCCCGGGCGCCGTTGACTTGTTTGGCTACACCCGCCATAGCGTCTTCGAAACGGGAATAGTCTTTGACCATTCCAACGATCGGCAAGCCGACCGCCGCACCCACCGCACCTGCGCTTGCGCCGGCTACAGCGGCGTTGCCGGCGAGCTCTTTACCCTTGGAATAGTTTCTCTGTGCCTTCGAGACCCGTTCCTGCTGCTTGGCAAGCGCAGAGAGGCGCTCTCGTTGAGCCTGGATGGCTTTATTCGCCGCCTCGATCTCGGTTTTTAAACGGCGTTCGGTGGTGCCGAGGTTGCGGGTATCAGCACCGGTCGATTTCATAAGGGGGATCAAGCGCTGCAGCTCCGAGCGCTGAGCCGTGTGTTTGTTTGTCAGCTTTTCCACCGAGGCGGAGGCGTTGACGAACGCCTTCTGGAAAGCCGCAGTAGGGGCGTCCATCTTCTGCAGCTGCTCACGCAGCCCGCGAAGCTTGTCCTGTGCCTTGGCCAATTCTTCGGAGGATTGGCGGACGGCCTCCTTCTGGCGGGTATAGCTGGAAATATTGGACTGCTGGGCGTTGAGTTCCTTCAGCTGGTCCCGCGCCGCTTTCAAGGCGCGAGACGTAGCATTGCTCCCGGCGCTAATCTGTTTGAGGGGCGCGGTGACCTTGTCGATCGCGGACAGCAGAAATTCCAGCCGCAGCTTGTCAGTCATCCTTCGCCCCACTTCGTTTTCGAGCGCGTTCGCGCCATTCCATCAGTTCGGTCAGGGGGAGCGGATCCATTTCCGCTGGCCCCCAGTGAAAAATCACGGCGATATCCGCCATCGCGTCATCTACGCAACGAGGGATGCATCCACCTTCGCCGACTTCGGCAGCAAAAAACCGGCAACCTCGGTGGCCATCTGCACCAGGTCGGCCGGATCCATCAGGCCAATGTCGTGATCGGTCAGGGTCGGTGTGGTGATGCGCGGCAGGACCTTGCGCAGTGCGAGGACGTCCATCTGCAACAGGTCGGTCAAAGAAACGCCGCGCAATTCGCCGGAGACGGGTTTGCGCAGCGTCACCTCGGTGATTTCGGTCGAGCCTCGGATAATGGGCGTGTCCAGGGTGATGACTGGGCGGTTTGGGTTCTTCTCAACTGGTGCGTCTGCAGCTTCGTTTTTCTGGGCGGTGCTCATGTCGAAATCCTTTGAAAGAGAGGGCGCCGGACGAGCCGGCGGGGAAAGCTGGAATTACAGGCCGATCGCCTTGCGGTGTTCAGCCAGCATGTCTTTGCCATCGACCTTGAAAATGAAGTTGAGCAAGTCGATCTCGACCTCTTCATTGCCGTCGATCGTCAGCTTGTAATAGCTGCAGGTGGTGGTGAACTTGTGCTCGGTGTCTTCACCGCTTTCCGAGTCGCCCATGTCAATTTCTTCGTGCCGACCGCGCACGACGACCTCGACGGCCGAAACCTCACCGGTGTCGTCGCGCTGAATAGAACCGGCCCAACGCAGCATGACGCCACTTGCCGACACCGCACCGTACTGACGCAGTGCCGTCAGGTCCCAGCCACCGAGGGTCCATTCGAGCTGGATGCCGTCGTCGCCATGACCCAGGTCGACCTTCACACCACCGTCCATGCCGCCGCCCCGGAATGCTTCGAGCTTGCGGGCGAGTTTGGGCAGGGTGACGCTCTTGCACGCACCGACGTAGCTGACGCCGTCGTTGTACAAATTCATGTTCTTGAGCTTTTTGGGCAGAGCCATGTGGGCGCTCTCCTAAAGGCGCGGCCAACGCCGCGCGGATGAATGAATATCAGGCGTTGACGCGGCTGGCGAAGTCGACCAGGTAGCGATCGGTGATGCGCTGGCGAAGTCCCAGGTTCTCCAATGGAGGCACGGGTGTGTAGTCGTAATCCAGGTACAGCTTGCCGGCCTTGAGGGTGTCCTTGTCGTTGGCGGCTTCGTCGTACCAGCACTCGCCACCGATCAGGTAGCCAAGGCGTACCAGTTCGCGGAACTTGGCGTTGATACCCTCAACGATGTCGCGCACCAGGCTTGGGTGCATCGGCTTGTCGACGGCCCAGAATTGACCCTCGGCCATGGTGTCGGCCAACACCTGGGCGGTACGGGTGTAGTTTTCGAAGGCGAACAAAGGGTCGTCGCTGCAAGTGCGCGAACCCCAGAAGCGGAAGCCTTCGCGACGAATCAGCGTGGTGACGTCCGCCGCGTTCAGCAGGCCGGCGTCGGTGGCCGGGTTCTGCAGATCCCAGTAAATGTCCCGGCTCAGTCCGGACACACCATTGACTGCCACGTTGGAAAGGGTTTTGTGCCAGCCGACCTGTTCATCGAGCTTGGCGCGCAGGCCCAGGGCGCGGGCGATCGCCGACGCCGGTGCGTCGGCATTCAGCGTGGTGTCCCAGTTGACGAAATCGGGCCAGATGGTCATCAGCTCGCGGGCGCCGAAATTTTCCCGGTAGGCGATGGCGTCGGAGACGGTCTCGCAGTCCCAGGCACTGGCGTAAGCGAAACCACGTAGCTTCTGTGCGGTGAGGACCAGTTCGGTGGCCACCGCCAGCGAGTCGAGGCCAGGTACGCCGAGGATGCGCGGCCGCACGCCCAACTGCGCCTCCGCAGCCAGCAGTGCCTTGAGCCCGGTGTACTGACCGCCGGCAGTGACGCCACCGATCACATTGGTGGTGGTCGCGGCAGCGTCAGCGCCTTCGGCGACACGAACAACGACGGTGACTGGGCTTGCCTGGTCAGCGATAGCATCCAAACTTTTTGCGAGTGTGCCCAGTTCACCGGCCTTACCGCTGGCGGTAAGCACGTCGGTTAGCAGGACAGGACGATTGAGAGGAAACGCGATCGGATCGGCATCTTCGGCGGTGCAGACCATGCCGACGACGGCGGTAGCGACGGTGCGGATCGGGCGGGTGCCTTCGTTGATTTCGACAACTCGGACGCCGTGGTGATAATCGGTTGGCATGGGGAGAACCTGCGCGTGGGTGACAATGAAACGCAGAGTGACGCGCGCGCGACACGACGACGAGTCGCTGGGTCTGTAGGAGCGCTTGCTACACGGCAGGCAAAAAAAAGCCCTGCAAGAGCAGGGCGGTACTGCAGGACGAAATTTTAACGTGAGGCCCCGTAATGCTTGCGGCCACCGACTCTCACACCAATCCAAAAGAGCCAGGCACGCCATCGGGCCACACCTTCAGCACGTAATGCCCGATAGAGGACAGCGTCAGCTTCCTTGCGGCTGATGTCGCCGGTCGTGTAAAGCCAGTCATGCACAGTCGCGGCATAGTTTCCGTAGCCCGAAACCAGCGCGAACAACACGAACAAAAACACGTTGTGCAGCATGTCGAGGCTGGCAAAGTTGGTCGTTATGCCGGCAGGCACGACGATAACGCCGGCGTTCTCATCTGCCAGGACCAAATCGGCTAACAGTGTGTGCTGTCGTCGGCCGACTTGCTCAGTTTTCAATGTGGTCACAAACCGGCTCATGCTGGCCACCACTTATCGTCTTCGAAGTCAGTCGGGATCTGGGCATTGTCCTTGAGTGCGCGAGCCGCAAAAATTAGCGCCTGTTTGGCCGAGGCTGCCACTTTGCCGAATTCCATCACGGTGTGCGCATCCATCGACACCAGGTCGTTGTCTGTGCTGATCCACGTGAAGTCCTTATCAGGGTCGGACCACCGATAGTCCCCTGGCTGCGCGCCCGCGATGACGGCCATCAGGCCGAGCTGAGCGGCCCCGGCGATGTTCTCGCGATCAGTGGCCCGGGATTGGTAGTGGATGCCGCGAAAGGTCACTCCTGCCTCAATTCGTCGATCACGCTCGATCGTTACAAGGCTCTGCTTATCTTCTTCGGTTAGGACCAAAGCAGGACGTTCGTGTTTGCGCACCGTCCCGTCAGCGTCTAGCAGCCAGACACCATCGAGCTCTTGGGTGATGCGCATCCACAGGTCATCGTCCACCTCGACGGCACCTTCAGGGATGTCATTTACGCCACGGATCAGGCGACATTTAAGAGCGCCGGCCCCGTCAAAAGTTACGTATTTCATGTCGTTCCGCCTTAGTGCCCGAATGTTAGCCAGTAGAAGTTTGCTGCTGCTTGCACCGCAGTCCCCGTCGGCCCGGATGTAACCCCGACAGCACCAAAGCTATTTGTTGTAGGCACGACGGTGAGCTCTAGCACATCGGCGCCGCCCGTTACGTTGAACACTGTGGTCCACACACCGAAGCATGCATTTGGGAAGGTCAGTGAGAACGGGATATTTGTCGTTGTCGCGGGAGTCGAGGAATAACCCCATTGGATAATCAAACTGCCTAGCCATGTTGGAAACACAACATAGCCCTGGGCAGCTTTGAGGATTTGAAACCCCCAGCGCAGTTTTTTCGGCGTGATAACAGTAGCGTCGTCAGTTCCGGCGTTCGCCTGCAGCTGTGTTGCCACCCTGGCGATGCCGGCAATGCTTTCGGTAGCCTGAATAACCAGCGCCGCGATACCGGCCGAGAATTTCTTCGGCGTAATCATGGTGGTGTCATCAATGCCCGAGTTTGTTTGTGTCTGCGTTGCAACCTTTGCAATGCCTGTGATGGCTTCGGTCGCTTGAATCACCAGCGCTGCAATACCGGCCGAAAACTTCTTCGGCGTGATCATGGTGGTGTCGTCGACGCCCGAGTTTGTTTGCGCCTGAGTAGCGACTTTCGCCCAGCCGAACAGCGCTTCCGTCGCCTGACCCACTACCTTGGCGATGGCTTGAAATACCCGCAGCGGGGTCATAGGGAGTGTGTTGTCGGCGCCAGTTTCAGCCTGAAGCTGCGTCGGCAGCGTGATGCCATAACCGCCCAGCGTCGTTGGGCTGGTGGCCGCAATCACCCGGCCGTATTTGTCCACCGTCACGCTGGTGTAGGTTCCAACGGCCACTCCCGTGCGTCCAGCTGCCATCTCAAACACCAGGTCAGTGGTGCCCAGAACGATTGGGCCGTTGGTCACTAGTTGCCAGATGCTGTCTCCGAGTGTCGCGCCGCGTTCGACGTGCACCAGGAGTCCAGGCGTTACCTCGATACTGATGTCCGCGTCCTGGGCTCGTACCCAGACGCCGTTGCCGGCGACGTAAATGCCATTTTCCTTTGGCAGAGCCTGGTTTTTCACCAGCACTCGGGCACCTTCAGCAATGGACTCGCCGTCGATCGGCGGCAGGCCGTTTAGTGCAATCGGCGCGGTGGTGGCCACATAGACGGAAAACTTGAAATCCTGCTTGTTCAGCTCGTCGAGAACCTTTTGATCAACGTATGCCCGGGTTGCCAGAACAACGCTCGGATCGATCTTGAGTTCAACCGTGGCACTGTTGCTCACGACCAGGTTCATGCGAACAACCTGCGTGCGACCAGAGCCCTGCGTGAGCAGGGGCTTGAAGGAAGGTGCGCAGTTGGCAATGGCCACCAGATCGTTGTCGGCATCGTACAAGCCGATCTCTCGGATCCACCAGCCACCGACCTCGGCGGGGATGACCTGCTCGGCGATGATGACCGCGCTGTTGGCAGGGTCGACCTTAAGCTGATTCAGTGGAGCCCGACGTCGTTCATTGATCAGCGCTGTTTGCGTGGCTGAGGGGATTGGGTCCGCACCATTGGCGTCCCCTACACCCATTTGCGTGATCTTCCAAGGGATGCCCAGGGCATCGGCGTTCGCCTGCTTGGCGGCGCCGACGTTGGTGAGGATGGCGAAGAACTGCGAGGTCTGGTCGATCATGGGTAAATTTCCAGGGTGTCGATTGTGTGGTCACGCCCACCGCGTCCGATAACCCCTGAGACTTCGATATCTCGCGGCACTGGCGGGTAAACGTCGATTTCGTCGCCTTCATGCACCGCTGCGGCAAGGTGAAAGCCGCCCGAGGATTCCAGGCTGATGGCTAAACCTGTCAGGTGCCGGCTGACTGGTTTGGCGTCATCGATCAGCCGCTCCAGCTCTTGATACATTTCTTCGGTGATGCCCGTATCCAGCACACCCACTTTCAGCGCGAACGTGCCTGGTATGCCGTTTGGCGCGGTCTGCCACCACTCCAGGACATCGATCAGATAACCCAATGGCTCGACCACGCGCCTCAGCGCTCCGATCGTTCCCTTGCGTGAGTGGATGAAGTACGAGCCTTTAATGACTTGGCGCTTCGTTGATTCCGACCAGGTGCTGTCCCAGCGGTCGACGGAGAATGCCCAGGCCAGATAAGGCAGAAGCTGTACCGGGCATCGATCAGGGTTCAGCAGATCCCTGATCGGAACCGGCACGCGGTCGATTTGCGCGAGTGCCTCGGCCGCTAATCGCTCAAGCTGTTTGGCATTCGGCGGCAACAGGCTCGTCATGACAGTGCACCAACGGCCACGCTGTATCCGGTGCAATAGGCTGCCTCGGATTCGCTCGGGATGATGTCGGTCCAGTTGCTGAGCACCACCTTGCGCACGCCCTCGACATGCAGCGCGGCATGAATGGCCGACTCGGAAATCTCTACGCCGAGGCGTCGGCGCTGGGTGATGAACGTGACGAGGCGGGCTTGCGCCGCTTCGCGGATGGGCTCCGCCTCAGGCCCGGTTGTGGCGAGATAAATAACCGCGTCGACGTGGTACGGCAGGACAGTCGCCGATTGCACGGTTAGCCGATCGGCAACCGGACGACGGTCATCGTCGCTGAGATATCGGCTGACGACATCCAGCAACGCCTGGTCGACGCTTCCGTCCCCGACCAAACCCTGAACAGTGACGACGACCTCCGCCGGCGACGGGCTTTCAGCCGTTGCATCGGCGACGCGGCCGTCTGCGCTGCGCGCGTGCAGGATGTAGCTATTACGGGGCCCTGCCGTCGAGAGGCCTTCCCATGCCATCTGCGCTCGCTCGCGCAGCGAGTCGTCCGATTCCATTACCGCGACGATGGGCGGGACGGCTGCGCTGTTGCCCGGGGTCACGACCAGGCGCTCGACGTTGACGTTGCCGGCGAGTTGCTCGAGGTCTTTGCCCTTGGCTTTCGCCAGCATATTGGCCAGGGATGCTTCGTTCACGCGTTGGCGCAGCAGCATTTCGCGATAGGCATTCTCCTGCAGGAGCTTGGTCAGAGGCTCCGACTCGACGGCCAATGTCGCGGCGACAGCGGGTTGCTGCTCGACCGGCCAGAGGCTGACCGCGTAGGCCTTGCGTTCGGCGAGGATCTGCTCGTAGTCGATCTGCTCGACGACGTCAGGATCCGGAAGCTGAGCCAGGTCGATAGGGGTAAAGGTTTTCATGCTGTTGCTCCCAAGCTGAGAGGAACGCGCAGGCTCAATGGCTCGTTGGTGTCCACCAGGCTGCCTTCGATGTCGAGAATCGCCTGGCCGGCAATATCACCCAGGGTCAGCTGTACGCGACTCAGGCGAATCCGCGGTTCCCAACGCATCAGCGCGATGGCTGTGGCCGCATAAGCCTGCAGCCGGGTTGCGTTGTTGAGCGGCCAATCGATCAGGTCGGCAAGCTGACTGCCGTATTCGCGCCGCATAACGCGGGTTCCAATGGGTGTGGTCAGGATGTCGGCGATCGATTGCACCAGGTGCGCGTCGCCGTCGATGGTGCGGCCGGAGCTGCTGTTCATGCCGATCATGGGATTGGTCCCTGGGACGTGCCGTTACCTGCCTGAACGCCGGAGGTGCGGTGATTGACCAGGCTGATATTTTGCGGGCCTGCGACGACGTCCTGGGTGACTGTCACCAGGCCATCAATCACAACGTCACCGGTGACGTGAACCCCACCAGGTGCGATGAGATTGGCCTTGCCGCCATCTGGCAACGTGGCGCTCAGCGTGTGGGTTGCGGTGTCGTAGTCGACGATGGCGCCGTCACGGTACCGGCGCCGGCGGCGGGTTGGCACGTTGTCCGGAGCAGGGAACCGATCGCTGTACACACCGAAAATGACGAAGCCATGAGCCGGGTTGCCGGAAGGCGAGAGCACCAGGCACTGCTCGTCCACGCTTGGCGGGTCCCAGTCGCTGTCCTCGCCGGCACGCAGGGCGAAGAACGGCAGCCAGTCAGTCAGCAGGCCGCCGGTTTTCACACGGCAACGCGGCTTCACCGGGTCGAGCTCGGCGATGGTGCCGGCTCGGATCAGGTTTTCAAGGCGTCGGGTCAGTTCAGTAAGAGAGTCCATGCCGCCGATGTTGCAGGTCGCGCGTGCGAGCTGCATCGGCGGTGGGCTGTAGCGCGAGTGCGTACAGGTGACGGTCAGCCTGCGAGGTGATCGATGAGCAGATTCCGGATGTTGTCCAGCTCGTCGCCGCTGAATCCCAGCAGCTGACGTGTTTCGTATTGCACATCCGCTTGGCCACGTTCCGGCCGATCCTTGAGGCCGTACTGGTGAACCCGGGCGATACGGCTCACACGTCCTACGAACCCGACCGACATGCCGTTTGCTGTGCTTTCGGTGCGCAGATAACGGGCCGTTTTCAACTTGCCGAACATCTTGCTTTTGATCCGGCCTTTTTTTCCACGCAGGTCTTTGGGCTTGCGTGGTGCGAACGCTGAACCGTCGGGATTGCGTTGCGTCGTGATGCGTTTCGACTGGCTTCGACGTAGATCCCGGGCAACGGCGCCAAGCAACTTGCGGCGCTCGCCCTCGTCCAGTTTGGCCAGCAACACGGAGACCCATGTTTCCAGGGCTTGCAGGTCATTGCTCACGGTTTTTCCCACCGTGCAATGAACTCGCCGGCGGCCGTCCACAGCTCCAGCCCAGGCATGGTGAATGGATCATCATCGACCACAGGTTCCGGCGGATGATTGACGACCAGGTTGCCGTCGTCCTGGCGTTTGACGATCACACGTTCTGTGAGCGGCAATTTGATCGACAGGTCGACCTTGCTGTTGTCCAGGAGATCGGCTTCGAAGGCGACGGCCGTTTTGCTGCGGTCGACGTTCTCCATCAGCTCCCGTTGGTTCACCAGGATCCAGGCGAACAGGGGAATGGCGATGGCGTCGGGATGGCCAGCGTAATCCGTGAAGATCAGGTTCAGCGTGTAGCTGTATTCGAACGACAGACCAAAGGCAGCCGTGCTGCGCATGGTGCCTTTGTCGATGAATACCATCATGCGGTCGGGGTTCTTCTTTAACTCCGGTACCGAGGCGAGCAGGTGAGCGCGTAGCGATTCTGGTTTGTTCATGGTTTGCCCGCCTGGGCCTGCTGATGCTGGTAGACCATATCGACCTGCGCAGCGCATTGCGCCCAGTCGCTCTCGGTGACGTCCTGGTCGTTGAGCAGGGCGCCGTTCTTGTCTGGTTTAGTCGCCGACAGAGTGCAGGGCACCACGGCCGGACAACCAGTCGCGATAAGCAGCGGCTCCGGTGATGGCGGGGCGCTCGCGCATCCGGCGAGCAGCATCAGGGAGAGGCTGATCAGCCCAAAAGCGAAGTTCGGCATTCTCACGTTTCAAGTCCTCGATCGTTCGTTGGCGGGCGGCAAGCCCTTGGCGCAATTGGTTTTGCACGCTGCGCAATGCGGTCTGGGCGGTTCGTTCTTCCTGCAGAGATGCCTGGAGTGCAGCGGACGTCTCCTCGCTGCGCGTCGCCCGAGCAAGCGCAGCCTCAGCGGCATCTTGCGCCTGGCTTGTTTTTTGATCTGCGACCTCGATCCGCTGGCTCTGAGCCCAGATCAGCAGCGCGATCGAGGCGAGCAGGGCGAACCCGTACAGCGCCTGGCGCAGCGTGCTCACGCGCGGTACCAGCCGGCTGCATTCATCGCCGCCGTATCGAGCTTGCGCACGTCGCCGCAGACGACTACAGCCTTTACGCCAGGTTTCGCGACTGCGATCGCTTCACCGAGTGCCCGAGCCAGTTCAAAGGGAGAGCCCGCCGGCAGGAGAAAAACGTCGCCATCGATGGGGCTGAGCTTGCGGATCTGTTCTTGGTCAATCATGCGGCCTCCGGAATGGGGCAGCCTGCAGCGTGACGCTGATAGGCGCGCTCCAGCTTTGTGTCGTACAGGTTGCGAGCGTAGTTGGGGCCGTTATAGGCCTTGGCGAACGCCGCCCATTTCTTGCCCTTCAGCGCCTTGAGCAGCGCCGGGTCAGCTTCGATAAAACGCACGAAGGCTTCGAATTGCTCGTTCTCGCTCCGGGCCATCCGTTCGGTAAAGTCCGTCACGCTGGCGTATCCGAGGCGCACGGCGTGGTAACCCATCACCTGGAAGGCGCCCCAGCTGGCCGACTCCAACGCGCAAAGATCGTCAATCAGTCGGGCATTCGCCAGGCGCTGATGCTCTGCCGTTCCGCCGGCGTAACCACCTGCTTTCGGATTGACCAGGTTGGGTTGGAGAACAGCCAGTTGGTCGGCGTTGGCCTTCAAATCGTCTGGATCATCACCAGGTGCGCGCGGGGTGCTGAGCTGGCGATACATGATGTGGCGTTCGAAAAGAATCTTCGGCTTACCGTTGTCCAGGAAACCGCTGCCTTCGCTTTCGACTTCGTTGACCGCCATGACTGCCGCGAGCTCAACGCCAAGGCGCGCAGCGGCTTTCACCAACTGGGCGTGCTGCAGCAGGTTCGAGCAATCCGCGCCGGCCAGTGCCAGAGTGGTTTTCGAGCCGGCGATACCGTCAATTACCAGCCCAACCTTGCGTTGGTAATTACGCACCGCGGATTCGGTGGCATCTCCGAAATCGCCGTCCGGGTCCAGTCCAGCGCCGTGCAGGTTCAGGCGCTGTTGCAGTGTGCGGACCTCTTGCCCGCGATCGCCATGGCGCAAAACATTCATAGCTGATCCACCTTGCGGTTGAAGAATTGCTTGGCCAGGGCGCGGGTGCCCTCAACACCGAGCAGTCCGATCACACCGCCGAAGAACGGTCCGGTTGTCGCGGGAATTCCCAGCAGAAAGAGGCCGTGGCTTGCCGAAAGCGCAAGGGTGCCGCACAGCGGTGCCTCAAGAAGAACTCGGCGCCATGTGCCGCCGCCGTAGATGATCCGTAGCGCAGCGATCACACAGGCGAGTCCGCCCGAGTAGATGGCTGGCCAGTTCAGTTCGAGCCAGGCAGCGAACCAGGCCCATGTATCCGGTTTGTCAGGCATGCGCGTGATTCCGCTGTCCAAAGTTGAAGGTGGTGGAGCGTCTGTTTGGGTTGTTCGGGGGCTCAATCCCATAGGTTCACCATTTGCAGCTCGGGGGCTTGTGGTGCGATATCCGGAAGCGCCACCAGGGTGCCGTGCGGAATGATCGTGCCGAAATCTGATAGCCCCGGGTTTGCCTCTAGCACCGCCTCAGTGATGCCGGCGGTACGGCCGTAGATCCGCCAGCAAATGGCATCGACGGTGTCGCCCTGGGCGGCATACACGGAGGCCTTCATCAGATGAGCTCCACGGTGGAATGACCGACACCCAAAAGATCGCGAATGGCGAAGCGGGCGTCGCGGCGGTATTCATCGACCGAAGGCGTCAGTTCGTCCGCGTTCTTGTTGCCGTCGACGCTGGTGTCGTAGCTGCGATATCGCTCAGCAAGCTCAGCTCCAACGCTGCAATAGATCGAACGGCGGTAAAGGTGGATGAAGTGGCTTTCGCCATTGACTTCGAACGCCGGCACAGCCGCGATGGTGGTGTATCCGTTCGCCACATGATTCAGCTTCACCTTGGCCAGTTCGCCGTTCACCTGGATCAACGCGTTGACGGTCACGACTTCAATGCGTGCGTCAGTGATGCTGCCATCCAAGCGAATAGCGGATCGCAGGTGTACGACATCGATGTCAGGCCAGAACCCGTCATTGGTGATGACAAAAGGTTCTTCGGTGCTGCCGGTGGCAATAAATCCGCTCATGGTTCAGCCCTAAGTCGGCGGTGGCCGGGGCGTCACAGCAAGGAAAGGAGAGAAACCTGCTGTTCAGCCCCGGGCCGCCGGGGTTGCGGGGTACGCTCGGTCAGCTCCCTGGAGGGGGAGCAATCTTTTTCAGGAGGCGTTCGGCGCCTTCCAGATCCTTCTTGCCGCCGCAGCTGTTGTTCAGCTCGATGGCGCGTTTGAGCAGTTCAATACCTGCCATTACCTGACCGGGTTGGCCCGGGTTATCGGCACTCAGACCGGCCACGGTGGCGCGTCCTGTAGCGAGGTACAGCTTGGCCCTGGCTTCATCCGGCATGTCCTGTTCGGCAGTCAACTCCATCGTCCGGTGCAAGGTGGCCAGGTCGAATCCACCACCGGTTTTCTGTGAGCTCAACGCCGCTTCGGCGACTTCTTCGGCGACCAGGCAGCCGGTGGTCCGTTCGAAGCGATCGGGCATCAATAGGCTGTGCTGCAACACGTAGGCCGCGATGTCGAGCGCGCCGCTGTAATCGGAAGCATCGATCCGCCAGATCATGATGGTGGTGAGGACTTCGTCTTGAGCGCCGTTGCCCGTTGCCAGAACACCGTCGACGTAAGGCACGTAAGCCGGCAAAAGCTGCAACTTGAGGGCGGCTTTGCCTTCGTTCGACTGGATCTGTTTCAGGCGCAGACGATCCTGCAGCAGTTGGGCCAGTTGCATTTCGTAGGCCGTCCCGCCCGCCATCGAAACGGCGGGCGAAGCGGCAGCAGCCTCCTGCGAGGCAAGCGCCTGCAGCCGGTGACGTTGAGCGAGGGAGAGGGCCATTATTACGCGGCCTCTTCGATGTTTTCGACCAGGGCGCCGAGACCGAAGTCTTCGATCACGTAGTCCTCGTTCGACGATTGATAATCGGCGATGCGATCACGCTCCGGCTCGTCCTTGGTCATGCGACGACGGCTGCTGATCTGGAAGTAGATCGACAGGTTCTTCAGCGTGGTGATCATGATGCCGCCGTCAATGAAGAACGGTGCGTCTTCGATCGGCAGGCCGCCCAGTGTGCCGTTGGCAAGGATTCGCGCAGCTGCCAACTCGTTTTCGTTGTCGGCGGCGCCTTCGATGTTGGCCAGGAATTTCGCGTGCAGCAGGTTGCGATCGACCAGGACGACCAGATCCGGACGTTTGCGGTGCCATGGGTCCAGCAGTTGGATGGCGTCGTAAACCAGACCGTCGAGGGTCTTGTAGTCGCCGGTCGGGCCGATGGTGACTTTGCCGGCGACCTTACCGCTGCTCAGCACTCGCTCTGGCGCCTTGGTGCGGTATTTCTCCAGCCAGCCCACGTTTACGTCTTCCAGCAACGGATGTGCGGTCCGATCGGTAGTCGCCGCAACGCTGGTGCCGTTGAAGCCGATCATGATGCGGTCGAGCGCCTGACGCTCGACGATCGCGCCGGACAAGCGAGCCTGGAAGTCCGGAAATTTCGCCCAGGCATCCAACAGCGCGTAAGGGATCGCGGTGTCGAAGTCAGTTTTCTTGCAGCTGTAAGTGTCGTTCTTTAGCGAGCTCACGCCGCGAGGGTTTCGGGCGGCTTGGCTGGTGTCAGTACGGCCGGCAATGGTCGATCCGACCCCGAGAATCACGGCCTCGCCGTCTTTCTCGTCGACGCCCAGCACGTTGATTTTTTTCAGGAAGTCGCTGGATTCCTGAATAGCCGTTTCCAGCTTCTGCTGGACAGAAGGGGTGACGGTGAATTTTTCCGCCACCGACCCGACGGAGTTGATCGATGCAACTTGTTTGGTGAAGCCGTTGAAGGCAAGCCGTGTTTCGTTACGCATGGTGTTCTCCTGGGGAGCTTGTAAGGGGCGGTGTGATCAGTAGGCAGTCAGCACAGCGCCGTCGCCGCCAGGCATTGGTGGGCGGTTGGGCTGGCTGTGGTCCTGGGTTTCGCCCAGGCGCTTGATCAAGTCCGCGAAGTCGGAGGTCAGCTTTTCGTGTTTGCCAGTGAGGGACTTCAGCGCGTCATCGGCTGAGGCGACGACTTTGGCCTGATCGGCGGCGTGACCGGCCAAAGCCTCGACGGCTTCGTTCAATTCGGAAAACTGAGCTTCGTCCTTGCTAGCCTTGGCCTTGCTGCGGCCGAGCAATTCGGAAACGCGGGAGAACAGGCCATCAATCACGCTCGGGGTTTCAACGACTTCATCAAACTCCAGCTGCGCTTCGACGAGCTCCGAGAACAAGTTGTCCGGTTTGCTCTTGCGCGCCTTCAGCGGTGAGGCGTCAGGGTTTTGCGCGCTAAATGTGAGCATCTCGGTGCCCAGGCTCGCCGGCGAATCGGTGACAGCTAACCCGTCAAGGTAAGCGCGGCCGGTGTCGGCAAACTTCGGCGAGATCTCGATGCTGGTGTACAGCTTCTGGCGCGCCTTGTTCATGGCGATAAGGTCGTCGGTCGGCTCGATCTGAACGAATAGGGCCAGCTTCTTTGCACCGTTGACGTCGACTTCTTCAGTCTTCGCCGCAAGCACGTCGCCGTAAGCACGGAACGGGCTGTCCGGCAGGACGCTGCGGTAGTGCTCAACCCAGACGCGAGCGCCATAGGTGTTCGGGTTATAAGTTTCGGCAGCATCGACCAGCCATTGGCGCTCGATCTGACGGCCATCGGTAGTCGCACCTTCTACGGCGACGCGGAACCATTTGGAGCGAAACTTTTTCTTCATGGAGCGGATCCTCAAAGCGGTGCTGCTGGGTGCAGTTGCGTTGAGGTACATCGTCGGCAGTCGCGTGATTGCGGGCAATCAGCGCCAGTTGTAGACCCATGCGCTACATGGCACATCGCTACGCCTTCACGCGCGCGAGGCGTCAGCATCGCCGCCATGACTACAACCGACGCCACTCCCATCCGCGATAACCGCCGTCAGGCCAAGTTCCTTTACTGGACTGGTCTGCGGATCTGCGCGATCGCAGAAATGCTGGATGAAAAGGAAAAGACCGTTCATGCGTGGAAAACGCGTGATGAATGGGACCGGGCCGACAACGTCGAGCGCATAGGCGGTGCCCTGGAAGCACGCCTGGTGCAACTGATCCTCAAGGACGGCAAAACCGGCGGCGACTTCAAGGAGATCGACCTGCTGCATCGCCAGTTGGAACGGCAGGCGCGGATCGAGCGTTACAAGTCCGGCGGTACCGACACCGACCTCAACCCCAACCTGGCCAAACGCAACGACGGTCCGAAGAAGAAAGCGGCTCGCAACGAATTCAGCGAGGACCAGATCGAGCTGCTCACCGAGGCCTTTAAAGACGGTTGTTTTGGCTATCAGTTGGACTGGTACCGGGCGAGCAATCAGCGCACCAGGGCAATCCTGAAAAGCCGGCAGATCGGCGCCACCTACTACTTTGCCCGGGAAGCGTTCATTGATGCCCTGGTCACCGGGCGCAATCAGATATTCCTGTCCGCGTCGAAGAATCAGGCGCACATCTTCAAAGCCTACATTCAAGGCTTCGCCCGCGAGGTTTGCGGCGTCGAGCTCACCGGTGACCCTATCATTCTGGCCAATGGCGCCGAGCTGCATTTCCTCGGTACCAACGCCCGAACCGCTCAGGGTTACCACGGTAATTTCTACTTCGACGAATTCTTCTGGACGTTCAAGTTCAACGAGCTGAACAAGGTCGCCAGCGGCATGGCGATGCAGAAGCAATACCGCCGCACCTACTTCTCGACACCATCGAGCATGGCGCATGAGGCGTACACATTCTGGACCGGCGAGCGCTTCAACAAGGGCAAGCCGGTGGCGCAGCGGCTGAAACTCGACGTTTCGCACGACGCGCTGCAACAGGGCCGGCTGTGCGAGGACCGGATCTGGCGCCAGATCGTCACCATCCTGGATGCCGAGCAGCGCGGATGTGATCTGTTCGACCTGGAAGAGCTGCGCCTCGAGTACAACGCGGACGCCTTCGCGAACCTGCTCATGTGCCAGTTCGTCGACGACGGTGCGAGCATCTTTCCCCTCAATGTCCTGCAGCCCTGCATGGTCGACAGCTGGGTCGAATGGTCCGAGGACTACAAACCTTTCGCCGCGCGGCCGTTTGCCGATCGGCAGGTGTGGATTGGCTATGACCCAGCGGAAACCGGCGACAGCTCCGGTCTGGTGGTTGTGGCCCCGCCGGCTGTTCCAGGTGGCAAATTCCGCGTGCTCGAGCGCCACCAGTTCCGTGGTATGGACTTCGCCGCCCAGGCGGAGGCGATCCGCCTGGTCACGATGCGTTACTGGGTGACCTACATCGGAATCGACATCACTGGCATGGGCTCTGGCGTGGCGCAGCTGGTGCGCCAATTTTTCCCCAACGTGACGACCTTCAGCTATTCCCCCGAGGTCAAGACGCGCCTGGTGCTTAAGGCTTACGACGTTATCCACAAAGGGCGCCTGGAGTTCGATGCCGGCTGGATCGATATGGCCCAGTCGCTGATGGCGATCCGCAAAACCATTACGGCCAGTGGCCGGCAATTCACCTACACGGCAGGCCGCACCGACGAGACCGGGCACGCGGATCTCGCCTGGGCGCTGTTCCACGCACTGCAGAACGAACCGCTTGAGGGCCAAACATCAACGAATACCGGCTTCATGGAGATTTATTGATGAGCAACAGCCGCAGCGATACCACGCAGATGTCCACATCAGCCCCGGCTGCGATCGCGGACCAGGTGCTGCCGGCAACGGGCGGCAAGATGGAGGCGTTTACCTTCGGAGACCCGACGCCTGTGCTCGATGAGCGCGGAATTCTCGACTACCTGGAGTGCTGGCTGAACGGCCGGTGGTACGAGCCGCCGATGTCCCTTGATGGGCTGGCCAAGTCCTCCCGGGCCAGCGTGTTCCTGCAATCGGGTTTGAATTTCAAGCGCAACATGCTTGCCCGCACCTTTATCCCCCACAAGTTGCTGTCCCGTCAGACCTTTGAGCAATTTGCCCTGGACTTCCTGTGGTGCGGCAACGGCTATCTGGAAAAGCGCGAAAACATGCTGCGCAGCACGCTCGGCCTGCAACCCGCCCTGGGCAAGTACATGCGCCGTGGTGTGGATCTCGAAACCTATTACCAGGTGCGCGGCTGGCGAGACGAGTACGAATTCAAGCGCGGGACCGTTTACCACCAACGCGAAGCCGACATCAACCAAGAAATCTACGGCCTTCCTGAGTGGCTCCCTGCGTTGCAAAGCGCGCTGCTCAACGAGTCCGCGACTTTATTCCGGCGCAAGTACTACAACAACGGCAGCCACGCCGGTTTCATCATGTACATGACCGACACCGCGCAGAACGAAACGGACGTTGCCGCGTTGCGCAGCGCGCTCAAGTCGGCCAAAGGACCAGGAAATTTCCGAAACCTGTTCATGTACGCCCCGGGCGGCAAGAAGGATGGCATTCAGTTAATCCCCGTCAGTGAGGTCGCGGCGAAAGACGAATTCGGCTCGATCAAGAACATCAGCCGCGACGACATGCTCGCGGCGCTACGTATCCCCCCTCAGTTGATGGGCATCGTGCCGCAAAACGCAGGCGGTTTCGGCTCGATCAAAGAGGCCGCACAGATCTGGGCAATGAACGAGCTCGAGCCCATTCAGGCACGCCTGCAGCAGGTCAACGAATGGCTGGGCGAAGAGGTAATTCGCTGGAGGCCGCTGGAGCCAGTTTCCGACAAATGATCAGCCCCGGGCGGCCGTTTATCAGCGTTCCGCCCTTTATCAATCCGAAGTAAGGACGACCAATGCCTGCACCGATTTTCCCTTGGATGGGCGGCAAGCGCCGAATGGCGAAACACATCCTGCCGGAGTTTCCAGACCATGATTGCTACGTCGAACCGTTCTGTGGCGGGGCGGCTCTGTTCTTCATGAAGGAGCCCAGCCGGGTGGAGGTGATCAACGACTTTGATGGCGAGGTGGTGAATCTTTATCGGGTCGTTGCCAATCACCTGGAGGAGTTCGTGCGCCAGTTCAAATGGGCATTGGTGAGCCGCACCATGTTCGAATGGGCCAAAGAGCAGGCGCCGCGCACGCTGACCGATATCCAGCGCGCAGCGCGCTTTTTCTACCTGCAGAATCTATGTTTCGGCGGCAAGGCAAAGGGCCGGTCTTTCGGGACCGCGACCACCTCAGCGCCGAGGCTCAATCTGCTGCGTATCGAAGAAAAGCTCAGCGACGCCCATCTGCGCCTGGCGCGGACCACTGTCGAGCATCTCGACTGGAAGGAGTGCATTCGCCGATACGATCGGACCCACACGCTGTTTTATCTGGATCCGCCGTATTGGGAAACCGCCGGGTACGACGCTGGGGATTTTGGCTTTGAGCAGTTCGAAGCCATGGCGGATCTGGCGCGATCGATCCGGGGGAAGATGGTGATATCGGTGGGTGACCATCCGAAGGTCCGCGAGGTTTTTGCGGGCCTGCGGCTGAAGGAGGTGCCGTTCCGGCATACCGTGGGCGGCAACGGCGGCATTGAAGTGAACGAGCTCGTTTATTTCAATTGGTGAGATGGCCGAAAAACAAGCGGCGCCCCGAACTTTCGGCTTCGGCTTCGGCTTCGGGTTCAAGGTTTGGTCGACGAGGGTCCATGCTTAGGACTGATCCTCATCCAGGCTCGCAGGTGACCCCAAATGCGAACGACCAGGCTCCGACTATAAAATCTCTGCCCCGTGGCCACTTCGATGTACGCGCCCAGGGGCAGATGCACATTGCGGTTCATATAACCCTCACTCTGCGGCCTCAAATAAACAGCCGTAACATCTCTCGGGTCGATTCGTCGTTTAAGCGGATCCTCACGCAATAGTGATTGCCTTCCGCCTCGCGCTTTCACGGTCCCCATATCCACGACGGTCACGGCATGGGGGCTGTTATTTGTTAGCCACAAGTAATCGCCATCCTGATCGCAGGCGACATAAATACTGACGGAATTTCTATTTCTGGCGAGGGTATAGATCGAAAGGAGTAGTGCGGCTGTTGAGACTATTAAAGCCCCACCAGCAGTGGTGAATTCGAAATCAGCCATAAAATCCTTCCTCTACCTGCGCGAGTTCTTTCCTGGATGGGTGATTGATAACAGCCCGCCTGCTTTGGTGCAATACGCCCAGTGGCGCTATGCGCAACAACCTTCTCATGCAAAACTACTGTTCGCCCGTACAGTATTGGTTGTTTTTTATGGCTCGCCATCTGCCTCCATTCCGCCCTGTGACGAAAGCGGAACTGCGCTACTTCTGGAGCAATCATCCCGAAAGCCGGCGGCTGGTGCTCGAAATTGAGCGCTACCGTCGTGTGTTCGCAGAAATCGACGGCTTGTACAAGACCACGCACCAGGCGTGGCGCGATCACTTAGGCGGCAATCTGACTGCCTTGCATCTGCTCCAGCAGGTGATGACCGTGGAACGCGAGCGGCTACCTACGGAAGTCGCTGACAGGGATTGAACCCAATAAAAAGCCCCCACGCTCCGATAGAGGGTGGGGGCCGGGTGAATGTGACGGCGAATCAGCCCGGGGCATAACCGGAGCGTGCCAAGACATCCTGCAGTTTATCGAAAGCCTGTTTCATCAAGTGGGCCTCATCGTCGCCTAAAGCATTGCTGGTAAATTCGAACCATCCCACCCGCTTGGCGAATTGTGCGAGAGCCAAGGTTTCAGCGTCGGTCAAAAACTCGCTTTCGGTGGCACCTGCTGAGGTAGTGATGGTTAGTGTATTTCCGTCGCGGCTATCTGGTGTCTCACTCATGTTCGTAGTCCCCATGCTGTTAAGAAGTGAAAGCTATCGCCCTTACCTTCTGCTTACCAAGACGGTAAGGGCTGCCTTCACCTTATTGGGCCTGGATTTGGGCGACCTTCTTGAACACCCAGCACTTGGTCGTGGTTTTGCGAATGATGCTGTCCACCGCCTTTTGCCCCAAAAACTGTGGCTCGGTGCAGCGCTTCAACGCGTTGGTGACGTCGGTACCGATGATGGTCTGAATGCCATTAGCAGCGAGCAGTTCGATCAGGTGCGGCATGTTCAGCGCGATCAGTTGCGAGTCCTTGGAGTGGTTGTAGGCGATGCCCTTTGTGTCCAACTGCAGGAGCGCGCCCCAGAACTCTGCGACCACGTCAGCTTGTGGCGGCTCGACGGTTCCTATGGCGTCCAGATCCGGAACGGGCAGGCCCATGGCGTTAGATAGATGTGTGATCTCAATGCCGAGCATGTCCCGCATCGATCGATTACGGCTGCGCATCAACTCTTTCAGCAGCGTCAGGCGATGTTTCGAAAGGCTGATCTGCTGGGTGATGGTGATGGTGACAGCACCAGGTCGAACGGCCGCGCCTTGTGTCCAGTAGTTCCAAAGCACCTCGTCGCACTCTTCCTGGTATTGGATGATCTTGTCCCGCAGCTCGGGCGCTACCTTGTTCGGGCTGATTGAGTAGAGCCAGGCTGCAAGCTTACGCAATGGGATGCAGGTCATCGAGCGCAGCTTGCCATCTTCAGCAACGGTGGAGATTTCCTCCACAGTTGAACTGAACTTCTCCACCAGCTTTGTACGTTGACCGTTCCAGTCGATGCCCATGTTCGTGACGATGGGTTTCATCGCTACATATGGTTCGTTGTTCTGGCCAACTAGCACTACGGTGTCGCCGTGAAACGGAACAGGCATAAGTTGAGCGTTCATGTGCTTTCTCATATGGCACCGCCATGCGTTTCCAGAACGCGCACCTGGTGCATGTGATGGTTGTAGCGCTTGAGGCGGGTTGAGAGGGAGGAGTTAGCGTGCAGCGCGGCGAGAGCCATGCGGCGATGGGCAAGTGCACGGATTTTGGACGGAATGAAGGCGGTCATATGCAGTTCCTTTCTGAGTTGGAGCTGCGGCCTCGTCGCCAAACGAGGGTGGCAGCTGTACGCAGGTTGGCGAACCGGGGAAAGGTACCCGGCAGACCCTAAGGTCTCCCGCGCACAGCCGCCATAACACGGAACTGCGGGCACAAAAAAAGCGCCTGCTGTCGTGATGGGCGCTTGTGCGCCTTTCTATCCGGGTCGCCAAACCCGTTCGCTGAATTGGCAGCGACGACCACAATCTACTGGCGTACCGAATACTGGTCAACCATTTGTTTACAGGTATTCGAGCCGACACAACGAAGATGTGTCGCAGTGCGGCCGAAAATAACCCATCACAACATATCACTAGCCCCTAGTCCCGTCCATCAATCACTGCCCGACGACCCAGTAAACGCGGGGCGCGCGGGCCAGCGAAGGGGCGGTGTGGTCGCGCAGTGTCGATGACCTGGGCAGACCTCGAACGGGGCAGCAGACGCGCACCCTTTTGGGGCGGTGCCGGTCGGGCTGGGTGGGTCTTCACCTGGCGCGCGCCGTCGTCCCCCCGCCACGCCTGCGGGCTAAATCGGTCTCAATTTCTGCACCCCTGCACCCATCCTCCGGCAGCGCCTGCTGGGCCTCTCCTGAGCGAATAGAGGTCGAGAAAACCCTACAGAACCCTGCACGCACCCCTTGTTTTCCGAACAGCCGGGAGCGAGATCCGGAGGCCCTTTTTTCAGGTGACCCATGGGAAACAAGTAATTTAGGTATGAGCAGGTGAGGAATCGGCTGTAGCCCGCGTGCGATGCGGTTTTGAGCACTTACTTTGCAGTAGCTTTTCTGAGTAATTGGGGGAGTAATTTTTCTATAACTATATGATTTATATAGATATTTTATTTTCGATTTCTGACCTAGGTAAAAGGTAATGTTATTTCTATATATTACTTAAAACTTACCTAATCCAATAATCTAGAAGCCTTGTGGTTTAAGGCTTTCAGAGCGGTCCCGGAAAAACTTACCAAAAATACCGGTTTCCCATGGGTCAACATAAAAATCGAAATCGGCTATAGGGGGGGCGGCAGGTATTCGCGCGCTTTCCCGCTGCAGCTGTCGCACTCGCATGCACGCTCTACGGCAGCTGCGCATGCATTCGTAAACAGGCGCATTGCGCGCTTATTACGTCCCTTATTACGTCTAGGGCAAAAAACAAGGGCCTGCATCACTGCAAGCCCTTGATTTGTATGGTGCCGGCACCAGGAGTCGAACCCGGGACCTACTGATTACAAGTCAGTTGCTCTACCAACTGAGCTATACCGGCGTGTTAGGGCGACGATTATAGCGATTGGGTTGGTTCTGTAAACCCCTGAATTCAGACTATTTTTGCGCAGGTGTCAGGTCAGGCGCGAAGCAGGGTTTTCTTGAGTTTCTGAAGGGCTTTCCAGGTGCGGCTGTTTTGCATCGCACGTAGCTGTGCTGCGGCCTGTTCGGCGCGTTGCAGGGCGGCGGCGAGTTGGTGTTCGGCGTCGCTGACGGGGTGGCTGAAGTTGTGGCCTTTGCAGAACTGGAACTCGTCCAGGTTGCACGGCGGGATGTCGAAGGCGGGTTTGAGGTTCAGGTGTTCGTTGGCCAGGTAGTAGGTGTTGATGCCGTCGAACAGGATGGATTGATAGCCGGCGTCGGTGACGAGGGTTTCCCAGGCTTGGTCGCGGTCCCATGGGGTTTCGATGAGGATGACCCACGGTCGCCATTGGCTGAAGTCCATGCCGCGCAGGACGGTTTCTTCGTGGCCTTCGACGTCGATTTTCAGAAAGTGGATCTCGCGGCCCTGGGCGTGTTCTTCGCAGATGGAGGTCAGGGTGCGGGATTGGACGGTTTGGCTGCGCACGTCCATGCCGGCGTCTTTGTGCATTTGCGCCATGGTCGGGTCGAGGGTGGAGAGGCCGGTACCGGCGATGCCATAGAAAGTCAGGTCGTTGGCGCTTTCACCGGCCACGCATTGCAGGTTGGTGTCTTTGGCGCGTTCCTGGCACAGGGCTTCGTAATAATTGGGCATCGGTTCAACGTTGATGCCGGTCCAGCCACGGTCATAGAAAGCTTTGGTCACGGAGTCGTGAGTGGGGTGGTTGGCACCGACGTCGATATAGAAGCCGTTTTCGACGGTTTTGAGGGCGCGCCACAGGCGTATGTCTTCGAAATTCTGTGCGTAAGAAATGAACGTCACTGTGGCTTCCTGTCTGTCAGAGATTTCTTGTTCGTGGGCGCACTTTGGCGCTCTTGTCTGCCTGTATAACAAGGGTGATCGCGGCACGCAATTTTCCGCCGAGCGCGACCGGGTTTCGGCGGTTATGTCCTTTTCGTCGGACGCTTATGCACAACGGCCGCACTCAGGAGTGGCGCTCATGACTTTTTTGTGGACCCATTCTCATTTGTGCGCAAATGCCTGTTTTTCTCGGTTTTTTATCATGTGTACGAAAATTGAACAGTAGCGTTTCACCCCTGAAACAGGCGGTTATATTGGATCCATGATAATTCCATCAACAGAGTTATCCACAGGCTGTGGCTTTTTACGGACGTTCTGCCAGGAGCAGGAAATTGCGCGGCGTGAGCGGGGTTTTGCAGAAGGTGCCGAGGCGAACGGTGTAGCCCTGATCGGCCAGGAAAAGTGCCCGATCGAGCACCAGCCAAAGCTCCAACGGGCGTCGAAATAGGCCTCGCAGTAATTCCAGATTGCGCACTTCGGCAAGTCGCTGCCAGCCAGCGGCTTCGAGTGCTGACCAATCTTGCGGGCCGGTTGTGGATAACTCTTTCAACGCGGCCAAATGATGGCAGTAGTCGGCGAAGGATTTATCCAGCCAGGCACTCGGTAGGGAGGGAGTTGGCAGGTACTCGTCAACGCCACGCAGTTGTCTTTGCAGCAGGTCGAAGCCGAGGCGCCGGGCCATGGAAGTGTCGCGCTGACGTCTGACGCGAGCCCCGGCGGTGACGGTTTCGCTCATCGGCAACGAGAGATCGTCGAGGGAGAGTTGTAGGTCGGATCGCAAACCGGCCGGGGAAAGCGGTTGGTACGCAGTAAGGCTGATTCGGTTATAGCAGCAGGGCGCGATCGCCAATTGTTTGCAGCCTGCGGCGCTGGCCAATTGAATGAGCCGCACGTGCAGATCACCACAAGCATGCAGCGCAACGGGCGTGTGATCGGCATTCAACATCGCAATGGTATCCGCCGCGAGCACATC
The DNA here is from genome assembly GCF_005930655.1 of Pseudomonas sp. FSL W5-0299. Taxonomy (NCBI): domain Bacteria; kingdom Pseudomonadati; phylum Pseudomonadota; class Gammaproteobacteria; order Pseudomonadales; family Pseudomonadaceae; genus Pseudomonas; species Pseudomonas sp. FSL W5-0299. Next base: position 185,640 of record NZ_RXHX01000002.1, read on the forward strand.
CTGTTCGACATGCAGCGCATGCAGGTGATGGCGTTGACTGAGCGCCTGGCCGCTGGCAACCAGCGCAGGGTCGTATTCCAGGCAGGTCAGTTGTTGGCCGTGTTGCAGCAACCGTCGACCCAAATGGCCCTTGCCTGAACACCAATCCAGCCAATGCCTGGGCGGCGAGGTAAACGACAAACGACTGGCGAACGCTTCAATCTGCTGCCACTTACGGCCCGGCACATCGACATTCAATCGATGCCCGGCCGCTTCCAATGCATGCGCCGGCAACTCGCCCACCGAATCCAGCTCAAGGGACAGCGCCGCCAACGCAGCAAATGGCTGCGGCGCATCCAGCAAACCGGGTTGGTTATGGCTGCTTTCCGCATCCTCCAGCGACCGGCCGCGTAGCCACGTTGCCAGTTCCGGGTAGGACGCTTCCCAAGGAAGTTGCAGATGAGTAAACGGACGAGGTTTCCACAACGCCTGATGCTTTATCAGAAAAGCATCCAGCGCCGTGAAACGGGCGAGCAGAGCCTCGCCCGTCAGCACAGGAGAATCAGCGCCCTTGGCAGGCATCGACGCGCAGCCAGCGCTCCAGCAGCTTGAAGCCACGCACCAGCACGTAAGCCATCAGCAGGTAGAACATGCCCGCGGCGAAGAAGATCTCCACCGGCAGGTAAGTCCGGGCAATGATGGTGCGGGCCATGCCGGTCAGCTCCAGCAGGGTCACGGTGCTGGCCAGCGCGCTGGCCTTGAGCATCAGGATCACTTCGTTGCTGTAGGCCGGCAGGCCGATGCGCGCGGCACGGGGCAGGATGATGTAGAACAGCGCTTTCGGTCGGGACATGCCCAGCGCCCGCGCGGCCTCGATCTCGCCCGGCGGGATCGCCTGAATTGCACCACGCAGGATTTCGGCGATGTAGGCCGCCGTGTGCAGGGTCATGGTCGCCGTGGCACACCAGAACGGATCGCGCAGGTACGGCCACATCGAGCTGTTACGGACCGCATCGAACTGCGCCAGGCCGTAATAGACCAGGAACAGCTGAACCAGCAACGGCGTGCCCCGGAAAAAGAAGATGTAGGCGTAGGGAAATGCCCGCACGTACCAGAGCCGCGATGAGCGCGCGATGCCCAGCGGAATGGCCAGCAGCAAACCCGCAATGACGGCGATGGCCACCAGTTCCAGGGTCAGTGTGGCGCCCTGGGCCAGCTTCGGCAGCCACTTGATGATGACTTCCCAGTTCATTGGGTGCTCCTCGCGAAGCCGCGAGCGGCGCGTTTTTCCATGAAGTACATGCCCGTCATGGCCAGAATGGTCAGGCCCAGGTACATGAACGCGGCCACCATATAGAAGGTGAACGGTTGCTTGGACACGGTCACGCCAATTTGCGCATGACGCATGATTTCTTCCAGGCCGATCACCGACACCAGTGCCGTGTCCTTCATCAGGATCATGAACAGGTTGCCCAGGCCGGGCAGGGCGATGCGCCACATCTGCGGCATGATCAACCGGGTGAAGATGCGAAACTTCGACAGGCCCAAGGCGACGCCGGCCTCACGGTGACCTTTGGGAATCGCCAGGATTGCACCGCGGAACACTTCCGTGGCGTAGGCGCCGAAGCACAGCCCCAGCGCAATCACCCCAGCGGCGAAGGCATTGAGTTCGAGGTCGGGATTGCCGAAAAACTCGCCCAGGGCACGCATCAGGTTGACCGTGCCGAAGTAGATCAGCAGCACCCACAGTAATTCCGGGATGCCGCGAACCAGTGTCGAATAAGTGCCGCCAAGCCATTGCAACGGCTTGTACGGGGAAGTCTTGGCCAAGGCGCCGAGCAGACCGAGCACCAGCCCCAGGCACAGGGCCGAGAGTGCCAGTTTCACAGTCATCAGCGCGCCAGCGGCGAGTGCCGGGCCGAATCCGTAGAGATCGATAGTCATGGATTTCTTTTCAATGTGCAGCAGGCAATGCCAAGGGCTGGCGCCGTCAAAGAACGGCGCCGGCCAGGCAAGTCAGAATCAATAGATGCTGAACGGGAAGTACTTGTCGTTGATCTTCTTGTAAGTGCCGTCTTCGACGATTTCTTTCAGGGCAAGGTTCAGCTTCGCGCGCAGGGTGTCGCCTTTACGTACAGCGATACCAATCTTGTCGCTTTCTTCCACCGGGTCGCCCTTGAATTCATACGAACGACCGGCGTCGCTTTTCAGCCATTCGTAGTTGACGTATTTGTCGGCCAGGATGCCGTCCAGGCGCCCGGAGGTCAGGTCCAGATAAGCGTTTTCCTGGGTGTCGTAGAGTTTGACTTCGACGTCTTTCATGTTGTCTTCCATCCAGGTGCCGGCGAGGGTCGCACGTTGTGCGCCGATCACTTTGCCTTTCAGGGAATCCTTGTCGGTTTTGAACTCTTTGTCTTTCGGCGCGATGAACTGCAGTTTGTTCGAGTAGTACGGCTCGGTGAAGTCGACCGCTTGCTTGCGCTCGTCGGTGATCGACATCGAGGAGATCAGGAAGTCGAACTTCTTGGCGTTCAGGGCCGGGATGATGCCGTCCCAGTCGGACGTGACCACGGTGCAATCGACTTTCATCTTGGCGCACAGGGCGTCGCCGATTTCCTTGTCGAAGCCGACGACATTGCCACTGGCATCTTTATTGTTGAACGGCGGGTAGGCCGCTTCGATGCCCATCTTCAGGGTTTCAGCCATGGCACCGGCGCTGAACGCCAGGGTGACGGCGGCAGCCAGGAAGACTTTTTTGAAGTTCTGCATGCGGGTAGCTCCGTTAGCGGTTGCTGGACATGAATTGTTTGCAGCGTGCTGAAAGCGGGTTTTCGAACACCTGCTGTGGCGATCCTTGCTCTTCTACCAAGCCCTGGTGGAGGAACACCACCTCGCTGGACACCTGACGGGCAAAGCCCATTTCGTGGGTGACCAGCAGCATGGTGCGGCCTTCTTCGGCCAGTGCGCGGATGACATTAAGTACTTCCTGGACCATTTCCGGGTCAAGGGCGGAGGTGGGTTCGTCGAACAGGATCACCTTGGGCTGCATGGCCAGCGTGCGGGCGATGGCCGCGCGTTGTTGCTGGCCACCGGACAGTTGCGCCGGATAGGCGTGACGCTTGTCAGCGATGCCGACCTTGGCCAGCAGGGCTTCGGCGACTTCGATGGCTTCGGCCTTGCTCTGGCCGAGCACCCGGCGCGGGGCTTCGATGATGTTGTCGAGCACGCTCATGTGCGGCCACAGATTAAAGTTTTGAAACACAAAACCAATCTCGCTGCGCAGACGGTTGATCTGCTTGCCGTCGGCAGCCACCAGTTCGCCGTTCTTGGCGGCTTTGAGCTTGAGTTCTTCACCGGCCACCAGGATCTGGCCCTGGTGCGGGTTTTCCAGCAGGTTGATGCAACGCAGGAATGTGGACTTGCCGGAACCGGAAGAACCCAGGATCGAGATCACGTCGCCGTCGCGGGCGGTCAGCGAGATGCCTTTGAGCACCTCGAGCTGTCCGTAGCGTTTGTGCAAGTTGCGAATTTCAAGCGCGGGCGTGGCCTCAGCCATGTGCGTTCCTCATAGTGTTTCGCTCCTGCTGTTGGTTGGCCTTCCTGGCGAGGCGGCCAAGCTAGCATAGCGTTCGAATGGCAGCCAACAGCGCTACGGGCGGTAAACGGGTGGCATGTGGCAGGTTGTCGCATCGGTACAGCAGACTGTCGCGCTGCTATCAACCGAACAGCCGTTTGAACCAGCTGCCCCGCGGGTGTCGCGTAAAAAAGGGCGCGATGTTGCCAGCTTTGACGGGGTGTTGGAAGCGCTAACCGGCCAAACGTTCCTGATCTGCACTTTTATTGTGCGTCGACACATTTTCAGGTGTGTTTCTGGTGCGTTGTTTCGTTCTCAAAGTGGGTCGCAGGGTAACGCTCTGGCGAATTGCCATTAATCTCAATGACTTGCGATGACTGTCTGGTCACGCCGCAGGCCCCGTGCTTCGGGAGTTTGAAACATTTTGGCGCAATTATTGCGTGCAGAATATGGAACGCCCTGTTGGTTTCTTTTTACGAGAAGGAACGCCGGACGGGATGGATGCAAATCGCTTTCCCTTACAAAGGTAGTTTCAATGAGCAGTACCCCAAGCTCCAATGGCCTCGAACAGGGGCTCAAACCGCGTCATGTGACCATGCTGTCGATCGCCGGGGTTATCGGCGCCGGCCTGTTCGTCGGCTCCGGCCACGCCATTGCTGCCGCAGGCCCGGCCGTGCTGTTGGCCTACGCCGCCGCCGGTGCTCTGGTGGTGCTGGTCATGCGCATGCTCGGCGAGATGGCTGTCGCCTCGCCAGACACGGGCTCCTTTTCGACCTACGCCGATCGCGCGATCGGTCACTGGGCCGGTTTCACCATCGGCTGGTTGTACTGGTGGTTCTGGGTATTGGTGATCCCGTTGGAGGCCAATGCCGCCGCGACCATCCTGCATGCCTGGTTTCCCAACGTGGCGATCTGGGCCTTCACTTTGGTCATCACTTTGCTGCTGACAGTGACCAACCTGTTCAGCGTGAAGAACTACGGTGAATTCGAATTCTGGTTCGCCCTGGTCAAAGTCATCGCGATCATCGGTTTCATCGCACTTGGCATCATGGCGATCTTCGGCTACCTGCCGAACAGCCAGGTCAGCGGCGTTTCGCATTTGTTCGACACCCAGGGCTTCCTGCCAAACGGCATGGGCGCGGTGTTGGGCGCTATTCTGACCACCATGTTTTCCTTCATGGGTACCGAGATCGTGACCATCGCGGCCGCGGAATCGAAGAACCCGGGCCAGCAAATCTCAAAGGCCACCAACTCGGTGATCTGGCGGATTGGTTTGTTCTACCTCGTGTCGATCTTCATCGTCGTGGCCCTGGTGCCATGGAATGATCCGGTACTGGCCGCTGTGGGTTCCTACCAGACTGTGCTTGAGCGTATGGGCATCCCGAATGCCAAGCTGATCGTCGACATCGTGGTGCTGGTCGCTGTGACCAGCTGCCTGAACTCGGCGCTCTATACCGCTTCGCGCATGATGTTCTCCCTGGGCAAGCGCGGTGATGCGCCGGCCGTTTCCCAACGCACCAACAAGAGCGGCACGCCGTACTGGGCCGTCATGTTGTCGACTGGCGCAGCGTTCCTTGCCGTGTTCGCCAACTACGTAGCCCCGGCTGCGGTGTTCGAATTCCTGCTGGCCAGTTCCGGCGCCATCGCGCTGCTGGTGTACCTGGTGATCGCGATTTCGCAGCTGCGTATGCGCAAACAACGTATGGCTCGCGGCGAAAAAATCGCCTTCAGCATGTGGCTGTTCCCGGTCCTGACCTATGCGGTGATCATCTTCATCGTCGCGGCCCTGACCATCATGCTGTTCCAGGAAGCCCACCGCGTCGAGATCCTCGCGACAGGTCTGCTGAGCTTGTTGGTCGTGGCTGCGGGCTTGTTCGTAGCGCGCCGTCGTCGCAACGAGCAGTTGATCGCAGCGGTTGCGCGCTGAGTGTTCTGACACTGTAGAAACACAGAAACGACCGCCATCAGAAATGATCGCGGTCGTTTTTGTTTTCATTCAGACGAGTGATCGGGCGTTTACCTGATGGACACAGTGATGGCTAGATAGTAGCCTTCTCGCCGAATGTGTATCTCGCTGTTGCGGGGTGCGATGGAGTTTCAGGACACGGATTGTTCGACGCCCCCAGCCTTCCTGGCTAAAGCCCCGACCCTTTCTTGCCTGCTCCCTCATCTGACGCGAGTCACAGATGCATTTGCGTGTGCTTGCCGTTTAAAGCGCTGCATGGAGAGCCCGGCCATCCAGCCAATCCATTGGGGCATCAAGGAGACAGGCATGGCGTTTACATCGGTTGTGTTCAAAAACCCTAACACCGGAGCCATGAAAGAAGCGCCAATCGGCTTCTCGTGGACCGTGTTTTTCTTTGGCTTTTTCCCGGCTTTGTTCCGTGGTGATTTCAAGTGGGCGGCGATCATGTTCGTCGTGGCCTGCTTCACGTTCAGCCTCAGCAACCTGGTGTTCATGTTCATCTACAACAAGCTGTACGTTAAGGACCTGATCGATGCCGGCTACAAGGCTCAGTCCATCGCCAAAGGCGAACTGGGTTATGCCAGCGCCAAGCTGGGTTTTGATATTCCGCGTCTGGAAGGTGTTGCTGCCTGATTGTTGTTTGAAGGTTTAAAAAAAACGGCCGCGGTCAGTGATGACAAGCGGCCGTTTTTGCTTTCAAGGGCGAGTATTTATTCGCTCTTTTCTTCCTGCGCATCCAGCGACTGACGATAGCTGTCCAGCGCATCGCCAAAATCAGTGATGAACTGCGGATCGGTCAGCCACGCCTGTGCGGCATCGCGGTCCATGCCATCGGTCCACATGCGGTAGTCGATCAGCATGTCGGCGGCCAGGTGAGTGGCGGCCATGGCTTCGTTGTCGGCGTTTTCCATGTCCAGCAGTTCTGGGTGGTCGCTGATGATTTCGGCGAGGTCCGACAGCAGGGCCTGCAGCATGTCGTTGCGGCTGATGGCTTCGGCGTCGCGCATTTTGCTGAACATCGCCAGGGTGTATTCCGGGATCGGCTCGCCGATTTCGCCCAGGTCATCGTCCAGTGCGGCGGGTTTGCGGCCATGGATGTTGATTTGTTTGGCTTTGATCTTGGCCCGCTTGGCGCGTTTTTGCTGTTTGTTCAGGGATGCCATTAAATTCAGTTCGCTTTCTGTTGGGTTTGGGCCGCAATGACGTCGGACGCCGCGACATAGTCAGCCTGGAAGGCTGGCGATTCGATCCACGCCAGGGCGCCGGCTTCATCGACTTCGGTGGACCATTGGCGATATTCGATCAGCGCTGCGAGGATGAAATCCATCGCACCTTCTTCGCCTTCCTGCTCGTACACCAGTTCCAGCAGCGGGTCTTCGAGGAAGGCCATGCACATTGCTTGCTGGCTGATTTTTTCGGCGTCGATCATTTTTTTGAACAGTTCGGTCAGGTCCACCGATTCGAAGTCGATGCGATCGTCATTCGGGTCCAGTTCCACCGGCGCGGCGGCCCGTTGGGTGCGGTTCTGCTTGGCCTTGGCTTTGGCGCGTGTGGCGCGTTTTTGCTGCTTGTTGGCGGAGGCCATGGGGGTCGTTCCGTATTTCGTTGAGTGGGCAAGTCCATCAGCTGCGTGGCACGCGCCGCCCGGGTGTGTCGGGGGCCAGTTCGCCGGTCCGCAGCCAGGACAATGCAATGGGCCATAGTGTGGCTTGGTATGCGCTGCGAAAAAAGGCGAAATGTCCGACTTCTTCTTCGCCGATGTCTTCGGGGGCGATTCGCAGGTGGGTATTTGTGCTGTGGGTGAAGTAGCCGAGCAGGCGCTCGATGGCGGCAATCGTACCGTATGGGTCGTCGCTGATGCTGATGGCCAGGGTTTTTGCGGTGACTGATGCAAAGGGAAGCCGGCCGGTTTTTGCGTGCATGAGGCGACCACTGGGCCGCGTTTCGTAGCGCGCAGTGGGAGTGCTCCAGTCGCGAACCACCGCAGCGGGCGTGTCCTCCAGCCAGCCGAGGCGTTTGCCGGGGAAGTAGCCGTAAAGCAGGGTCATCAACGGCATCACCACATGCCACTTGCCGAACATCCGCCAGCGATGGGCGGGCGCATAGTCGCGCCAGTAAGCGAATTGCGCGCCGACTGTCACCAAGTGCCGAATCAAATGCCCGGACGCTCCCAGACCCGCTGCACAGCCTCCAAAGCTGTGACCGACGACATCAATGGGCTGGCCTGGGAATTCGCGCTGCGCGCGCTTGAGCATCGCCTCGAAATCCAGCGCGCCCCAATCGGACCATGACGCCTGCAACCCTTTCAACGACGTTGGGCGCGACTCGCCGATGCCGCGGTAGTCATAGGTGATGACATCGAAATCGTTGGCGAACAAGTAGTCGGCGAAGCGCGAATAATGCCGGCAACGAACCGAGGTGGCCGCGTTGATGATGACGACCGGGCGCGCGCGGTCCTGAGAGGCGTGCCGCCAAGTGAGGCCGCCGAGGATGAAGGCGTCTGCGGCGGGCTCCTTGAACGGTTCGCCCGCAGTATCGGTGGTCAGCGACAATTCGATCTGAGTCGGTGCCAGTGAAGGCATGTCCTGCAAATTCATCGGCTTTGGACCTTTGCGGGTTAGTTGCCAACGATAGTCCTCACACCGCGTGTGAACAATCCGCCCGTATTTATCAGGGGATCAGATCAAGCAGTCGCTCCTCGATTGCCGCCCGTTCTCGATCCAGCTCAGCACGTAGTTCATCTTCGCTCGGCAGCACTAGTTTGTATTTGCTGGCGAACAGTTGGTCATTGCCCTGTAACACTGAGTAGCGCACCACTGACTCGTTTTTTTGAGCGCAGAGAATGATGCCGACGGTTGGACCATCTGCTTCCTTGCGCTTAAGGTCGTCGTACATGCGTACATACATGTCCATCTGTCCGACATCCTGATGGGTTAATTCGCCGCGCTTCAGGTCGAAGATGACGAAGCAATTGAGCAAGTAGTTGTAGAACACCAGATCGATATAGAAGTCTCTGCCTTCGGTGCTTATTCGTTGTTGTCGAGCGATAAATGCAAAACCTTTTCCCAGCTCAAGCAGGAAGCCCTGAAGTTGCTTGATGAGTGCTTGTTCAAGTTCGGTCTCCAGTATCACCCCGGTATCGGGCAAACCAAGAAACTCCAGCATCACGGGATCTCTAACGAACTCCCTGGGATTGTCGTTCATCGCGTGGATATTCGTAATGGCTTCTGTCATGACGGCAGACTTGTCCCGACTCATAAGCAGGCGTTCGTAGTAGAGGGTGCTGATTTGGCGTTCCAGGGCGCGGCTTGACCAGTTTTGGTTGGCAGATTCGTCCATGTACCACTTGCGCGCCTTATCGCTGTCGACTCGCAGCAGCCTGCGGTAGTGGGTCCAGCTCAATTCGAGACGCAGTGCGTCTCGAATTGGAAACGCCTGATAAAACAGGCGCATTTTTCGCAAATTGGTTTCGTCAAAGCCTTTCCCGAACTCCGCTGTCAGTACCTTCGCCAGCGTAGACAGCAGCTGTTTGCCATAACCCGCCCGCCGAGCCCCCTCCTGCTCAAACTCGACAATATGCCTTCCAATCTGCCAGCAGGTTTGCACCTGAACGGTATCGACCGCTCGCAACACCTTCTGGCGTGCCTGACGTTCAGTTCCCCAAGGTTTCCCACCAGAGAGGCGAGTTGGGGATCTTTAGTGATTTCGGTTTTGACGATGCTCATGAAGTCTTCCGCGGCTTGGAGAAACAGGCGAAAGAGCATGCCAAGAGAAGGCAGGGCGGTGATGCAGGGCGCGGCTGGAAAGGAAGAAGGAAATGCCGGATTCGTTTTGCAGGAGCAATCCGACTGAAATGCGTGCTTGAGGAATACAACGTGTAGTCCATTTCGCAGTGAGCCCAAGTACCAATCAATCTAAAACTTGAGCATCCAGCGAGAAATCCAAAAGGAGTAACGATTGGGTTCCGTGGAACCCGGGAGCCACCATCATGAAGTCCATCCATTCCCTCATGTTTTCCATCGCCACCATCGGTGTGCTGATGTTTCCCGCCATGTCAGAGGCCGCCAGCCTCGATCCCATCGACAGCACAGGCGTGCAGATTCAGCGCCAGGAACAGAACGGGATTACCTATCTGTCCGGCGGTATTGGCGAGGATGAAGCGAAGGCCATTCAGCAAGCGACCGGCTACAATCTGCACATGACCTTTTCCATTGGGCCGGAGGGCAAATATGTACCGGATGTTGAATTGGTTATCCAGAGTGCTCAAGGTCAATCAGTGCTGACACTCAGTCAGGCAGGGCCTCTGGTTTACGTCCAGTTACCGGCCGGCAAGTACACCGTGGTCGCCACCCGTAATGGTGAGGAAAAGCGTGACACGACAGATGTCGGCAGCGCTGGGGTGCGTAATCTGGTGTTCAACTGGAAGGGTGATGAGTGACGGTGGCAGTCCTTCGAGACTGCCCCTCGCCAGTTGATCAGGCTTGCGTCGTCTGGCCACGCAGGATCAGTTGTTTACGCTGCTCTTCAGGCAAGTCGTTGATGCAGTAGTTCACGTAAAAAATGTTCAGGAAGAAGGTATAGAACCCGTTCATGCGCAGGTCGATTTTGTGCTCGTTGAGGGCGTATTCCGACAGTGCGTTTTTTGCCTTGAAGGCCCATACGATGTACAGCGCGTTCAATGCGATCAGCAAAATGCCGGAAAGCGAGTCGAACAACACGTCGCCCAGGTTCGACAACGCGCCGCTCCAGCCAAGGCAGACGGCGACCCAGATGACGTAGGTGTCGTCGACCACTTTGATTTTCGTGGTTTCGTTGATCTTCTGGTTGCTCTTGTACAACCACAACAGCAAGTAGATCCCGGCGGTCGCAATCGACAGCAGGACCATGTTCAAGGTTTTGGTGTTGATCTTGTCTTTCAGTTCATTGATGTCAGACATAACTGTTCCATGTTCAGGACTTTCGAGAAGGGAGCGTGCCTGGAAGGCTGGCTTCGTGTCGTCGAACAGGGGAGGGCAGTGTTTTGCGGGGAGGGGTGAAATGCACGCACTCCTTGCGCTGTCTCTCTCCTGTATCGGCTGATTCGGATGCGGGGCATCGGGATCAATGTCGGCTTTATTCCATGCACGGGGAAAATAATAGCATGGTGCCATCATCGAGGCGGCGTACTAAAGCGTGATTGTTTTCCGGCAGCTGTGCTGCGGTGGATTGTCGTTATCAAATCCCAGGCATAAAAAAACCCTGAATCTTGCGATTCAGGGTTTTCGGTATTTGGTGCCCAGAGACGGAATCGAACCGCCGACACGGGGATTTTCAATCCCCTGCTCTACCGACTGAGCTATCTGGGCAACGGGGCGCATTAAACGGGTTTTTCAGGGGGTCGTCAAGCAAGTTTTCAAAAAAAATTTAACTATTACCGTCGCTTACGTTCCGACCCCCGATAAATCGGGATTATTCCGCCGGCGGAACGTAGCCGTCAGCCTTGGCGTATTCCTCGCCAGAGAAGTACTTGTCCATCTCGCCCTGAAGGTATTTGCGGTCTTCGGCGTTCATCATGTTCAGGCGTTTTTCGTTGATCAGCAGGGTCTGGTGTTTCTGCCAGTCGGCCCAGGCCTTGGCCGAGACATGGTCAAAAATGTCCTGACCTTTGGCGCCCGGGAATGGAGCGCGCTCCAGGGCGGGCAATTCTTCTTTGTACTTGCGGCACATGATGGTGCGGGTCATGACAACTCTCCTGCGTTCAATACGGCGGCCGCGCGTTCGAGCAAGGTTTTGACCGGGGCGGCAAGGCCCAGGCGCGGCGGGGTGGCGAGGTTATACCAGAGCCAGTCGGCCTCGGCCACGTGATGGCCAGCCTCCTGGACCTGAACCAGCCAGGGTTCGATGGACAACTGGAAGTGGCTGAAGGTGTGGACCAGACTCGGCAGCGCTTGTTGCGTGCCCAGTTCCAGCGAGTGCTGCGAGGCCAGATGTTGCAGGTCGTCGAGGTCATCGAGTTCCGGCAGGCTCCACAAACCGCCCCACAAGCCCGTAGAAGGCCGGCGGTAAAGCAGAATCGCGCCTTCGCCGTTGGCGAGCATCGGCATCAACGTGCGCTTCTGTGGCACGGTCTTGCGCGGCTTCGGGATCGGGTAGCGGGTTTCCAGGCCAAGCATGTGCGCTTCGCAGCCCTTTTCCAGCGGGCAGAGCAGGCAACTCGGTTTGCTGCGGGTGCAGAGCGTGGCGCCCAGATCCATCATCGCCTGGGTGTAGGCGTTGACCCGATCATGCGGCGTGAAGCGCTCAGCGTTCGCCCACAGCTGTTTGGCGACCTTCGGCTCGCCCGGATATCCCTCTTGCGCGGTAAAGCGCGCCAGCACCCGTTTGACGTTGCCATCGAGGATCGGCGCCCGCAGGCCCATGCTCAGGCTGGCGATGGCGCCAGCCGTGGACAGGCCGATGCCCGGCAACTCGACAAGCTTTTCGACATCTCGCGGAAACTCGCCGCCGTACTCGGCCACAACGATCTTTGCGGTTTTCTGCAAATTGCGTGCGCGAGTGTAGTAACCCAGGCCGGTCCACAGGTGCAGCACTTCGTCTTCCGGCGCGGCGGCCAGGGCCTCGACCGTCGGCAGCGAAGCCATGAAACGGTCGAAGTAATTCAGCACGGTGCTGACCTGGGTCTGTTGCAGCATGATCTCCGAGACCCACACCCGATACGGCGTGATGCCTTGTTGCCAGGGCAAATCGTGGCGGCCGTGGCGGTCGTACCAGTCCAGCACCGCCGTTGAAAACTGCTCGGCTCTCATCGCTTGAACAGCCCCTTCAACGCATTTTTCAGTTCAGGGCTGACCTTGTCGCCAAGCTTCTCGTCGATTTTTTCACTGATCCGCTCGCCCGCCAGTTTGCTGGCGACCTCGCCCATGCGTTCATTATCGAGACGGCACGCCTTGGCGCCCAGTTCCAGCGGGCCACGGCAGCGCAGCGGCCACTCGATGCCGACAAACTTCTCGCCGACCTGGCAGGCCGGGTCCGGCATGTCGCTCTTATCGCCTTCGACGATCACGCCCACGCGATAATCCATGCCCAGTACTCGCAGGTCGACGTCGCCGTCACCTTTGACGGTCATGCCCGGGATGCGCACTTTCAGGTCCGGGTTGCTGGCCACGCCGTTACGGAAGGTCAGGTTACCGTTGAGTTCCTGGAACGGTGTGTCCTTGCCCCGTGGCTCGCCGCTGAGGCTTTTGCGGTTGAGTGTGGCGATGCCTTTGCACAGTTGTTGTTCAAGGTTGGCGTTGAGCAGCACGCCGTTGTTGATGACGAAACTGGCGTTGCCGTTGAGCGTCTCGATCAGCGCTTGCTGGCTGTTGCCGCTGCCGGTCAGCGCGCTGTTGAGCGTCACCAGGCCGTTGACCGGTGGATTCTTCCCTTGGCTTTCAAGGATTTTTTCCACGGGCACTTTGGTGATGCGCGTCTGCATGTTCAGCGCCGGTACTTCCGGGCGCACGTCCAGGGTGCCCTTGGCTTCGAAGTTGCCACCGTACAGGTCGCCGCGCAGTTCCTCCAGAGTCAGCAGGCCGCCTTGGCCAGCGGCCTTGAGCGTTGCGTTCTGAATCGGCAGTTTGTCGAGGGTCAACTGGCCGAAGGTCAGGTCGGCCTGCACGTCGAGTTTGCGCAAGCGTTCTACCGGCAACAGGCGTTCAGTACTCCACGCAGTTTTGGTCGGTGCGGCGGGCAACGGTGTGCTGCCGGCGCCGGCCATGGCGTCGGCTTCGGTGCTGGCGACTTCGGCCTGACGCACTTGCGTCGCGCTACTGGCTTCGGCGGACTTGGGTGGCAGATAGCGGTCAACGTTGAAGGTGTCGGCCTTGAGGGTTGCGCGCAGCGATTGCTTGGCGAAGTCCTCGACGGCGATGCGGCCACTGAAGCTGCTGTCGTCGACTTTCAGGTTGATGTTGTCGAGCGACAGGCTCGCAGGCGTGCCCGCCAGACGGCTGACCAGCTCGACCTTGCTCAGGCTGCCTTCGGCCATGGCCGGGAGTGTCTGGCCGATGCTGTCGACGAATTTCGCCAGGTCGAACTGAGCAATCGAAATGCCGCCGCTGATTTGCGGCGTCTTGTCGAGGTCGTTGACCTTCAACTCGCCCAGTGCGCGCAATTGGTTGGCAGAGATCTTGATACCGGTCCATTCGGCGACGTTCGCGGCTTTATCCAGCAGCAACTGACCTTGGGCGGCAAAGGTCATGGTCTTGCCTTGCAGCGGATCGCCGGCGACTTCGCCGGAGAGCTTCATGTCCTCGAATTTGTAGCGCTGCAAGGCGCGTTCGAAACGCAACTCGCCATTGAGCTCGGTGCGTACCCGCAGGACCGGCTGATTGGTGCCGAGGAACGCGGTGAGTTTGACCGGAATGTTGGTCGAGTCGTGGACCGGGCCGGTGCTCAGCTGGATGCTTTCGGCGCTGAACTGCTTGCCTGTCTTCTCGTCGTTGTATTCAACGCGGGCGTTGTTGACGGTCAGGCTGTCGATGTCCAGGCGAATCGGTTGGGCCGGTTTTTCCGCCTGGGCGGTGGTGGTCGGCGCAGGCGCAGGTTCGCCAGCAGTAGCGGCTGGCGTGGCCGGGGTGACTGGCGCCGGGGCCTTGCCGATGTCTTCCCAGTTGCCGTGGCCGTCCTTGTCGCGGTTCAGGCGCAGGTTAAGGCCTTCGACGCGCACGTCACTCATCTGCACTTCGCGGCGCAGCAGCGGCAGCACGCGCACGGACAGACCCAGCATCTGCAAGTCGGCGAACGGTTCGGTGGGTTTGGCCAGGGTCGCGACACTGGCTTCGTGCAATTCCAGGCCAAGCCACGGGAACAGGCTCCAGCCGATATCGCCATTGAGCGTCAGCTCGATGTGGGCCTTGTCGCGGGCAATCTGGCGAATCTCGTCTTTATAGTCGTTGGGATCGAAGAGGTGGGTCAGGGCAAAGCCCAGCGCCACAATGATCAGCAACAGCCCGAGAAGCACCAGACCCAGGATTTTGCCGAACGCTTTCATGGGCGAGTCCTTGTAGTTAGTCGAATTCGAAATTTAGCCGGGGAGTATAGCGCTCCGAAGCGGACGACCGGTCAGCGATCACGTCGGCAGCACATCCAGCGGCACTTTCAGCTTGGCGGCCAGTGCCTGAGCTTCGAGATGCCCGGCAGGTGCCAGCAGACGCAAGGTCACGCCCGATTGCGAAGCCATTTTCCGCGCTTCGTCCACCATTCGTTCGGCAACGCCACGGCGACGGGTAATTTTTCGCACGCAGATTTGGGACAAGTGCCAAACGTCGTGGTTTCGTTGCAAGCGAGCCGCGCCGAGCAGCCGATCATTGAAGCGTCCGGCGATCAGCGAACCGTCTTCCAGGCAGCTTTCGATCAGCTGCAAACCCCCTGAAAACGGGGCGAACAGCCAGTCCGGAGCGTCGCGGTAAATTTTTTGCAGGTCTTGCTGATCCTGATAAGTGGCTTCGTGCAGCAGCTCGACAATGATCGGCATGGCGGTTCCTTCAGTGGTACGAGAACAGATGACTTACACAAAGGTGATATCACTTTGGTTTTTCTGTCACGTACAGATGGTAACCTCTGCCGGTTCGTCCGTCCTTCTGCGACGTGATGTCGCACCAAAATGGAGCTTCACCCTGAAAAAGACAGTCATGCGTGCGCATAAGGCTGGGGGCGAAGAGTGGCTGGCGAACCATACTAATAATTGGGGGATACACAATGACCACGAGTATCACGGCGGATGGCTTTACAGCCAATCAGCCCGGGTTCCTGTCCAAGGAACGCATCATCGCCAAGCCCGGTTTCAACCGCTGGCTGGTACCACCGGCCGCACTGGCCATCCACCTGTGCATCGGCATGGCTTACGGCTTCTCGGTGTTCTGGTTGCCACTGTCCAAAGCCCTGGGCGTGACCAAGCCGGTAGCCTGCGCGCCGGACATGAGCTTCATCTCGCAAGTTTTCTCGTCGCAATGTGACTGGCCGATCTCGATGCTCGGCTGGATCTACACCCTGTTCTTCATCTTCCTCGGCTGCTCGGCAGCGATCTGGGGCGGCTGGCTGGAACACGCCGGGCCTCGCAAGGCTGGCGTTGTATCGGCACTGTGCTGGTGTGGTGGTCTGCTGATTTCGGCGCTGGGGATTTATACCCACCAGATCTGGCTGATGTGGATCGGCTCCGGGGTCATTGGCGGTATCGGCCTGGGGTTGGGTTACATCTCGCCGGTGTCGACCCTGATCAAGTGGTTCCCGGACAAGCGCGGCATGGCGACCGGCATGGCGATCATGGGCTTCGGTGGTGGTGCGATGGTCGGTGCTCCGCTGGCCGCAGCCCTGATGGGCCACTTCGCTTCGGCAGACAGCGTCGGTGTGTGGCAGAGCTTTCTGGTGATGGCCGCGATCTACTTCGTGTTCATGATCGGCGGTGCACTGTCCTACCGCGTGCCGCCAACCGGCTGGAAACCTGAAGGCTGGACTGCTCCGGCGAAGAAAGCTTCGAACGCGATGATCACTCACCGTCACGTCCACGTGAATGTGGCGTGGAAAACCCCGCAATTCCGTCTGGTGTGGCTGGTGCTGTGCCTGAACGTGTCGGCGGGTATCGGCATCCTGGGCATGGCTTCGCCGCTGTTGCAGGAAGTGTTCGGCGGTAAATTGATCGGTGTTGACCTGCCGTTCGGTCAGTTGGACGCCGGGCAACTGGCTTCTATCGCGGCGATTGCGGCCGGTTTCACCGGTTTGCTGAGCCTGTTCAACATTGGTGGTCGGTTCTTCTGGGCGTCGTTCTCGGATTACCTGGGCCGTAAAAACACCTATTTCGTGTTCTTCGCCCTGGGCTTTGCCCTGTACGCGCTGATCCCGAACCTCGGTCACCTGGGTAACGTTGCGCTGTTCGTGGCGGCGTTCTGCATCATCCTGTCGATGTACGGCGGTGGTTTTGCGACCGTGCCGGCTTACCTGGCGGACCTGTTCGGTACGCAAATGGTTGGCGCGATCCACGGTCGTCTGCTGACGGCGTGGGCGGCGGCGGGCGTGTTGGGTCCGGTGTTGGTGAACTACATTCGTGAGTATCAGTTGAGCATCGGCGTTGAGCGCGCCGCGGCTTACGACATCACCTTGTACATCCTCGCGGGCTTGCTGGTGCTGGGTTTCCTGTGCAACCTGATGGTTCGCCCGGTGGCCGACAAGTACTTCATGACTGACGCCGAACTGGCTGCCGAACAGGCGCTGGGCCATGACAAGGGCGCTGACGCCAGCACTGTGCTGGAGTGGAAAGCGGCGCCGGGCACCAAGCCGTTGGCGATTGCTGCGTGGCTGGTGGTGGGGATTCCGTTGGCGTGGGGTGTCTGGGTGACCCTGCAGAAGACGGCGGTTCTGTTCCACTAAGTAAAACGCACTGCCCCTGTGGGAGCGAGCCTGTTCGTGAATGCGGTCTGACAGTCGACAGAGATGTTGAATGTGAAGGCCCTTTCGCGAGCAGGCTCGCTCCCACATTTGTTTGAGGCGCCATCAAATCCGCTTGTATGGACATGTCTATCCCCGATACTCCCGGATTCACTCCGTCAGTGATATCACCTCCCGTGTTTCTGTTTCGCGCCCGCGCCCCTATAATGGTTGCCTTTTTCGCCCAATGATTTTGCGGAGCTGGTGATGGCCGAACGTAAGGCGTCAGTCGAGCGCGACACTCTGGAAACCCAGATCAAAGCCTCGATCAACCTGGATGGCACCGGAAAGGCCCGATTTGATATCGGTGTCCCTTTTCTTGAGCACATGCTGGACCAGATCGCCCGTCACGGGCTGATCGACCTGGATATTGTCAGCAAAGGCGACCTGCATATCGACGACCACCACACGGTGGAAGACGTTGGTATCACTTTGGGTCAGGCCTTCGCCAAAGCCATCGGCGACAAAAAAGGCATCCGTCGCTACGGCCACGCCTATGTTCCGCTCGATGAAGCCCTATCGCGTGTGGTGATCGACTTCTCCGGCCGTCCTGGCCTGCAGATGCATGTTCCCTACACCCGCGCCACCGTTGGCGGCTTCGACGTTGACTTGTTCCAGGAATTCTTCCAGGGCTTCGTCAACCATGCGCTGGTCAGCCTGCACATCGACAACCTGCGTGGCACCAACACCCACCACCAGATCGAAACCGTGTTCAAGGCATTCGGCCGCGCCCTGCGCATGGCCGTAGAGCTTGATGACCGCATGGCCGGTCAGATGCCGTCGACCAAAGGCGTTCTGTAATGCAGACGGTCGCGGTTATCGATTACGGCATGGGCAACCTGCACTCGGTGGCCAAGGCCCTCGAGCACGTCGGTGCCGGCAAGGTCCTGATCACCAGCGATGCCGATGTGATTCGCGAAGCCGACCGGGTGGTTTTCCCCGGCGTCGGCGCGATTCGCGATTGCATGGCGGAGATCCGTCGCCTGGGCTTCGACTCGCTGGTGCGCGAAGTCAGCCAGGACCGTCCGTTTCTCGGCATCTGTGTCGGCATGCAAGCCTTGCTCGACAGCAGTGAAGAGAACGACGGCGTCGATTGCATCGGTCTGTTTCCAGGCCAGGTGAAGTTCTTCGGCAAGGACCTGCACGAAGACGGCGAACACCTGAAAGTCCCGCACATGGGCTGGAACGAAGTGAAGCAGACGGTGAGTCACCCGCTGTGGCACAACATTCCGGACCTGGCGCGTTTCTACTTCGTGCACAGCTACTACATCGCCGCCGGCAATGCGCGGCAGGTGGTGGGTGGCGGTCATTACGGTGTCGATTTCGCCGCGGCGCTGGCCGATGGCTCGCGTTTCGCCGTGCAGTTCCACCCGGAGAAGAGCCATACCCATGGCCTGCAATTGCTGCAGAACTTCGCCGCGTGGGATGGTCGCTGGTAAATGGCTGCCAAGAAGAAGCCGCCGATCCTGACCCTCACTCCCGAGCAGGAGAACGAGGCCAATCACAAGATCAAACGCTTCATGGAAGATCGCTTCGAACTGGACCTGGGTTCGTTCGAAGCGGCTGAAATCCTTGAGCTGTTTACTCGCGAAATTGCGCCGCACTATTACAACAGGGCGATTTTCGATGTGCAGACGCACCTCAAAGAGAGGTTCGAAAGCATCGAAAGCGACTTGTGGGCGCTCGAGAAAGCATAGGAGCAGCTGCAAGCTTTAAGCTGCAAGCTGCAAGAAGTAGAAACGCGTGCGTGCTTGCAGCTTATAGCTTGCAGCTTGCAGCTCTTTGGACGAAGGAAAAAGCATGCTGATTATTCCCGCTATCGATCTTAAAGACGGTGCCTGTGTTCGTCTGCGCCAGGGCCGCATGGAAGATTCCACGGTGTTCTCCGATGACCCGGTGAGCATGGCTGCCAAGTGGGTGGAGGGCGGTTGCCGTCGTCTGCATCTGGTCGACCTGAACGGCGCCTTCGAAGGCCAGCCGGTCAACGGCGAAGTGGTCACAGCCATTGCCAAGCGCTACCCGAACCTTCCGATCCAGATCGGTGGCGGTATCCGTTCCCTGGAAACCATCGAGCACTACGTCAAAGCAGGCGTGAGCTACGTGATTATCGGCACCAAAGCCGTGAAAGATCCGGCCTTCGTCGCTGAAGCGTGCCGTGCGTTCCCGGGCAAAGTGATCGTCGGTCTGGACGCCAAAGACGGTTTCGTCGCCACTGACGGTTGGGCGGAAATCAGCACCATTCAGGTGATCGACCTGGCCAAGCAGTTCGAAGCCGATGGCGTGTCCGCGATCGTTTATACCGACATCGCCAAAGACGGCATGATGCAGGGTTGCAACGTACCGTTCACCGCTGCCCTGGCCGCTGCCACGCGCATTCCGGTCATCGCTTCCGGCGGCATTCACAACCTCGGTGACATCAAGTCGCTGCTCGACGCCAAGGCGCCAGGCATCATCGGCGCCATCACCGGCCGGGCGATCTACGAAGGCACCCTCGATGTCGCTGAAGCGCAAGCTTTCTGCGATTCGTACAAAGGCTGAGGACTGACCATGGCGCTGGCCAAACGCATCATCCCTTGCCTGGACGTGGACAACGGCCGGGTGGTCAAGGGCGTCAAGTTCGAGAACATTCGTGATGCCGGCGATCCGGTGGAAATCGCCCGTCGCTACGACGAGCAGGGCGCTGACGAGATTACCTTTCTCGACATCACCGCCAGCGTCGATGGCCGCGACACCACGCTGCACACCGTCGAGCGCATGGCCAGCCAGGTGTTCATCCCGCTGACGGTGGGCGGTGGTGTGCGCACGGTGCAGGACATTCGCAACTTGCTGAATGCCGGTGCGGACAAGGTTTCGATCAACACCGCAGCGGTATTCAACCCGGAATTCGTCGGCGAAGCGGCCCAGCATTTCGGCTCGCAGTGCATCGTCGTCGCTATCGACGCCAAGAAAGTCTCCGGTCCGGGCGAAACCCCGCGCTGGGAGATTTTCACCCACGGCGGGCGCAAGCCAACCGGCCTCGACGCCGTTGAGTGGGCGAAGAAGATGGAAGGCCTGGGTGCCGGTGAAATCCTGCTGACCAGCATGGACCAGGACGGCATGAAAAATGGTTTCGACCTGGGCGTCACCCGCGCCATCAGCGATGCGCTGGGTATCCCGGTGATTGCCTCCGGCGGCGTCGGCAACCTGCAGCATCTGGCCGACGGCATCATCGAAGGCCACGCCAGCGCCGTATTGGCGGCGAGTATTTTCCACTTCGGCGAATACACGGTGCAGGAAGCCAAGGCCTACATGGCGCATCGCGGAATCGTCATGCGCTAAACAAATCCATGCAGGCCAGTGGACAGCATGGCGGGCTCAAGGCACTCTTGGGCACGCCATGGATTTCGGTAGCCCAACATGATCAAACGCCTGCTTCTTGTCCTCGCCAGCGCTTCTCTGTTGCTCATCAATGGAGCCCACGCTGAAGAAAGTCCCGACACCGACCTGGTGTTACTGACGGAAAATTTCCCGCCATACAACATGGCGAAGAACGGCAAGAACTTCGCTCAGGACGAGAACATCAATGGCATTGCCGTGGACATCGTCCGCGAGATGTTCAAACGTGCGGACGTCACCTACAGCCTCACACTGCGCTTCCCTTGGGAGCGAATCTACAAGCTCGCCCTCGAGAAACCCGGTTACGGCGTGTTCGTGATGGCGCGCTTGCCGGACCGCGAAAAGCTGTTCAAGTGGGTCGGCCCGATTGGCCCGGACGACTGGATCATGCTGGCCAAGGCTGACAGCAAGATCAGCCTGGAGACGCTGGATCAGGCGCGCAAATACAAGATCGGCGCATACAAGGGCGATGCGATTGCCGAGACGCTGGCCAAGCAAGGGTTGAAGCCCATTGTCGTGCTGCGCGATCAGGACAACGCAAAGAAGCTGGTGAGTGGTCAGATAGATTTGTGGGCCACGGGCGATCCGGCCGGGCGCTATCTGGCGCGTCAGGAGGGCGTTAACGGTCTCAAGACGGTGTTGCGGTTCAATAGCGCCGAACTCTATCTGGCGTTGAACAAAGACGTTCCAGATGACGTGGTGGCCAAGCTGCAAGCCGCGCTGGATCAGCTGCGCAAAGAAGGCGTGGTGGACGACATCATGGCGCGGTATCTCTGATACCACCGTGTTCAAGTGTGGGGGCGAGCCTGCTCGCGATGAGGCAGTGTCAGTCAACATCACTGTTGGCTGATTCACCGCCATCGCGAGCAGGCTCGCTCCCACAGTGGTTTTGTGTCGTTGCGGATTAGCGGTACACGCCATCCTTTCCATGCGCAGCCGTCGCGCGATTGCTGCGCACGCTGATCATCTGCTTGATGTCGATCCACTCAATGCCCTGAGCCTTGAGCTTGGGCAGTTCCCTCTCCAGCACCGCCAGCGTTTGCGGATACGGATGCCCGATCATCACCGCCGAGCCTTGCTTGTGCGCCAAATTAATCGCCGTCTGCAACTGCGTGAAAATCGCCGCTTCGGTGCGCTCGTCATCCAGAAACACATCCCGCGAAACGCTTGCCAACCCAATCTTCTGTGCCTCCGCCGCCGCGACGGTCTGTGCGCTGGTGCGGCTGTCGACGAAGAGCTTGTGCCGGCGCTGCAAGTCCGCCATCAACCAGGCCATGGCCGGTTGCTGAGCGGTCATGCGACTGCCCATATGGTTGTTGATGCCGGCGGTGTAAGGCACGACCTTGAACGCCGCGCTCAGGCGTTTCTCAAGTTCGTCGATGGGCAAATCGGGATGCCAGGCAAACGGGCCGGTGGCCGGGTCCATGGGCATGTGCAGGATGACGATCTTGCCGGCGCGATGGGCCTCGCGGGCGAATTCGGTGGCGTGGGGCGTGTCGGGCATGATCGCCGCTGTTACCGGGCCGGGCAGGGCCAGCACGCGACGATCCCGGGGCAGGTTCTGCCCCAGGTCATCGATGATCAACGTGAGATAGGCTTTCTGCGGCGCAGCGGTAGCGGGCGTTGCGTGGGCAACGCCCGCCAGACAGCACAGCAGACCGATCAGCAGCCGCAGGCGCACCTCAGCGACCGGAGGTGATGCTCAGCCCTTTGAGCAGGCTCAGCGCCTGGGCCAGTTGGTAGTCGTCATCCTGCGGCATTGCCTTGGCCTTGCTGCTGGAACCGCTCGGTTTGTCGGCGCCGCCGTTGCCATTGCCCAAGTGACCCTGCAGATCGGCTTCCTTGAAGTATTCGCTGTCCTGCTCGTTGGTGATCTTGGCCCTGCGCACTTCGATGTCCGGGACGATGCCCTGGGCCTGGATTGAGCGGCCGTTCGGCGTGTAGTACAGCGCCGTGGTGATCTTCAGCGCGCGGTCGTTGTTCAGTGGCAGCACGGTTTGTACCGAGCCTTTGCCGAAACTGGTGGTGCCCATGACCACCGCGCGTTTCTGATCCTGCAAGGCGCCGGCGACAATTTCCGAGGCCGAGGCGCTGCCGCCGTTGATCAGCGTAACCATTGGCACGGCTTCGCTTTCGTCTTTGCCGGTGGCCGAGAAGCGCAGTTCAGAGTTGGCGATGCGGCCCTTGGTGTAAACGATCAGGCCCTTGGTGATGAAGTGGTCGACCACTTCCACTGCCGATTGCAGCACGCCGCCCGGGTTGTTGCGCAGGTCGAGAATGATGCCGTTGAGCTTCTTGCCGTTGTCCTTGCGCAACTTGGCCAGGGCTTTGGACACTTCTTCGCCGGTCTTGACCTGGAACTGAGTGATGCGGATGTAGCCGTAGCCCGACTCCAGCAGCTGCGCCTTGACGCTCTTCACCTGAATGATGGCGCGGGTCAGGGTCACGTCGAACGGCGTACCGCCGTCGCGCACCAGGGTCAGGGTGATTTTCTGGCCGATCTTGCCGCGCATCTTGTCGACGGCTTCGGTCATGCTCTGGCCGCGAGTCGGCTGGCCGTTGATCTTCACGATGAAGTCGCCAGCCTGAATGCCAGCCTTGGACGCCGGGGTGTCATCGATGGGCGAAACCACTTTGATGAAACCGTCTTCAGCGCCGACTTCGATGCCCAGGCCGCCGAATTCGCCGCTGGTGCTTTCCTGCAATTCAGCGAAGTCTTCCGGGCCCAGATAGGCGGAGTGCGGATCGAGGTTGCTGAGCATGCCTTTGATGGCGTTTTCCAGCAGGGTCTTGTCGTCCACCGGTTCGACATAGGCGGCCTTGATCCGATCCATGACCTCGGCAAAGGTGCGCAACTCTTCCAGAGGCAACGGCGCCTTGGTGGTCGCAGCAGTGCCCGCAGGCGCGACCGCCGGGGCCGGTTGAGCGGCAAACGCCAGAGGCGCGCCGATCACCAGGGCGATCGTCAGGGCCAGCGAGGTAAGGCGGGACAAATGCAGCATGTCTAACGAACTCCTGAAGTAGATGGCGTACTTATCCTTGCGCACGACACCATTGCGCCGGATCACTCGGGTGACCCTGCTGACGAATAGCGAAATACAGCGCTGGTGTGTCCTGCCCGCCACTGTTACCGACAGTGGAGATGGACTCACCGGCTTTTACTACGTCACCCGCAGACTTGAGCAGCGTCTGGTTGTGACCATAAAGACTCAGAAAACCGTTGCCATGGTCGAGAATCACCAGCAGCCCGGCGCCACGCAACCAGTCGGCGAATACCACGCGACCGCCATGCACGGCGTGCACCTGGCTGCCGGCGGAGGCGCTGATCATCACGCCGTCCCACTTGGTTCGGGCGTCGTCGCCACGGGATTCACCGAAGCGTGCCAGCAGTCGACCATCAACCGGCCACGGAAGTCTTCCCCGGCTTGAAGCAAAAGGGCCGCCAAAGGTCTCGCCTGAACTGGAAACCAATGCGCCAGGGTTCGACTTGACCGGTTTGCGTGGGGCGTCAGTGGCATTCGCCTGCTCCTGAGCCTCACGTAAACGCTTTTTTTCGGCTTCCTGCTGGGCGATGAGCGCTTTTTGTCGCGCCTCTTCAGCCTCTCGTGCCTGGCGGGCCAGGGTTTCCTCGATGGTTTTAAGGACTTTAGACAGGTCTGCCTGATCCTGCTCGCGGGCGGCCAGCTTCTGGTCGCGCGCCTTCACGTCGTCGCTCAACTTGGCCAGGACTTGCTGGCGCTCCTTGCGAACCTTGTCGAGTTCGTCGCGCTGGCTGTCGAGGCTGCTCTTCTGCACCAGCAATTGTGCCTGTTGCAGGGCGATGTCTTTTTCGACGTTGGCCAGTTGGCGCAAGGTTTCGTTGAAATTCTTCAGCTGCTCCAGGCGGGCCTGGCTCAGGTAGTCGTAATAGGTGAGGGTTCGGGCGAATTTTTCCGGATTCTGCTGGTTCAGCAGGAGTTTCAAGTACTCCTGACGGCCGTTCTGATAGGCCGCACGGGCCTGAATGGCGATCAGTCGTTGCTGTTCAGTGCGCGCGCTCTGGAGTTTTTTTTTCTCAGCATCGAGTCGCTGCAGCTCGGATTCGCTTTTCTTCAGCTCTTTTTGCAGGGCTTCGACCTGCTTCTCGAGCTTGCCCATCTCGGTCTCGGTGCCTTTGAGGTCTTTCTGCACACCGGATTTTTCTTCCTGCAGCTTGCCCAGCAGTTTTTTCAGCTCGGCAATATCCTGACGCGTGGCGTCCAACTGTTGTTGGGTTTGCGCGCGCTCATCAGCGAAGGCCGGTTGGAGCAGGCAAGTCAGGGCAAGGGCTATCAGGACGCGAAGCATAGAGGCGGGCGACACCAGGGAAAGGGACGGCCTAGTATGCCCGCCAAGCGCCGCAAAAAAAACGCCCAATTGGGGTTGTGTGATAACCGGAGCAGCGTTGCCTCTGAAAACACTCCAAAACCACTGTGGGAGCGAGCCTGCTCGCGATGGCGCCCTGACATTCAACAATGATGTTGGCTGTCAGATTGCTATCGCGAGCAGGCTCGCTCCCACAGGGTTTGGCGTCGTCAGATGGATCTGGTTACACCAGAATAGACGTGCCGGTCATTTCAGATGGTTTTTCCATCCCCAGCAGCATCAGCATCGTCGGCGCGACATCCGCCAGCACGCCGCCATCACGCACCTTGAAGTTCCGCTTGCCGACATAGATGAACGGCACTGGCTCGGTGGTGTGAGCGGTGTGTGCCTGGCCGGTGGAGGCATCGGACATTTGCTCGACGTTGCCGTGGTCGGCCGTAATTAGCGCTTCACCGCCAACCTTGTCCAGCGCTTCGACGATACGGCCGACGCACAGGTCCAGGCATTCAACGGCTTTCACCGCCGCATCAAACACGCCGCTGTGGCCAACCATGTCGCCGTTGGCGTAGTTGACCACGATCACGTCGTAACGCTGGTTTTCGATGGCCTCGACGATGCGGTCGGTGACTTCCGGGGCACTCATCTCGGGCTGCAAGTCGTAGGTGGCGACTTTCGGCGACGGAATCAGGATGCGTTCTTCGCCCGGGAACGGTTCTTCGCGACCGCCGGAGAAGAAGAAGGTCACGTGGGCGTATTTTTCGGTTTCGGCGATGCGCAGCTGGGTCTTGCCGTTTTTCGCCAGGTAATCACCCAACACATTGTCCAGGCTGCCGGCGGCAAAGGCCGATGGCGCAGGGATGCTGGCGGCGTATTGGGTCAGCATCACGAAACCGGCCAGTTTCGGCTGGCGCGCACGCTCGAATTCCTTGAAATCGTCTTCGACGAACACGCGGGTCAGCTCACGGGCGCGGTCGGCGCGGAAGTTCATGAAGACCACGGCGTCGCCGTCTTCGACTTTCACCGGCTCGCCGATGGAGGTGGCTTTGACGAATTCGTCGCTCTCGCCACGCTCATAGGCAGCTTGCAGCCCTTCCTGTGCGGTGGCGGCGTTGAATTCGCCGTTGCCGTCGACAATCAGGTTGTAGGCCTGGGATACGCGGTCCCAACGGTTGTCACGGTCCATGGCGAAATAACGGCCGATGATGCTGGCGATCCGGCCTTTGCCCAACGCCTGGAAAGTCGCGTCGAGCAGTTCGATGGACGACTGGGCGCTTTTCGGCGGGGTGTCGCGGCCATCGAGGAAGGCGTGCAGGTAGATTTTTTCGGCGCCGCGCTTGTAAGCCAGTTCGGCCATGGCGACCAGGTGATCCTGATGGCTGTGAACGCCGCCATCGGACAGCAGGCCCATGAAGTGCACGGCTTTGCCGGCAGCAACGGCTTTATCCACAGCCGCGCAGATGGTCGGGTTTTCGAAAAACTCGCCGTCGCGGATCGATTTGGTCACGCGAGTAAAGTCTTGATACACCACGCGACCGGCACCCAGGTTCATGTGGCCGACTTCGGAGTTGCCCATCTGGCCGTCCGGCAGACCGACATCCATGCCGCTGCCCGAGATCAGGCCGTTTGGCACAGTGGCCCACAAGCGGTCCAGTACGGGCTTCTTCGCCGCAAACACGGCGTTGGATTCAGGGCTCTCACTGTGACCGAAGCCGTCGAGAATAATCAGGACCAAAGGTTTAGGCGTGGTAGTCATGGATTCCACTCGTGGCTGAATTAAAAGAGGGCGATGGAAAAGGGAGTGGCAGTTTAAAGCGAAGTTCCTGCGCCGTCACCGCCGGACGGGGTTTGGCCCACCATAGTGGCTGTGTATACTGGCCGACATTTTAACGCCCTGGAACCTCCTTCGATGGTTGCTAACCTGATTCAATTCGCCACTAACCACTATCTGCTCGTCGGTATCTTCGTCGTACTGCTGGCGTTGCTGATCGCTTATCAGATGCAAGGCGGCGGCCGCAGCCTGAGCACCGGTGAACTGACCGGCTTGGTCAACAAGGACGCGGGCGTTGTAATCGACATCCGTCCGGTCAAGGATTTCGCCGCCGGTCACATTGTTGGCGCGTTGAACATTCCTCACGACAAGCTGACCGCTCGCATTGCCGAACTGGAAAAGCACAAGGCCAAGACCATCATCCTGGTCGATGCCATGGGCCAGACCGCCGGCACCCATGCCCGCGAACTGATGAAATCCGGCTACACCGCCGCCAAGCTGTCCGGCGGTATTTCCAGCTGGAAAGGCGATAACCTGCCGCTGGTGAAGTGATATGAGCAACGTCGTCGTCTATTCCAGCGATTACTGCCCTTACTGTTCGCGAGCCAAATACCTGCTCGAGAACAAAGGCGTGGCCTTCGAAGAGATCAAGGTCGATGGCAAGCCGCAGGTGCGCGCCGCCATGGCCCAGAAGGCCGGACGTACGTCCGTGCCGCAGATCTGGATCGGCGAGCGCCACATTGGTGGCTGTGATGATTTGTTTGCCCTTGAGCGCGCCGGCAAGCTCGACGCCATGCTCAAGGCCTGAACGCCTTCCCTATAAGACCCCAAGATCAGAAAGGATCTGAGATGACTGACCAACAGAACACTGCAGCTAGCGAAGAAGAAACCGCACCGCAATTCTCCTTGCAGCGCATCTACGTACGTGACTTGTCGTTCGAAGCCCCGAAAAGCCCGGCGATCTTCCGCCAGCAGTGGGAGCCAAGCGTCGGTCTGGATCTGAACACTCGTCAAAAGGCCCTGGAAGGCGACTTCCACGAAGTCGTGCTGACCTTGTCCGTGACCGTGAAAAACGGTGACGAAGTGGCGTTCATCGCTGAAGTGCAACAGGCCGGGATCTTCCTGATCAAGAACCTGGACGACGCTTCGATGAGCCACACCCTCGGCGCGTTCTGCCCGAACATCCTGTTCCCGTATGCTCGCGAGACCCTGGACAGCCTGGTGACCCGCGGCTCGTTCCCGGCCCTGATGCTGGCGCCGGTGAACTTCGACGCGCTGTACGCACAAGAACTGCAACGCATGCAGGCGGCTGGCGAGACTCCGACCGTTCAGTAAGCGGTTCAGCAACACCCATGTGGGAGCGAGCCTGCTCGCGAAAGCGGTGTTTCAGTCGGTATTGATGTCGACTGACACGCCCTCTTCGCGAGCAGGCTCGCTCCCACATTTGTTATGGGTGTTACTTGAAACCGAGCTGACGCCAGCCTTCGTAGACGGCGACCGCCACGGTGTTCGACAGGTTCAGGCTGCGGCAGCCTTCGCGCATCGGCAAGCGCAGGCGTTGTTCGCCGGGCAGGGCATCGAGCACTTCCGCCGGTAAGCCACGGCTTTCAGGGCCGAACAGGAACGCGTCGCCCTCGGCGAAGCTGGCATCGTGGAACGGGCGCGAGCCCTTGGTGGTGAACGCGAACAGCCGTGGATGACCAAGACTTTCCAGGCAACTGGCGAGGTCCGCGTGGCGTTGCAGGGTGGCATACTCGTGGTAGTCGAGGCCGGCCCGGCGCAGGCGTTTGTCGTCCATCTCGAAGCCCAGCGGTTCGATCAAATGCAGGTGGCAGCCACTGTTGGCGCACAGCCTGATAACGTTGCCGGTATTCGGCGGAATTTCTGGTTGAAAGAGGATGACGTGAAACATGCACGGCTCCGAAGGTAAAGATGAGCGGCATTCTACGCCGCCCATCGATCCACGTTCGAAACTATTACCGCGGGTGATGGGTTCGCTGGCGATTGTCGGACTGATGGTGGGGCTGATGATCGGTCGCCTGACCACGCCTGACCCCAGCGAATTGCAACAGATCGAGGTGACGGACGATGGGCTGGTGGTGTGGTTCAACAACGAACCCAAATCCCATGGCGAATTCGTGGACGGCAGCCTCGCGCTGCTGTTCGAGGCGCAAGGCAAGGCGCAGAAAGGTCAGCTCAAGCTCAACGATAAGGTCGTGAACTGGCGGACGCGCTTGAGTGATGGGGGGTTGTTGCTGACGGTAGTAGCGGCCCGGCCACTGCTCGGCGAGTGGACCGGTAGCGAGGTCGATGACCGCTGGCGGCTGGAGATCCATCTCCGGGAGCAATAAAAGAGGGAATCCCCGGCCTGCCTGTACCAAGGTTCCCAAAACGGCAGGGCTCGCGCATGGTGTCGAGCCCGGTGTAAAGAAGGAACCCTTGACCTGCCTGTATCAAGGGCCCCAAAACTGGGGGGCTCGTCGCGAGTGCGGTATGAGCCCGATGTAAAGAGGGGAATCCCCGGCCTGCCTGTACCAAGGTCCCCGAAACCGGGTAGTGAACTGAATCACTGAATGGACTATTGCAGGGGGCGTGCCAGGTTTTAACAAGTTGAAACAGAAAGCTGCGCTGGAATGCCGAAAGCCCCGTATTGCGGGGCTTTCGTGTTTTTTCGATAGGGGTTCAATTGCGAAAACCGGCGGGGTTCTGGATTTGTTTTTGTGCGCGATTGCGGTTCACGGTGCATTCAGTCGGTGCACGTTGGCCCCAAAAGCTTCGCGGGCAAGCCTCGCTCCTACAGGGTTTGCGCCATTTCAAGATTAGCGCGTGACCTGTAGGAGCGAGGCTTGCCCGCGAATGGATGTAACTGTCAGCGAAGAGCTAGAGGCTGCTTAGCCTTCTTCCCCCTCATCATCATCCCCGCCATCAACCTTCATCCCCAATTCCTTGATCTTGCGCGT
The DNA here is from genome assembly GCF_005930655.1 of Pseudomonas sp. FSL W5-0299. Classification (NCBI taxonomy): domain Bacteria; kingdom Pseudomonadati; phylum Pseudomonadota; class Gammaproteobacteria; order Pseudomonadales; family Pseudomonadaceae; genus Pseudomonas; species Pseudomonas sp. FSL W5-0299. Next base: position 215,048 of record NZ_RXHX01000002.1, read on the forward strand.
CAGGGTATTACGTCCCCAACCCAGCAACACCGCCGCATCGCGACGTCGCCCGGCGGTGTGTTTCAGGGCGGTCTCGATCATGATCCGCTCGAACGCCGGTACCGCGCTGTCGAGCAAACTCGATTGACCGCGGGCCAACGCCTGATCAGCCCATTGACGCAGCGCTTGCTCCCAATTGGTCACAGGCGCCGAATCCTGCGGCAGGCTCAGCAGTTCCGGCGGCAGGTCGCTGATGTGCACCTCGCGACCCGAAGCCATCACCGTGATCCAGCGGCAGGTATTCTCCAGCTGACGCACATTGCCGCCCCACGGCAGGTTCTTCAGGTATTCCTCGGTTTCGCTTTTCAGCAGCTTCGGTTCCACCGCCAGTTCTTGCGCAGCACGGCTGAGGAAGTGCTTGGCCAGGGTCGGGATGTCTTCGCGACGGTCCGACAGCCGTGGAATGTGGATGCGGATCACGTTGAGGCGGTGAAACAAGTCCTCACGAAATTTCCCGGCGTGCACCAGGGTTTCCAGGTTCTGGTGCGTCGCAGCGATGATGCGCACATCGACCTTTACCGGCGTATGACCGCCGACGCGATAGAACTCGCCGTCGGCCAGTACGCGTAGCAAACGGGTCTGGGTGTCGGCCGGCATGTCGCCGATTTCATCGAGGAACAGCGTGCCGCCGTCCGCCTGCTCAAAGCGCCCGCGACGCAAGTTGGCTGCGCCGGTGAACGCGCCTTTCTCATGGCCGAACAACTCGGATTCCATTAGGTCTTTCGGGATCGCCGCCATGTTCAACGCGATGAACGGCGACGCAGCCCGTGGACTATGGCGGTGCAGGGCGTGGGCTACCAATTCTTTACCGGTACCGGATTCACCGTTGATCAGCACGGTGATGTTGGAGTGGCTCAAGCGCCCGATGGCGCGAAACACTTCCTGCATCGCCGGCGCTTCGCCGATGATTTCCGGGGTGCGGGTCAAGGCGACCGGGACTTCCAGGCCTTGCTGTTCCTGGGCGTGCTGGTTGGCGCGTTTGACCAACGACACCGCTTCGTCGACGTCGAATGGTTTTGGCAGGTACTCAAACGCGCCGCCCTGATAGGACGCGACAGCGCTGTCCAGATCGGAGTGCGCAGTCATGATGATCACTGGCAACCGTGGGTGTTGCTCGCGAATCCGCGCCAGCAGGTCCAGGCCACTGGCACCCGGCATGCGGATGTCGGAGATGATCACGTCCGGCTGCTGGCGCGCCAGGCGGCTCATCACGCCATCGGCGCTGTCGAAGCTTTGCGTGGTCATGCCTTCCTGCTGCAAGGCTTTTTCCAGGACCCAACGGATAGAACGGTCGTCATCGACGATCCACACGGTTTCACTACGGCTCATGTCGATGTGGCTCCTTGTTCCAGGGGCAGAAAGATCGAGAAAGTGGTGTGGCCTGGGTGGCTGTCACATTCGATCAGGCCCTGGTGCTGGCTGATGATGTTCTGGGTGATGGCCAGGCCCAGCCCGGTACCGTCCGGGCGGCCGCTGACCATGGGAAAGAAGATGGTTTCTTGCAGGTCCGCGGGAATGCCGGGACCGTTGTCGATGATTTCGATCTTGGTCACCAGGCGATGGCGCACGTGGCCAATGGTGAACTGGCGCATGGCGCGGGTGCGCAGGCTGATGCGGCCCAGGCGCAGCTCGTTCTGGCTGCTGATGGCCTGCATTGCGTTGCGCACGATGTTCAACACGGCCTGGATCATTTGTTCTCGGTCGATCAAGACGTCGGGAATGCTTGGGTCGTAGTCGCGCACCAAAGTGATGCAGCCCTGACTTTCGGCCTCGACCAGATGGCAAACGCGTTCCAGAACTTCGTGGACGTTGCACATGGCCAGCGACGGCAATTTGTTGGAGCCGAGCATGCGATCCACGAGGTTTCGCAGGCGGTCGGCTTCTTCAATGATGACGTTGGTGTAATCGCGCAGGCTTTCCTCCGGCAGTTCACGGGCGAGCAACTGCGCCGCGCCGCGAATCCCGCCCAGCGGGTTCTTTATTTCGTGAGCGAGACCGCGCACCAGCATTTTGCTGGTTTCCTGTTTCGACAGTTGCGCCTCTTCCTTGGTGATCCGCAGCAAGCGGTCACGGGGGTGGACTTCCAGCAGCAGCATCGTGGCGCCGTTGGCCAGGATCGGTGTCACTGCGTAGTCGACGGTCAGCGTCTGGCCGGTGAGGGCGGTGAGCATCGCTTCGCGTTTGGTAAACGGGTGCGCCTGCTCGACCGCCTGGCGCAAGGAATTCAGCGCTTCGGTGGATTCGGTGAACAACTCGCTGATGAACTGCCCATGGCTACGCTGACCGCTGATGGCCAGGAGCATCTCCGCCGCCGGGTTCATGTACTCGAGGCGCAATTCGGCATCGAGCAAAATGGTAGCGGTGGTCAGATTGTCGAGAAGCAGACGATGGAGTGCGTCACTGATGGTCATTTAGGACCTCTTTTGGAGCAGGGCATGCGCGCGAATAACGCGCCGATATGAGGAAAATGCAAAAACCAAACCAAGGCTCCGAAAAGAAGCGTTTAAAGCCTGAAACGGGCGTTTGACGCTCGTTTGCGTGGCGTTCTGCCAGCTTTTGCGGGTACTTTCGAACCAAAATGGGTTGAGATGTGGGTACGGTGCACCCTATTGCACCAATATAGTGCGCAAAGCTGAGCGGCGTTAGAAGAAACGCAGGAAGGGATTTTTTTCTTCTTCGGGTTTGTCTTTGAGCGGACATTCCGGCCGTTGGCCATAGTCGGTGAGAGCGCAAGGTTTGACTTTGCGCTTCTGTGCGAGGGAGATGCGCAGCATCTGGAAGGGTTGATTGGCCGTGCGTTCGACGGTGCGACCCTGTTCGTCGAGGATTTCCACGGACAGGTTGTGGCGGCCGCGGTCGATGTTGCTCAGGGCAAACACCGGACTGAGGCCCGGCTCGGCGGTGGGTTGGCCGTCGAGCAGCAATCGGTAGCGGTGCCCTCGTTGCAGGCCTGGTTCATTGGTGACACTGACGATCAGCTCACCGGCATTGCTACGGACCGTAGCGTCCGGTTCCGGGACCAGCACGCGGAGCATGTCGTAGTGGAACAAGGGTTTGTCTTCGGTTTTTTGCGTAGCGGTCACCGGCGCGGCCCCGCTGGGGTTGGCAGACATGCGATTGCTCGTCGCCAGCGGCACACGCTTGGCGTTGCCTGAGCCTGGCTGGTCGGTGTAGACCCGGTTGCCCTGGGCGTCGACGTAAGTGAACACCTCGGCCGTGACCGGCAGCGCGATCAGGCAGGCGATCAGCAGCCACATCCTCATCGCTTGTGCACCCGTTGCACGGTAAATGTCTGCGTCGGGCTTTGCTGGATGATGTGCTCGCCATCGATCACCTGCACCGCCAGGCTGTGTTCGCCACGATCGATGTTCACCAGTTGCAGGATCGGCACGTTGCTCGATTGCCCATAGGGTTGGCCATCAAGCAACAACCTGAGCAGATGCGGCGCTTGCAGGCGCGGTTTGATCAGGACGCTGACTGTGAACGTGCCGTTGTTGGCGCGCAGGGCTTCGTCGGTGGGCAAACCGGTCAACTCCAGCACCTCATAGGCGCTGCGCGGCGGCTCGCGGTTGCTGGCTTCGGCAGCGGGTGCGGGAGGTGCCTGAGGCGCAACGCTGTTGAGCGGTGGCAACTCGACCGGCTGCGCCTTGACGCCATCGGGTGGCTGATTGCTGTAGGCGGTGTTGCCGGAGGCGTCAGTGTACTTATAGATCTGCGCTGCGGCGGGCAGGGCGATCAGCAGCCACATCAGAAGAAAACCACGACCCATAAAATCGACCAGAAACAAAAGCGTTGGGGTGCAGCATAGGTCAGGGGTGGCGGTTGACCCAATTCAAAAACATCCGGGCATGATTTACAGGGATCTCCCAAACGCAACAAAACCCTGTGGGAGTGAGCCTGCTCGCGATAACGGTGGATCAGCCAGCATCAATATTGAATGAAAAAATGCCATCGCCGGGAAGCCGGTCTCACTCCCACAGGGTTTTTCAGCGCTTGTTGAATCGCGGGCATAAAAAAGACCTCCCGAAGGAGGCCTCTTTTTTGTCACGCCGCTTGCGCAGGCGCTACCGGATCAGCAGCTGTAGTACAGCTCATATTCCAGTGGGTGTACGAAGGTGCGGACCTTGATTTCTTCTTCGCTTTTCAGAGCGATGTAAGCGTCGATGAAGTCATCGGAGAACACGCCGCCTTTGGTCAGGAACGCGCGACCTTTGTCCAGCTCTTCCAGGGCTTCTTTCAGGCTGCCGCAAACTTGTGGGATCTCTTTCGCCTCTTCAGGCGGCAGGTCGTACAGGTTTTTGTCAGCTGCGTCGCCAGGGTGGATCTTGTTCTGGATGCCGTCCAGGCCAGCCATCAACAGTGCAGCGAAGCCCAGGTACGGGTTGGCTGCTGGATCCGGGAAGCGGGCTTCGATACGGCGAGCGCGAGGGCTGGACACGTAAGGAATACGGATCGAAGCGGAACGGTTACGAGCCGAGTAGGCCAGCATTACCGGCGCTTCGAAACCTGGGACCAGACGCTTGTAGGAGTTGGTCGACGGGTTGGTGAAGCCGTTCAGGGCCTTACCGTGCTTGATGATGCCGCCGATGAAGTACAGGGCGGTGTCGGACAGGCCGGCATAGCCTTCGCCAGCGAAGGTGTTCTTGCCATCTTTGGCGATGGACAGGTGAACGTGCATACCCGAACCGTTATCGCCGTACAGCGGCTTAGGCATGAAGGTCGCGGTGCGGCCGTAGGCATCAGCCACGTTGTGTACGCAGTACTTCAGGGTCTGAACTTCGTCAGCCTTGGCCACCAGGGTGTTGAACTTCACACCGATTTCGTTCTGGCCGGCAGTGGCCACTTCGTGGTGGTGAACTTCGATAACCAGGCCCATCTCTTCCATGGCGTTGCACATGGAGGTACGGATTTCATGGTCGTGGTCGAACGGCGGAACCGGGAAGTAGCCGCCTTTGACGCCTGGACGGTGGCCTTTGTTGCCGCCTTCCACGTCCTGGTCGGACATCCACGAACCTTGTTCGGAGTAGATCTTGAACATCGAACCGGAGATGTCGGACTTGAACTTCACTTCGTCGAAGATGAAGAATTCTGGCTCTGGACCTACGAATACGGTGTCGCCGATACCGGTCGACTTCAGGTATTCCTCGGCACGCTTGGCGATCGCACGTGGGTCACGGTCGTAGCCTTGCATGGTCGAAGGCTCGATCACGTCGCAAACCAGGATCAGGGTCGGCTCTTCGGTGAACGGGTCGAGAACGGCAGTGGAGTCGTCCGGCATCAGGATCATGTCGGAAGCTTCGATGCCTTTCCAGCCAGCGATGGAGGAACCGTCGAACATTTTGCCTTCTTCGAAGAAAGCTTCATCCAGCGCGTCGCGAGCCGGCATGGTCACGTGGTGCTGAGTGCCTTTGGTGTCCGTGAAGCGCAGATCAATCCACTTGACGTCATGATCTTTGATGAGTTGAACCGACTTCGACATAGTGTCCTCCGGGTGGCTTCGGGCTTAGTAGTGGATGCCCTTAGAATGTGGGTGATGCCGGCGCGAATACTCTGCCAAGGCAACCTGCCTCACAAGGGAGCAAATTGCATGCCAGTGCCCCAGCATGGGTTTTTTGCCCCAATATCACGCTTATAAAGGCACAAAGCGTCTGTAAGCGGAAAATCTCGCCCTACAATGTAGCGTTAAAATCATCAAATGACCTGTTTTGGTGCGCGCAAAACCTTCTGCACATTAACTGGTTAAACCTTGAGCAATTTCCGCTATAATCCGCGCCCCCCTTTTTCGGCTGGGCCTGCGCGCGCTGTTTTCATGAAATTAATCGTAAAAGTCTTCCCCGAGATCACCATCAAGAGCCGCCCGGTACGGATGCGTTTCATCCGCCAGTTGGCCAAAAACATCCGTACCGTGCTCCGCGATCTGGACCCGGCTGTGGTGGTGAACGGTGTGTGGGACAATCTCGAGCTGGAAACCCGCGTCAGCGAGCCCAAGGCCCTGAAGGAGATGACCGAGCGCCTGAGCTGCATGCCGGGCATCGCGCATTTCCTGCAAGTCGATGAATACCCGCTGGGCGACTTCGACGACATCGTCGCCAAGTGCAAGCAGCACTTCGGTGATGCGCTGGCCGGGAAGATCTTTTCGGTGCGCTGCAAGCGTGCCGGCAAGCACGAATTCAGTTCGATGGACGTCGAGAAATACGTCGGCAGCCAACTGCGTCGTCAGTGCGGCGCCGCGGGAATCTCGCTGAAAGAGCCGGAAATCGAAGTCCGCATCGAAATTCGCGACAAACGGTTGTTCGTGATCCACAGCCAGCACAACAGCATCGGCGGTTATCCGCTGGGCGCCCTGGAACAGACGCTTGTGTTGATGTCGGGTGGGTTCGATTCCACGGTGGCTGCGTACCAGATCATGCGCCGCGGCCTGATGAGCCATTTCTGCTTCTTTAATCTGGGCGGGCGGGCCCATGAACTGGGCGTCATGGAAGTCGCGCACTTCATCTGGAAGAAGTACGGCAGCTCCCAACGCGTGTTATTTGTGAGTGTGCCATTCGAGGAAGTACTGGGAGAAATTCTCGGGAAAGTCGATAACAGTCATATGGGTGTAGTTTTGAAGCGTATGATGTTGCGCGCTGCTTCCCGTATTGCCGATCGGCTGGACATCGAAGCGCTGGTTACCGGCGAGGCGATTTCCCAGGTGTCGAGCCAGACACTGCCGAACCTGTCCGTGATCGACTGCGTGACCGACAAGCTGGTCTTGCGTCCGCTGATCGCCAGTCACAAGCAGGACATCATCGACCTGGCCAACGAAATCGGTACTGCCGACTTCGCCAAGCACATGCCGGAATATTGCGGGGTCATCTCGGTGAACCCCAAGACCCACGCCAAGCGTCCGCGCGTGGAGTACGAAGAACAACAGTTCGACATGGCAGTACTTGAGCGTGCGCTCGAGAACGCCAAACTGGTGCCGATCGATCGCGTGATCGACGAATTGGGCCAGGACTTGCAGATCGAAGAAGTCAGCGAAGCGTTGGCTGGTCAGATCGTCATCGACATCCGTCACCCGGATGCCGCTGAAGACGACCCGCTGGGCCTTGCTGGCATTGAGGTACAAACGATGCCGTTTTATGCATTGAACGCTCGTTTCAAGGAACTGGACCCTACTCGCCAGTACCTGCTGTATTGCGACAAAGGCGTGATGAGTCGCCTGCATGCCCACCATTTGCTCAGTGAGGGGCATGCCAATGTGCGCGTTTATCGACCGAGCTAAGTGCCCGGGGCTGTTTGCCTGTGGCCTGCGTCACCGGCCCCCCGACGCCGCCGTCAAGCTGTAACGGCTTTGCCGGACTCTACTGTTAATCGCTGCCAAGACTTGTCAGCACACCGAATCCTCTGATCGAGATACACAAGTGATCGAAAATCTACGCAACATCGCCATCATTGCTCACGTTGACCATGGTAAGACCACCCTGGTAGACAAACTCTTGCGTCAATCCGGCACCCTGGAGCGCAACGAGCTCAACGACGAGCGCGTGATGGACTCCAACGACCAGGAGAAAGAACGCGGTATTACCATTCTGGCGAAAAACACCGCCATCAACTGGAACGGCTACCACATCAACATCGTGGACACCCCGGGCCACGCCGACTTCGGCGGCGAAGTTGAACGCGTAATGTCGATGGTTGACTCCGTTCTGCTGCTGGTTGACGCTCAAGACGGCCCTATGCCGCAAACCCGTTTCGTGACCAAGAAGGCTTTCGAAGCCGGCCTGCGTCCAATCGTGGTGATCAACAAGGTTGACCGTCCAGGCGCACGTCCGGACTGGGTTCTGGACCAGATCTTCGACCTGTTCGACAACCTCGGTGCTACCGAAGAACAGCTGGACTTCAAAGTCGTCTACGCCTCGGCCCTGAACGGCATTGCCGGTCTGGAACACACCGACATGGCTGAAGACATGACCCCGCTGTACCAGTCGATCGTCGACAACGTACCTGCGCCGAAAGTCGACCGTGAAGGTCCGTTCCAGATGCAGATCTCCGCTCTGGACTACAACAGCTTCCTGGGTGTTATCGGCGTTGGCCGTATCGCTCGTGGCCGCATCAAGCCGAACACTCCGGTTGTTGCTATCGACGCCGACGGCAAGAAGCGTAACGGTCGTATCCTGAAGCTGATGGGGCACCACGGTCTGCACCGTATCGACGTTGAAGAAGCAGCTGCCGGCGACATCGTCTGCATCAGCGGCTTCGACCAGCTGTTCATCTCCGACACTCTGTGCGACCCACTGAACGTCGAAGCGATGAAGCCGCTGACCGTTGACGAACCAACCGTTTCCATGACCTTCCAGGTAAACGACTCGCCTTTCTGCGGTAAAGAAGGCAAGTTCGTGACGTCCCGTAACATCAAGGAACGTCTGGACAAAGAACTGCTCTACAACGTTGCCCTGCGCGTTGAAGAAGGCGACACCGCCGACAAGTTCAAAGTCTCCGGCCGTGGTGAGCTGCACCTCTCGGTACTGATCGAAACCATGCGTCGCGAAGGCTTCGAAATGGGTGTTGGTCGTCCGGAAGTGATCATCCGCATGGTTGACGGCGTGAAGCACGAACCGTACGAAAACGTGACCATCGACCTGCCAGAAGAATCGCAAGGTTCGATCATGGAACAGATCGGTATCCGTAAAGGCGACCTGACCAACATGGTTCCGGATGGCAAGGGCCGTGTGCGCCTTGAGTACAACATCCCGGCTCGTGGCCTGATCGGTTTCCGTAACGAGTTCCTGACCCTGACCTCCGGTGCAGGCATCCTGACCTCGATCTTCGACCGTTACGACGTGATGAAGTCCGGCGACATGTCCGGCCGTCAAAACGGCGTGCTGGTTTCGGTTGCTACCGGTAAGGCTCTGACTTACTCGCTGGAAACCCTGCAAGCTCGCGGCAAACTGTTCCTGGGTCACGGTGAAGACGTGTACGAAGGTCAAATCGTCGGCATCAACAGCCGCGACAACGACCTGGGCGTCAACCCAACCAAAGGCAAGAAGCTCGACAACATGCGTGCCTCGGGTAAAGACGAAACCATCGCTCTGGTTCCGCCTATCCGTTTCACCCTGGAACAAGCTCTGGAATTCGTTCAAGAAGACGAATTGTGCGAAGTCACTCCTAAGTCCATCCGTCTTCGCAAGAAGATCCTGGGCGAAAGCGAGCGTACCCGCGCTGCCAAGAAAGCCGGTAACTGAGTCTCGACTTAGTTAGCTGCTAAAAAAACGCCCCCGACCGCAAGGTCGGGGGCGTTTTTGTTTGTCTGGGGTTTGTGCGGTGTCAGTTCGGGTCCCTTCGCGGGCAAGCCTCGCTCCTACGGGTTTTGCACGCGTCACAAGAACGGCGCATGACCTGTAGGAGCGAGGCTCGCCCGCGAAGGCGATCTATCCGGCAGCGTGATTGCGGATCAGAACTTCTCAAGCGTCCTACGGCTGGCGCTGCTCTCGCGCACCACTTCTTTAGGCTTGTATGCGCAATACCCCGGCCGTGGCCCGATTTTCGGGTGATTGCGGCAAGTGTCCGGGCGCTTTTCATAAATAGTGCACAGACGGCTCTTACGATCCAGGTACAGGCAATCGTTGTTGCTCATGCGCTGGAGGGTGAAGATCTCGGACTTCTGGTTGTAACGCTCGACGATCCCTTCCTTCTGCAAGCGCTTGGCAATGTTCTTTGGCGGCTCGCCGCGCTCGAACTCGTCGACGATGCCGATGCGGATCAGGTCCTTGATCTTGACCTCGACCGGCAGCGTGCAGCAGCTGGATACACACGAGCCGCACATCGGTGCAGAATATTTGGCCCAGGTATCGAGGCGATCGATCTCCGCAGCGGCGATCAGGTTGGACTTCATCATCGGTTGTTACCAGCGTGTGCATCAGGGCGCGCGATCATACCGGGACTGGTGGATTTTTGAACAACCTTTCGCCAGATTTTTTCTCCTTCGCTCAAATAACACCGTTAATCCGGCACGGCCCCTGCATTGATTGAGGCACATGACAATGTAATGCCGCCCTATCTCGCACTATCAGGAAAAACTGCCGAACCAGAGTCCCAACGGCCTGTCAGACCGTCTAGGCTCAACAACTCCACGCTCGCTCGAGGTCCTATCGATGACTCAAGAACCACTTGTTCGCGAAGCAGAGGTGGCCGCATTTCGCGATGCCGTCTTGACCAAACTCACCTACGCGGTGGGCAAAGACCCGGATCACGCCTTCGACCACGACTGGTTCGAAGCCATTGCGTTGGCAGCGCGCGATCACATGGTCGAGCACTGGATGGATCACACCCGGCAGATCTACCGCAAAGGTCAGAAACGGGTTTACTACCTCTCCCTGGAATTTCTCATCGGCCGGCTGCTCTACGACAGCCTGAGCAACCTTGGCCTGCTCGACGTCGCCCGCGAAGCGCTGACCGAACTCGGCGTCGACCTGGAACGTATCCGCCTGCTGGAGCCCGACGCGGCGCTGGGCAACGGCGGCCTCGGTCGTCTGGCAGCGTGCTTCATGGAAAGCATGTCGACCCTCGGCATCGCTGGCCACGGCTACGGTATTCGTTATGAACACGGCTTGTTCCGCCAGGCCATCGTTGACGGCTGGCAGCAGGAGCAAACCGAACACTGGCTGGACTTCGGCAACCCGTGGGAATTTGAACGGCCTGAAGTCGTGTACCCGATCGGCTTCGGCGGCAGTGTCGAAACCGTCACCGATGAAAACGGCAAGTCCAAGCAAGTCTGGTCCCCGGCGGAAACCGTGCGGGCCATTGCCTACGACACGCCGGTGGTCGGCTGGCGCGGGGCGAGCGTCAATACGCTGCGCCTGTGGCGTGCCCGCGCCATGGAAGATTTGCACCTGGAGCGCTTCAACGCCGGTGACCACTTGGGCGCTGTGGCCGAAGTCGCCCGGGCGGAAAGCATCTCCCGCGTGCTCTACCCGGCGGACAGCACCGAAGCCGGTCAGGAGCTGCGCCTGCGCCAGGAATACTTCTTTGTCGCCGCGTCCTTGCAGGACTTGCTGCGCCGCCATCGCAACATGCACACCTCGGTCCTGACCCTGGGCGACCACGCGGCGATCCAGCTCAACGACACGCACCCGTCAATCGCCGTGGCCGAACTGATGCGTCAGCTCGTCGACGTCTACGACGTGGCGTGGGATGCCGCATGGCAGGTCACCGTCGACACGCTCTCGTACACCAACCACACGCTGTTGCCGGAGGCGCTGGAAACCTGGCCGGTCGGTTTGATGGAGCGGATGCTGCCGCGGCACATGCAGATCATTTACCAGATCAACGCCCAGCACATTGACTCGTTGCGCGCCAAAGGCATTCACGACTTCGACGTGCTGCGCGCGGTGTCGCTGATCGAGGAAGACAACGGCCGCCGAGTGCGCATGGGCAACCTGGCGTTCCTCGGATCCCACAGCGTCAACGGTGTGTCCGCGCTGCACACGCAACTGATGCGCAAAACCGTGTTCTCCGAACTGCACAAGCTCTATCCGGAGCGGATCAACAACAAGACCAACGGCATCACCTTCCGCCGCTGGCTCTACCAGGCCAACCCCGAGCTGACGTCGATGATGGTCGACGCCCTCGGCCCGGACCTGTTGGACAACGCTGAAGCACGCCTGAAGGAACTGGAGCCGTTTGCCGAGAAAGCTGCGTTCCGCAAAGCCTTCGCCGAGCAGCGGCTGCACAGCAAAAAAGCCCTGGCGTACCTGATTCATGAACGACTGGGGATCGCGGTCAACCCGGCGGCCATGTTCGACGTGCAGGTCAAGCGGATCCACGAATACAAACGCCAGTTACTCAACCTGATGCACACCGTGGCGTTGTACCAGGCGATTCGCGCCGAGCCGGAAATCGACTGGGTGCCGCGGGTGAAGATCTTCGCCGGCAAGGCGGCGGCCAGTTATCACCAGGCCAAGCTGATCATCAAGTTGACCAACGACATCGCCCGGGTGGTGAATAACGACCCGACGGTGCGCGGACTGCTCAAAGTGGTGTTCCTGCCCAACTACAACGTCAGCCTGGCGGAAAGCATCATTCCGGCGGCGGATTTGTCGGAGCAGATTTCCACCGCGGGCTTTGAAGCCTCGGGCACCAGCAACATGAAGTTCGGCCTCAACGGTGCGCTGACCATCGGCACCCTCGATGGCGCCAACGTCGAAATGTGCGAGTTCATCGGCCCCGAGCACATGTTCATCTTCGGTCTCAGTGCCCAGCAGGTTGAGGCACGCAAGCAGAACCATGAGTTCAATGCGACGCCGGATATTGCCGCATCACACCGTTTGAATGACGTGCTGCAAGCGATTCGCGGCGGGGTGTTCTCGCCGGATGATCCGGCCCGTTACACCGGGTTGATCGACTCGCTGATCGATTACGACCGCTTCCTGGTCTGCGCCGATTTCGATTCCTATTGGGACGCGCAGATGCGCGTGGAAGCCCATTGGCATGATTCGCAAGCCTGGTGGCGTTCGGCGGTGTTGAATACTTCCCGGATGGGCTGGTTCTCGTCCGACCGGACCATTCGCGAGTACGCCACGGATATCTGGAAGGCATTGGAGTAACTTTTAGCAATAATTGCGAGCAAGGCCCGGCGGTTGTTGGGCCTGATCGATATACTAAGCCCCAGTTTCACCGGGCAGCAGGCACTGGCAATCCATTGTGGGAGCGAGCCTGCTCGCGAAAGCGGTCTGACATTCAACGTCAATGCTGAATGTCATGGCCCCTTCGCGAGCAGGCTCGCTCCCACAGGTTTGTGCGGTTTCACACTAGACTCAGCCAGAGACTGCTTCACCCGGATTCGCCCCGCAGCGGGGCCGCTTAGGGATATCGACCATGCAATGGATGTTCATGCTGATTGGGCTGGTGCTGGGTTGGATACTCGATGAGTCATTCAGCGATGCGCTATTGGGTGCGCTGCTCGGGTTGGGAATAGGGCAGGCCATTCGTATCGGCCGCCTGGATTTAGAAGCGACCGAGCAGCGTCGTCTGCTGGAGCAGGCGCAGGTTGCGCTCAATGGCGTGCAGCAACGCCTGGCATTGTTGGAGGTGCCGGGCGTCACAACGCCTGAAACCGGCGAGCCGGTTGCCAGCGAAGCCGCTCCGTCGCCTGAATTCACCCTCGATGACATTCCTGTCGAAACCCCCGAGCTGATCTGGGATCTTCCGCCCGAACTCGAGCCGATGAGCGCAACGCCGGCGCAAACCAGCCGTCCGCTGCCCGACGATGTCTGGAAACCCGAGCCTGTTACCCGCGAACCGCAACAACCCGCCGTCCCGCGTGGCCCGAACTTCATCGAGCGGGCCATCAGCGGCGCTCGCAACTGGCTGTTCGGCGGCAACACCGTTCTGCGGGTCGGCGTGGTGCTGTTGTTCCTCGGTCTGGCGTTCTTGCTGCGGTATGCCACCGAAGGCATGGTGGTGCCGATCGAACTGCGTTACGCCGGGGTTGCGGCCGCTGCGTTGGGCCTGCTTGGTCTGGGTTGGTGGCTCAGGACACGCAACAGCAATTACGCGCTGATGCTGCAAGGCACTGGCATCGCCGTGTTGTACCTGACGGTGTTTGCCGCGATGCGCCTGCACCCGTTGCTCGATCCAAGCGCCGCCCTGGGCCTGCTGGTCGCGGTCACGGTGTTCTCGGCGATTCTCGCCATCACCCAGGATGCGTTGGGCCTGGCCGCGGCCGCTGCACTCGGCGGCTTCGCGGCACCGATCCTGACTTCCACCGGCGCCGGCAACCACGTCGCGCTGTTCAGCTACTTCGCCTTGCTCAACGCCGGCATCCTCGCCATCGCCTGGTTCAAGGCCTGGCGACTGCTGAACCTGATCGGTTTCGTCGGCACCTTCGGCATCGGTTTCGCCTGGGGCCTGCGCTCCTACACACCGGAATTGCTGTGGAGCACTGAACCGTTTCTGGTGCTGTTCTTCCTGATGTACCTGGCCATCGGTCTGCTGTTTGCCCGGCGCAAGTTGCTGGAGATGAGCGACGCCCCCGAGGACGATAGCCGTGAGGCGCTGCTGCGCTGGTCGGCGCGCAAGGGCGATTACGTCGACGGCACGATGCTGTTCGGCCCGCCGCTGGTGGGCTTCGGATTGCAGTTCGCGCTGGTTCAGCATTTGGAATTTGCCGCAGCGTTCAGTGCCTTGGCCTTGGGCATGATCTACATGGGCCTGGCGCGTTTCCTGATGGGCGGCCGCGCATTGCTGCTCGCGGAAACCTGTTTGGCGCTGGGCGTGATCTTCGCCAGCCTGGCGATTCCGCTGGGGCTCGACGCGCGCTGGACGGCTGCCGCTTGGGCGGTCGAGGGCGCGGGCATTTTCTGGCTCGGCCTGCGTCAGCAACGACCGCTGGCTCGTGCGTTTGCCTTGCTGCTGCAACTGGGCTCGGCCATCGCGTTTGTCAGCGAATTGCGCATCGGCGACGGCAGTTTGCTCGACGGCGCTCCGCTGGGCGCGTTGATGCTCGGCGTGGCGTTGTTGTTCAGCTTCTATCAATTGCGCAAAGCCCTGCCCGAACAGACATCGGAATGGGAGCGCAAAGGGCGGCCGGTGTTGGCTTGCCTGGGCCTGACCTTCCTCTATCTGTTGGCGCCATTGTTCTTCCTGACCCACGGCACCGCGATCAGTTGGGCGCTGGCGGGGTTGGCGACGTTGTTTGTCGGTCTGCGTCTGCAATCACGCACGTTCCTGTTCACCGCGTTTGCTGTGCAATTGCTTGGCGGTGCGTTGTTCCTGCTGCGCTTGCAAGGTTCCAGCGGTGAGTCTGGCGCCGTGTTCAGCGCGGGTTGGAGCGGTTTGCTCAGCGCGTCTTTGATCGGCCTCGCGCTGATCGCCGGCATGTTGCTCGCCGCGCGTGATGAGATGGTGCGCAGCGATGTCCGGCTACTGCGCGGCTTGTCGGTGGTGTTGCTGGCGGGTCTGGTGCTGATCAACCTGGCGGTGCTGTTCGTGCTGCCCTGGCAGACCGCGAGTGCGGTGTGGGCGGCCAGTGGCTTGTTCATCATTTGGCTGAGCCTGTACCTCAAGCAGCGCGTGAGTTTTGTCTTCGGTTTGCTTTTGCAGTTGATTGGCGGCGCGGCGTTCCTGTTCGCGGGGCCGGACCTGCTCGGGCCGCTGGCCAGCGAAGGGTTGAAACCTCTGGCCCACAGCGGTTTCTGGACGCCGCTGGTGTTGGGCCTGGCCGCGATGGTCGGAGCGTGGCGCTTGCAACTTGGCAACCATGCCTCGGCGTTTGATGTGCTGAGCTTGCAGCGTTTGTCCGAAGTGCTGCTGGTGTGGGGCGCAGGCTGGTGGGCGCTGGCGTGGATCAGCGAAGTGCTGCGTTTTGCACCGCTGAATCTGCAAGCAACCTTGTTGCTGGCGGTTGCCGCCTTGAGCGTGGCGCTGTGGGCGGTGTTGGCGCTGCGCTTGAATTGGTCGTCGCTGGGCCTGCTTTGCACCTTGCTGATGCCCGCTGCCGGTCTGGTACTGCTCGCCGCGTGGCACTCGCGTTATCACCCGGCAGCCAATTTCGGTTGGCTGGTGTGGGCGGCCGTGTTCGTCGTGCATTTCATCTCCCTGCGACGTCTGGCGCCGATGTTGCCGGCGCGTGCCCTGAGCACCGCTCATGTGCTCGGCTGCTGGCTGTTGATCGGTGTGCTGGCCTTGGAGCTGCGTTACGGTTTGCTGCTGTTGTCCGAGCAGTACAACGCCTGGCGCTGGCTGGGTTGGGCGATCCTGCCGAGTCTGTATCTGGTGCTGATGGCGGCGCCACGCAATGGGCCTTGGCCTGTTTCGGCGTATCCACGCGAGTACCGTTTTTATGCGGCGGCACCGTTGGCGCTGCTGATGCTCGGCTGGTTCTGGCTGGCGAATATCGTCAGCGACGGCACGGCCGAGCCGCTGCCCTATGTGCCGCTGGTCAATCCGTTGGAGTTGGGTCTGCTGTTTGCGCTGTTCGGCGTCTACGTCTGGTCCCGCAGCGCCGTGACGCAACTGGCGATTCGCAAAGATTACATAGAGCACGCCACGCAACTGATCGCCGGGGTCTGGCTGTTCGCGTTCTTCACCGCACTGGTGATGCGCACCGCGCACCATTGGGGCGGTGTGCCGTTCGAGCTCGATGCGTTGCTTGAATCGATGCTGGTGCAGGCGGGGCTGTCTATTGTCTGGACCCTGATGGCGCTGAGCCTGATGATCGGCGGCCATCTGCGTCATCGCCGTGAAGTCTGGCTGATCGGCGCCGCGCTGATTGGCGTGGTGGTGGCCAAACTGTTCTTTGTCGAACTGAGTAACCGTGGCGGCCTTGCGCGGATTGTGTCGTTTATCGGCGTCGGCGTGTTGCTGCTGGTGGTGGGCTATTTCGCGCCGCTGCCGCCCAAGCGCGCCGAGGCTGCGCGCCAAGGCGGAGCCGACGCTGAAAGGCCGGCCCCTGAAACCGAAGGAGTGTCGTCTTGAGTCAGAAGTTGAACCTGGGCTGGTTGGGCGCTGTTGCGTTGGGTGTGGCGCTGTCCGCCAGCGCTCAGGAAAAACCGGCGGACTTTGCCACGCACGTGCCGTTGTCGGTGAGCGGCGAAGGGCCTTGGTATCGCATCGAATTGCCCTTGAGCGTGCAACTCAATGCGCGGCAAACGGACCTCAGCGATGTTCGCGTGTTCAACGCTGCCGGTGAGGCCCAGGCCTACGCCTTGGCTCGCGAGGCGGCGTCAACCCGGGAAAATCGCACGCTGACCGATGTGAAGTGGTTCCCGCTGTACACCTCGGCGGACGCCACGGAGCGTGCGCCGGGCATCCGCGTGCAATCGAACGCGAACGGCACGTTGGTCGAAGTGCAACCGTCCAGTCAGCTGGAGGCGGGCGAAGAAGTGCTGCGCGGCTGGTTGCTCGACGCCAGCGCCATCAAGGCGCCGTTGCAGCAGTTGATCCTCGACTGGACCAGCGAGCGCGATGGCTTTCAGCGTTTCACCATCGAGGCCAGCGACGACTTGCAGCATTGGCAGTCGTGGGGCGAAGGCCAGGTGGCGCGGCTGACGTTTGCCGATGAACGGGTCGAGCAGCATGAAGTCGGCTTGCCGGGGCTATCGGCGCGTTATCTGCGCCTGCTGTGGAATTCACCGCAATTGGCACCGACGCTGACGTCTGCGCAGCTGCAAAGCGCGAGTCCCCGCAGTCTGCCGCTGCCGTTGGTCTGGTCGCAGCCGCTGGCGGGCAGCAGCGTGAAGGCGGGTGAGTACACCTGGCAGTTGCCGATGGGGCTGAATGTCGAGCGGGTCCAGGTCGAGCTGAGTCAGCCCAACAGCCTGGCGCCGGTGACGTTGTCCGGTCGTCGCGAAAGCAGCCTGCCGTGGCAGCCGCTGACCAGCGGATTGCTCTATCGCCTGACCCAGAGTGGCCAGGACGTGGTGCAGAACGAATTGCAGCTGTCGGGGCAAACCGTGCAGCAGTTGAAGCTGGTCGTGGATGAGCGCGGCGGTGGCTTGGGTGCTGAAGCGCCGACGTTGAAGTTTGCTGTGCGCTCGACGCAATTGGTGTTCCTGGCACGTGGGGCGGGGCCTTATACGCTGGCGCTGGGGAGTGCGACGGTGAGGGCGGCGAACCTGCCGTTGTCGACGCTGATCCCGGATTACAGCGCGGCCAAGTGGGCGGCGCTGGGCAAGGCTTCGGTGGAGGGTGCGGCAGTGGTGAGCAACTCCTCCACGGTGACGGCGGCCGCGACAGCGGACACGGACTGGAAGAAGTTCGGGTTGTGGGGGGTGTTGCTGCTGAGCGTGCTGTTTCTCGCAGCGATGGCGTTCAGTTTGCTGCGCAAGCCCCCCGTTAAACCCTGAACCTGTGGCGAGGGAGCTTGCTCCCGTTCGACTGCGAAGCAGTCGTAACTTCTGCGGCTGCATGTTCTCGGACAAATGGCGGCGAATGCTTCAGGGGGCCGCTTCGCACCCCAACGGGAGCAAGCTCCCTCGCCGCCATAGAGTTCATTTACGGCTACGCTCAACCCCGCGCATGAACTCTATTGGGCGTATCACGTCTGATAGGAGGAAATGCGCCTCGACTCGCGTTAAACTGCGCGGGTTTTTAGCCCCCAATTCCACCGGAGCCTTCCATGTCCCGCGTTACCCTGAGTCGCTATTTGATTGAGCAGACCCGTAGCAACAACACCCCTGCCGATCTGCGTTTCCTGATCGAAGTGGTGGCGCGTGCTTGCAAGGAAATCAGCCACGCCGTATCCAAGGGCGCCCTGGGCGGCGTTCTGGGCAGCATGGGCACTGAAAACGTCCAAGGCGAAGTGCAGAAGAAGCTTGATGTGATGTCCAACGACATCCTGCTCGAAGCCAACGAATGGGGCGGTCACCTGGCCGGCATGGCATCCGAAGAAATGGATAATGCCTACCAGATCCCGGGCAAATACCCGAAAGGCGCGTACCTGCTGGTATTCGACCCACTGGATGGTTCGTCGAACATCGACATCAACGCGCCGGTCGGTACGATCTTCTCGGTGCTGCGTTGCCCGAACGAATACCTGACCCAGAACGAGCCTTTGAACGAAAAGGCCTTCCTGCAGCCAGGCACTCAGCAGGTTGCCGCCGGTTATGCGATTTACGGTCCACAGACCATGCTGGTGCTGACCCTGGGCAATGGCGTGAAGGGCTTTACCCTGGACCGTGAAATGGGCAGCTTCGTGCTGACCCATGAAGACATCACGATCCCTGAGTCCACGCAGGAATTTGCGATCAACTCGTCCAACAAGCGTCACTGGGAAGCGCCGGTACAACGTTATGTCGACGAATTGCTGGCTGGCGATGAAGGCCCGCTGAAAAAGAACTACAACATGCGCTGGGTCGCGGCGATGGTTGCCGACGTACACCGTATCCTGACCCGTGGCGGTCTGTTCATGTACCCACGCGACAACCGCGAGCCGTCCAAGCCGGGCAAACTGCGTCTGATGTACGAAGCCAACCCGATGTCGTTCCTGGTTGAGCAGGCTGGCGGCGCTTCCACCGATGGCCATCAGCGCATCCTCGACATCAAGCCTGAGGGCTTGCACCAGCGTGTTGCGGTGTTCCTCGGTTCGAAAGAAGAAGTCGAACGCGTCACGGCTTACCACAAGGAATAAACCATGACCGCGCCCTGGCAGCCGTTGCTCGAGTGGTGGTTCGGAACCTTCGAATCCCCCCAAGACATAGCGGCTGACAAGGGCAAGTTATGGTTCGGCAAGCGCGACAGCCAGGACCTCGAAGCGCAGACGCGTTTCGGGGACTGGGTCGAGCAGGCACTGGCCGGCGGATTGACTGAATGGGCGCAACGCCCCGAAGGTTGGCTGGCCTTGGTGCTGCTGCTCGATCAGCTCCCGCGAATGATCTTTCGCGACACCCCCAAATCCTTTTCAGGCGATCTCAGGGCTCAGGCACTGGTGGCGCAAGGCATTGCTGCGGATTTCGATCGGCAGTTGCGGCCGATTCAGCGGGTGTTTATCTACCTGGTGTTTGAACATTGCGAGAATCTGGCGGTGCAGAACGAGGCGGTTTCGCGGTACATCGATCTGGTTAAACAACAACCGGAGGGTGATCAGGCTTTGTTTACCGATTACCTGAATTACGCCGAAAAGCACCAGAAGGTGATTGCGCGGTTTGGGCGGTTTCCGCACAGGAATGCGGTGTTGGGAAGGGAGTCTACGGCTGAAGAGCTGGCGTTTCTTTCCGGGCCTGGTTCTCGCTTTTAGTTTTCTGCTGTAGCTGATGCCGCCATCGCCAGCAGGCTGGCTCCCACATTGGGTTTGTGTCGTTCACAATCCCCTGTGGGAGCCAGCCTGCTGGCGATGGGGCCAGTGAAAGCCGCTTAAATCCGGAAGCTGCCCACCAACTGCTTCAACCGTGCCGCCTGCTGCTCAAGGTCCGCACATGCACGCAATGTCGACTGCAAGTTCTCCACCCCTTCCTGGTTCAAGGTATTGATCTCGGTAATGTCGACATTGATCGACTCCACCACAGCGGTCTGCTCTTCAGTCGCGGTCGCCACGGACTGGTTCATTCCGTCGATCTCCCCAATACGCTGGGTCACGCTGCCCAGACGCTCACCGGCCTGGTTGGCGATGCCGACGCTGCTTTCGCTCTGGCGCTGGCTGTCGGTCATGGTGCTCACCGCTTCCCGGGCGCCGACTTGCAGTTCCTCGATCATCTTTTGCACTTGCTGCGCCGAATCCTGAGTGCGATGGGCGAGGTTGCGCACTTCGTCCGCAACCACGGCAAAACCACGTCCGGCTTCACCGGCGCGGGCAGCTTCGATGGCGGCGTTCAATGCCAGCAAATTGGTTTGCTGCGAGATGCTGGTGATCACTTCCAGAATCTGCCCGATGTTCACCGTGTTGCTGTTGAGCGTTTCGATGTTGCCGCACGAATCGCTGATCTTCGCCGAGAGCTGCTGCATCGCCGCGATGGTTTTATCCACCACTTGCTGACCTTCTTCGGCCAACGCGCGGGCATCGCTCGAATGCTGGGAGGCGAGGGCGGCGTTCTGGGCGATTTCCTGTGCAGCAGCGCCCAGTTCGTTGATCGCTGCAGCCACGCTGCTGGTGCGCGAGGCTTGCTGATCGGAATTGAACATTGACGAGTTCGACGCGGCAACCACACGCAAGGCGACTTCGTTGACCTGGCCGGTGGCCGAGGACACTTCGCGGATCGAGGTGTGAATACGTTCCACGAAGCGGTTGAACGAGGTGCCCAAGGCACCGAATTCATCGTGGCCGTGGATGGTCAGGCGTTTGGTCAGGTCACCTTCGCCTTCGGCGATGTCATGCATGGCGCGGCCCATGGTCAGCAGCGGCTGCATCAGAAAGCTGATCAACATGCCCAGCAACGCGATGATGATGACTACGGCGATGACCATGGCAATGATCGCCGAGGTACGGAATTCGCTGAGCATCGAGAACGCGGTGTCCTGGTCCAGCACCAGCGCCACGTACCAGTCGGCCGAGGGCACACCGTTGACGTGGGTAAAGGAGATGAACTGGGTCTTGCCGTCGAGCTCGACTTCTTTCATGCCCGGGCTGACTTTTGGTGCGCCGTTCGGGTAGGCCTCGGCGAGGCTCTTGAGCACCAGTTTGCTGTCCGGGTGGATCAGGATCTTGCCGTCGGCGCTGACGATGAACGCGTGGCCGTGACCGCCGAAGTTCAGCGAGTTGATGATTGCGCTGACGCTCGACAGGTCGATGTCCGCACCGGCGACGCCGATCATCTGGCTCTGATGCTGCACCGGCGTGGCCACGGTGATCACCAGTTTGCCGGACGAGGCGGCGATGTACGGTTCGGTGACGATGGTCTGTTGCGCGCTGTTGGCCGCCTTGTACCAGCCACGTGCGCGAGGATCGTAGTCTGCCGCACGATTGCCCGCCGGGATCGAGAACATCACGCCGTCAGTGCCACCGAAGTAGCTCAGCTGGAAGTTGCCGGTGTAGGCCGGCAAGTCGATGGCGCGTTTGAGGCTGGCGGGTGTGCTGCCGTCCACTGTGATCTGCTGGGACAACGATTGCAGCAACTGGATGCGGCTTTCCAGCCAGGTCTGGATGTTGCGGGTGGTCAGGCTGCCGAGTTCCTGCATCGAGGATTCGGTACTGCTGCGCAAGGTCTGGCGCTGACGGTAGTCGTTGAACAGGATGAAGCAGGCAAACGCAACAGCGACCACGAGGGCGGCTGCCAGCAGGATCTTGTGGCTGAATTTCATGTTTCTGGTCATTAAGTGCACTACCGCGGAGGGGCTGGTCAGCGAGGGGGCGTCAATTTGCCACAGTCGAGGGCTTTGCGCTGCTTCTATGTCGACTGGCCAGCGCCAAAGATTAGGCGTGTTTTGGCGAAAACCGATGAAATACTCAGCGGCGCAGGAAAGTTGCTGATTTTTCGAAAAAAGGCAGACGAGCGGCCCGATAAATAGCCGGGCGGTCGGGGAACCAGATGGGGGTTTTCTCTTCTAAGCTTCTGCTTGGCAGCCATGCCATTCCCCCCTCGCCCCAGGAGCTACACCATGTCGCTGCGTTCTATCGCCCTGCTCTCGTTCTGCGTGTTGTTGGCCGCATGCAGCAAGGTCAATCAGGAAAACTATTCGAAACTGTCGGCCGGCATGCCCAAGGCAGAGGTTGAAGCCTTGTTGGGTAAAGCCACTGATTGCTCGGGCGCGCTCGGCATGTCCAGTTGCACCTGGGGTGACAAGAACAGCTTTATCAGCGTGCAGTATGCCGGTGACAAAGTACTGATGTTTTCCGGCCAAGGCCTGAAGTAATCCGGGGCTACGCGCCCACGGGAGAAAAACAATGAAGCGGTTATTGATACTCCTTTTTGCCGGCCTGGTATTGGCCGGCTGCGCCACTTCTGGCACAGATCCGTTGGCGCCGAAAACCGTCAACAGCGTCAATCTCAAGAAATACCAGGGCACCTGGTACGAGTTGGCCCGCCTGCCGATGTATTTCCAACGCAATTGCGCACAATCCGAAGCCCATTACACGCTCAATCCCGACGGCAAGGTGCAGGTGCTGAACCGCTGCCTGACGGCGGATTGGCAATGGGAAGAGGCCAAGGGCACGGCTTATCCACAAGTGCCGGGCAAGACCGACAAGTTGTGGGTCGAGTTCGATACCTGGTTCTCGCGCTTGCTGCCAGGTGTGGCGAAGGGGGAATACTGGGTGCTTTACGTCAGCGACGATTACAAGACCGCCATCGTCGGTGACCCGAGCCGCAAGTACCTGTGGCTGCTGTCGCGCACGCCGACGGTCAACGGTGTAGTGCGTGAAGAACTGCTGAGCAAGGCGCGTCAGCAAGGCTACGACACTACGCGGCTGATCTGGCGCGCGTCGGATACGCAGATGGCCAAGACCTCGAACTGACGGCTAGTAAAGAACAAATGTGGGAGCGAGCCTGCTCGCGATAGCGGAGTATCAGTCAACACTTCTGTTGAATTTGATCGCCCTGTCGCGAGCAGGCTCGCTCCCACATTTCGTTTGTGTCAGCCCAGGAGGTCGCGCAGGACTTGGGTAAACGCGCGGTTACTTTCTTCTTCTGCTGCATGACGCCCGTCACGCACCACCCACTGGCCATTGACCAGCACATCGCGCACCTGGCGATCGCCGCCGGCAAACAACCAGCGATTGAGAATCCCGTCACCGCTGGCCGTTGCCAGGTACGGATCGTTGCCGTCCAGCACCAGCCAATCCGCACGTTTACCAACTTCCAGTGCACCGATCGGCTGCCCGAGCGCCTGAGCGCCGCCATCCAGCGCAGCGTCATATAGCGTGCGGCCAACCATCGGCTGATCCGCGCCATACAGCCGATTACGCCGCTGATCGCGCAGGCGCTGGCCGTATTCCAGCCAACGCAACTCTTCCACAACGCTCAATGACACATGGCTGTCGGACCCGATACCCATGCGTCCACCCTGCGCGAGGAAATCCACCGCCGGGAAAATCCCGTCGCCGAGGTTGGCTTCGGTGGTCAGGCACAGACCGGCGATGGCGCGACTCTTGGCCATCAACGTGACTTCTTCCGGATTGGCATGGGTCGCGTGGACCAGGCACCAGCGCTGGTCGACCTCGGTGTTTTCGTACAGCCATTGCAGAGGACGACGACCGCTCCAACTCAGGCAGTCATCGACTTCCTTCTGCTGTTCAGCGATATGAATGTGCACTGGGCACTGCTTGTCGCTGGCCGCCAGCACTTCGCTGATCTGCTGCGGTGTTACCGCGCGCAACGAGTGGAAACACAAGCCCAGCGACTGCGCCGGTTGCTGCGCCAGGATCGGCTGCAAACGCGACTGAAGCGTGAGGTAGTTCTCGGTGCTGTTGATGAAGCGGCGCTGACCGTCGTTCGGCGCCTGGCCGCCGAAACCGGAATGGCTGTAAAGCACCGGAAGCAAGGTCAGACCGATACCGGCGGAACTGGCCGCCTGGCTGATGCGCAGCGCCAGTTCAGCGGGATCTGCGTAAGGCTGGCCGTTGGTGTCGTGATGCACATAATGAAATTCCGCGACCGAGGTGTAACCGGCCTTGAGCATTTCGATGTACAGCTGACGAGCAATGACGCCGAGTTGATCCGGGCTGATTTTTCCGACGAGGCGATACATCAAGTCGCGCCAGGTCCAGAAACTGTCATTCGGATTGCCCGCCACTTCCGCCAGCCCGGCCATGGCCCGCTGGAAGGCGTGGGAATGCAGATTCGGCATCCCCGGCAGCAGCGGACCGCTCAGCCGTTCGGCGCCATCTGCGTTGGAATCGGCCTGGATATGGGTCAAAACGCCCTCGGCGCTGACCTCAAGACGTACATTGTTGGCCCATCCACTAGGCAGCAGCGCGCGTTCGGCAAAGAAGGCGGACATGGTTCAGAACCCCATCGTGTGTTATTTGTATATACATATACAGACGTTTGCCTGCTCGGTAAACTCCGGCAAGCTAGCGACTTCTAACAGACGACCAAGGATTAACCGTGCCGACTCCGCCCCCAGTGTCACCGTTGGCCGCGAACATGGGCGACAGTCCGGCGCCCTTGTACGCCCGCGTCAAACAGATGATCACCCAGCAAATCGACAGTGGAAACTGGCCGCCGCACTACCGCGTTCCGTCGGAAAGCGAGCTGGTCAGCCAACTCGGTTTCAGCCGCATGACCATCAACCGCGCCCTGCGCGAGATGACCGCCGACGGTCTGCTGGTGCGCATGCAAGGTGTCGGCACGTTCGTCGCCGAGCCGAAAAGCCAGTCCGCGCTGTTTGAAGTGCACAACATCGCCGACGAAATCGCCTCCCGTGGCCATCGCCATACCTGCAAGGTGATCACCCTCGAAGAAGAGGCCGCTGGTTCCGAGCGCGCTTTGGCGCTGGACATGCGCGAAGGCCAGCGGGTTTTCCATTCGCTGATCGTGCATTTCGAAAACGACATTCCGGTGCAAATCGAAGACCGTTTCGTCAACGCGCTGGTGGCGCCGGACTACCTCAAGCAGGACTTCACCCTGCAAACGCCTTACGCCTATCTGAACCAGGTCGCGCCGCTGACCGAAGGCGAGCATGTGGTCGAGGCGATTCTGGCCGAGGCCTCAGAGTGCAAATTGCTGCAGATTGAAAAGGGCGAGCCGTGCCTGCTGATTCGGCGCCGCACCTGGTCCGGCCGCCAGCCGGTAACCGCCGCCCGTTTGATCCACCCTGGTTCCCGTCATCGTCTGGAAGGTCGGTTTCATAAATGAATGTAACGAAGGTTCTACGCGCAAAAGATTACCCGCGAATGCCGTGGAAAAACGGCGGTGGCAGCACCGAAGAAATCACCCGCGATGCGGGGACCGGGCTTGACGGCTTCGGCTGGCGCCTGTCGATTGCCGATATCGGCGAGTCCGGCGGATTCTCGACGTTCGCCGGCTATGAGCGGGTGATCACCGTGTTGCAAGGCGACGGTATGACCTTGCGGGTTGACGGCCAGGACACGCCTCCATTGTTACCGTTG
This sequence comes from Pseudomonas sp. FSL W5-0299, assembly GCF_005930655.1. Lineage (NCBI taxonomy): Bacteria > Pseudomonadati > Pseudomonadota > Gammaproteobacteria > Pseudomonadales > Pseudomonadaceae > Pseudomonas > Pseudomonas sp. FSL W5-0299. Next base: position 240,546 of record NZ_RXHX01000002.1, read on the forward strand.
GAGCCTTTTGCGTTCAGCGGCGAAAGCCGCGTCACTTGCACATTGCTGGGCGGGCCGATTCGCGACTTCAACCTGATTTATGCGCCCCAGCGTTATAGCGCTCGGTTGCAGTGGCTGGAGGGCGAGCAGCGGTTTTTCAGCTCGGCTGGCACCGTGCTCATATTTAGTGTCACTGACGAGCTTGTCGTGAAGGTCGGCAACAGCGCCTCGCAACTCGGTCGCCATGATTGCCTGCAACTCGGTGGTAACACCGGCCTGCTGGAAGTTTCCAGCAACGGCTCGTGCTGTGTGATCGAGCTGACTGCACGCTGATCCAATACCACCACTGATCGTTCCCACGAGCGTGGGAACGATCAACTGATTCGAAACTGCGCACCACTTTGTTACCGAACGCCCCAGCGTGGCGCAAAACCACGCCCAAGTAACAGCAGTCACCCCCCCTCGCAAAATCCCCCGAAAAATTTCATCTTTGTCAGAACCCTTGATCCAGGCGCTTTCCAGCCCGTTTAAAACTTTTCTTGAACGCCCCTCCAACAAGTTGGCCGCTTGATTGCATATGCTTGTATGTACAAGTAAAGACGTATGCGTATGAGTCGACCGAGACTCCTCGCAACGTCCACTGATTCGCTTGTGGCGCAACAGTGCGCACAGGCTGGCTGACCCACCGCCAGGGTTGGTTTGGATTGATCGCTGAGGAGTCTTTTTCGTGACTGACAATACCCAGAAACCTACTAAATACCGTGATGTTGAAATCCGTGCCGCCCGCGGTAACAAGCTGACCGCCAAGAGCTGGCTGACCGAAGCGCCGCTGCGCATGCTGATGAACAACCTCGACCCGGAAGTTGCCGAGAACCCTAAAGAACTGGTGGTTTACGGTGGTATCGGTCGTGCGGCGCGTAACTGGGAATGCTACGACAAGATCGTCGAAAGCCTGACCAACCTGAATGACGACGAGACCCTGCTGGTGCAATCCGGCAAGCCGGTCGGCGTGTTCAAGACACACACCAATGCTCCGCGCGTGCTGATTGCCAACTCCAACCTGGTGCCACACTGGGCGAGCTGGGAGCACTTCAACGAACTCGACGCCAAAGGCCTGGCCATGTACGGCCAGATGACCGCCGGCAGCTGGATTTACATCGGCAGCCAGGGCATCGTCCAGGGCACTTACGAAACCTTCGTCGAAGCCGGTCGCCAACATTACAACGATGACCTGAAAGGTCGTTGGGTCCTGACCGCAGGCCTCGGCGGCATGGGTGGCGCTCAGCCTCTGGCTGCAACACTGGCCGGTGCTTGCTCGCTGAACATCGAATGCCAGCAGGTGAGCATCGATTTCCGCCTGAACAGCCGTTATGTCGATGAACAAGCCACCGACCTCGACGACGCGCTGGCCCGCATCGCCAAGTACACCAAGGAAGGCAAGGCGATTTCCATCGCGCTGCTGGGTAACGCGGCAGAAATCCTGCCGGAACTGGTCAAGCGCGGCGTGCGCCCGGACATGGTCACCGACCAGACCAGCGCCCACGACCCGCTCAACGGTTACCTGCCAGCCGGCTGGACCTGGGAAGAGTACCGCGCTCGCGCCAAGACCGAGCCTGCTGCCGTGGTCAAAGCCGCCAAGCAATCGATGGCCGTGCACGTAAAAGCGATGCTCGAATTCCAGAAGATGGGTATTCCGACCTTCGACTACGGCAACAACATCCGTCAGATGGCGCAAGAAGAAGGCGTCGAGAACGCATTCGACTTCCCGGGTTTTGTACCGGCTTACATCCGTCCGCTGTTCTGCCGCGGCATCGGTCCATTCCGTTGGGCTGCACTGTCGGGTAACGCTGAAGACATCTACAAGACCGACGCGAAGGTTAAAGAGCTGATCCCGGACGACGCCCACCTGCACAACTGGCTGGACATGGCCCGCGAGCGCATCAGCTTCCAGGGTCTGCCGGCCCGTATCTGCTGGGTTGGCCTGGGCCAGCGCGCCAAGCTGGGTCTGGCGTTCAACGAAATGGTGCGCAGCGGTGAGTTGTCCGCGCCAATCGTGATCGGTCGCGACCACCTGGACTCCGGTTCGGTCGCCAGCCCGAACCGTGAAACCGAATCGATGCAGGATGGCTCCGACGCCGTGTCCGACTGGCCACTGCTCAACGCCCTGCTCAACACTGCGAGCGGCGCGACCTGGGTTTCCCTGCACCACGGCGGCGGCGTCGGCATGGGCTTCTCCCAGCACTCGGGCATGGTGATTGTCTGCGACGGTACTGACGAAGCGGCCGAGCGTATCGCTCGCGTCCTGCACAACGACCCGGCCACCGGTGTCATGCGTCACGCCGATGCCGGTTACCAGATCGCGATCGACTGCGCCAAGGAACAAGGGCTGAACCTGCCGATGATTACCGGCAAATAAAACAGGCTTTGGCCTGATGCAAAACCTGTAGGAGCGAGCGATGCGGCGCCCCGCATTGCTCGCTCCTACAGGGATCACCAACACCGACAAACAATCCACAGAGGTTGAACAATGGCTGTTAATGACGATCGTGCAGGCAGTAAACCGTTGATCGAGACACGTTCGATCGACTACATCCCGGAAGCGGAAAGACACGGTCGTCTGTTAAGCCAGTTCACCCTGTGGATGGGTGCCAACCTGCAGATCACCGCAATTGTCACCGGGGCGCTCGCCGTGGTGCTGGGCGGTGATGTGTTCTGGTCGCTGATCGGTCTGCTGATCGGTCAACTGCTGGGCGGTGGCGTGATGGCGTTGCATGCAGCGCAAGGGCCAAAACTTGGCCTGCCGCAAATGATCTCCAGCCGCGTACAGTTCGGCGTTTATGGTGCGGCCATCCCAATCGTGCTGGTCTGCCTGATGTACCTGGGCTTCACCGCAACGGGAACCGTGCTTTCCGGCCAGGCGCTGGGCCAGTTGTTTGGCGTCAGCGACAGCGTCGGTATCCTCATCTTCGCCAGCGTCATCGTGCTGGTCACGGTACTCGGTTATCGGGTGATCCATTTCATCGGCCGTGTCGCCAGCGTCATCGGCGTGATTGCCTTTGTTTATCTGTTCAGCCGTCTGATGAGCCAGACTGATGTGGGTGCACTCCTGCAAATCCGCCACTTCAGCTGGAGCAGCTTCCTGCTTGCGGTGTCCCTCGCGGCATCCTGGCAGATCGCCTTCGGTCCTTACGTGGCTGACTACTCGCGCTACCTGCCGAGCAAGACTTCCTCGGTGAAAACCTTTTTCGCCGCTGGCGCGGGTTCGGTGATTGGTGCACAGGTGGCGATGATCCTCGGCGTGTTTGCCGCCGCTTCGGCCAACGGACAATTCGCCGGCCACGAAGTGGCCTATATCGTGGGTCTGGGCGGCACCGGTGCCACCGCTGCGCTGCTGTATTTCAGCATCGCGTTCGGCAAGGTCACCATCTCCACGCTGAACTCCTACGGCAGCTTCATGTGCATCGCGACCATCATCAGCGGTTTCCGTGGTCACCTGCAGGTATCGCGCTTGCAACGTCTGGTGTTCGTGCTGTTCATCGTCGGTACCGCCACCCTGATCGCGTTGCTCGGTCAGCACTCGTTCCTCGGTGCGTTCAAGTCCTTCATCCTGTTCCTGCTGGCGTTCTTTACGCCATGGAGTGCGATCAACCTGGTGGACTACTACTGCATCACTCGCGAGCGTTATGACGTGCCGGCGCTGGCCGATCCAAAGGGTCGCTATGGCCGTTGGAACCCACTCGGCATCAGCGTCTATGTCTTCGGTGTGCTGGTACAACTGCCATTCATCGCCACCAAGTTCTATACCGGTCCGCTGGTGGAAACCCTGGGTGGTGTGGATATTTCCTGGATCATCGGTCTGGTGCTTCCCGCAGCCCTGTACTACGTCTGTGCGAAAAAATGGCACGGCTCGGTACCTGATCACCTGATTCTGCCGGTTGAGCAGGACAGCGTTGTACAACAAAAAACAAGTGGGGCTGGTCGCGCTGCGGCGCAGGCCTGATTGGACGTGGACAGGGCTGGATGCCTCTTGACTGCCGTAAGCCAATTCATGATTAGGAGCGTCACTACAATGAAATCGAACAAGACCCTGCTGACCACATTGCTGTCCATGGTCCTGCTCGCCAGCGCCGGCGCCACTCAGGCTGCCGGTTGGTGCGAGTCGGGCAAACCGGTGAAGTTCGCCGGCCTGAACTGGGAAAGCGGCATGCTGCTGACCGACGTGATGCAAATCGTGTTGGAGAAGGGCTACGACTGTAAGACCGACAGCCTGCCGGGCAACTCCATCACCATGGAAAACGCCCTGAGCAGCAACGACATTCAAGTGTTTGCCGAAGAGTGGGTTGGCCGCAGCGAAGTCTGGAACAAGGCCGAGAAGGCCGGCAAGGTTGTCGGTGTCGGCGCTCCGGTCGTTGGCGCAATCGAAGGCTGGTACGTGCCGCGCTACGTGATCGAAGGCGACGCCAAGCGCAAGCTGGAGCCCAAGGCCCCGGACCTGAAAGCAATCGCCGACCTGGGTAAATACGCCGCCGTGTTCAAGGACCAGGAAGAGCCTTCCAAGGGCCGTTTCTACAACTGCCCGGCCGGCTGGACCTGTGAACTCGACAACAGCGAAATGCTGAAAAGCTACGGCCTGGAAAGCACCTACACCAACTTCCGTCCGGGCACCGGCCCGGCGCTGGATGCCGCAGTGCTGTCGAGCTACAAGCGTGGCGAGCCGATCCTGTTCTACTACTGGTCGCCCACCCCGCTGATGGGCCAGGTTGATCTGGTCAAACTCGAAGAGAAACCAGGCGTGAACAAGGAAGTGACCATCAAGGTCGGCCTGTCCAAGACGTTCCACGAGCAAGCCCCGGAACTGGTGGCGGTGCTGGAAAAGGTCAACCTGCCGATCGACCTGCTCAACCAGAACCTCGGGCGCATGGCCAAAGAGCGGATCGAGTCGCCAAAACTGGCCAAGATCTTCTTGAAGGAACATCCTGAAGTCTGGCACGCATGGGTAAGCGAAGACGCAGCCAAGAAAATCGACGCGGCCTTGTAGGTTGGGCCTCTCCGACTGTCGGCAACGGCAGTCGGGTGCTTGATCGCAACCCCTTGATTGAGAGTCTCTTATGTTTCCCGAAAGCTTTACCTTTTCCATCGCCGACTGGGTCAACGGTTGGGTCGATTCGCTGGTCACCAACTACGGCGATGTGTTCCGGCATATCTCCGACACCCTGTTGTGGGCCATCGTCAATCTTGAAGGGTTGCTGCGTGCGGCGCCCTGGTGGCTGATGCTGGCCATCGTGGCGGGCGTTGCCTGGCACGCGACTCGTAAAGTGGTGACCACGGCAGTCATCGTCGGCCTGCTGTTCCTGGTGGGTGCGGTCGGCCTCTGGGACAAGCTAATGCAGACCCTGGCGCTGATGATGGTGGCCACAGTCATTTCGGTGCTGATCGGCATCCCGCTGGGCATTCTCTCGGCACGCAGCAATCGCCTGCGTTCGGTGCTGATGCCTTTGCTGGACATCATGCAGACCATGCCGAGCTTCGTGTACCTGATCCCGGTGCTGATGCTGTTCGGCCTGGGCAAGGTGCCGGCGATTTTCGCTACCGTGATCTACGCCGCGCCACCGCTGATCCGCCTGACTGATCTGGGCATTCGCCAGGTGGACGGTGAAGTGATGGAAGCGATCAACGCCTTCGGTGCCAACCGCTGGCAGCAACTGTTTGGCGTGCAACTGCCGCTGGCCCTGCCGAGCATCATGGCCGGGATCAACCAGACCACCATGATGGCCCTGTCGATGGTGGTGATTGCCTCGATGATTGGCGCTCGTGGCTTGGGTGAAGACGTGTTGGTGGGGATTCAGACCCTCAACGTCGGACGTGGCCTGGAAGCCGGTCTGGCGATCGTGATTCTGGCAGTGGTCATCGACCGCATTACTCAGGCGTATGGTCGGCCACGGCATGAGGTGAGCAAATGAACGACGCAACCGTGAGCAAAATCGAAGTCAAAAACGTCTTCAAGATTTTCGGCAACCGCTCCAAGGACGCGCTGGGCATGATTGGCCAGGGCAAAACCAAGGATCAGGTGCTGGCCGAAACCGGCTGCGTGGTCGGCGTGAACGACTTGTCGTTGAGCATCGGCACCGGCGAAATCTTCGTGATCATGGGCCTTTCGGGTTCCGGCAAATCGACCCTGGTGCGCCACTTCAACCGCCTGATCGACCCCACCAGCGGCGCGATCCTGGTGGACGGCGTGGACATCCTGCAATACGACATGGAAGCCCTGCGCGAATTTCGCCGGCACAAGATCAGCATGGTGTTCCAGAGCTTCGGCCTGCTGCCGCACAAGACCGTGATCGACAATGTCGCCTACGGCCTGAAAGTGCGTGGCGAGAGCAAGCAAATGTGCTCCGAGCGTGCGCTGCACTGGATCAATACCGTGGGCCTGAAAGGCTACGAAAACAAATACCCGCACCAGCTCTCGGGCGGCATGCGTCAGCGTGTGGGCCTGGCCCGTGCCCTGGCGGCAGACACCGACATCATCCTGATGGACGAGGCCTTCAGTGCGCTTGATCCGTTGATCCGCGCGGAGATGCAGGACCAGTTGCTGGAACTGCAAAAGACCCTGCACAAGACCATCGTCTTTATCACCCACGACCTCGATGAGGCCGTGCGCATAGGTAACCGCATCGCGATCCTCAAGGACGGCCGCCTGATCCAGGTGGGCACGCCGAGAGAGATCCTGCATTCGCCGGCGGATGAGTATGTGGACCGGTTCGTCCAGCGTCGGGCGGCGGTGGTTTAAAGGTTTGCGGCGGTTGTGCCGGCCTATTCGCGAGCAGGCTCGCTCCCACAATTGGAATGCGTACCCTGTGGGAGCGAGCCTGCTCGCGAAAGCGTCGGCAAAGCTGCATCAATATTCAGGTAAGAGGTCAAAGATGTCCCAGGCTGAAAAAATCGTTATCGCCGACGCCCCGTTGCGTTGGCAGGATGTGGTTGCCGTCGCCCGTCATGGCGCTCAGCTTGAGCTGTCGGCCCAGGCCTGGGCGCGGATCGAGAATGCCCAGGCGATCGTACAGCGCATCGTCGCCAGCGGCGAGCGAGCGTATGGCGTCAACACGGGCCTGGGTGCGTTGTGCAACGTCTCGCTCAAAGACGAACAACTGAGCCAGTTGTCGCGCAACACCTTGCTCAGCCACGCTTGTGGCGTTGGCGCTCCGCTGGCCGACGAGCAGACCCGTGCAATTCTCTGCGCAGCGATCCTGAATTACAGCCATGGCAAATCCGGCATTCATCGCCGGGTGGTCGAAGCCCTCCTGGCGCTGCTCAATCGCGGCATCACCCCGCAAGTGCCGTCCCAGGGTTCGGTCGGTTACCTGACCCACATGGCCCATATCAGCATCGCGCTGTTGGGTGTCGGCAATGTCAGTTATCGCGGGCAGATCGTTACCGCCCAGCAAGCCCTGGCCGAAGAAGGTCTGCAACCGGTTCAGTTGGGGGCCAAAGATGGCTTGTGCCTGGTCAACGGCACGCCGTGCATGTCCGGCCTCAGCTGTCTGGCGATTGCCGATGCGACGCGCCTGGTGCAATGGGCCGACGTGATCGGCGCCATGAGCTTCGAAGCCCAGCGTGGCCAGATCGCGGCGTTCGATGCCGAGATCATCGCGCTCAAACCGCATCCGGGCATGCAGCAGGTCGGCATCAATCTGCGAGCGTTGCTGGATGGCAGTGAAGTGATTGCATCGAGCAAAGGCATTCGCACGCAGGATGCGTTGAGCATCCGTTCAATCCCGCAAGTCCACGGTGCTGCACGGGATCAACTGACTCACGCGATCCGCCAGATCGAAACCGAACTCAACGGCTGCACCGACAACCCGTTGCTGCTGGGTACGCCAGACAACTTCCGTGTCATGTCCCAGGCCAACCCGCATGGCCAATCGGTCGCGCTGGCGGCGGACTTGCTGGCCATCGCCATGGCCGAAATCGGCTCCATCGCCGAGCGTCGCCTGGACCGCTTGATCAACCCGCACGTCAGCGGCCTGCCAGCGTTTTTGGTGGCCAACCCCGGGGTGAACTCCGGGATGATGATTGTCCAGTACGTCGCCGCGTCGCTGTGCGCGGAAAATCGCCAATTGGCGCAACCGGCCGTGCTCGACAACTACGTTACCTCGGGCTTGCAGGAAGACCACTTGAGTATGGGCACCAACGCGGCGCTGAAGCTGCATCGCGCCCTGGAAAATTGCACGCAGATCCTCGCCATCGAGTATCTGCTGGCGGCCCAGGCGTTTGAATTTCTCAAGGATCAGCGTTTTGGCGCTGGCACCGATGCCGCGTGGCGTCTGCTGCGTGAACGCGTCCCGGCCTACGACCAGGACCGCTGGCTGGCGCCGGACATTGCCGCCGCTGCCGGCGTGTTGAAAGATCCGATTTTGCTGCACAAGGCGTTACCGAACCTCAACTGATTCCTACATCAAACCAGCGTGCCAAGGCGCCAGCCCCCCACGAGGCGGGAAGCGACGGACAACGGACATTTCCGGAGCGTCTGGTTAGTTAACAAAAAGACTCTCAAAAGGAGAATAAAAGTGACTGCGCTAAATTTGATTCCCGGCCAACTGAGCCTTGCCCAACTGCGTGATATCTATCAGCAGCCGGTCAAAATCACCCTCGACAACAGTGCATCAAAGCAGATCGAAGCCAGCGTTGCCTGCGTGGAACAGATCCTCGCCGAGAACCGCACCGCCTACGGCATCAACACCGGTTTTGGCCTGCTGGCTTCGACCCGCATCGCCAGCGAAGACCTGGAAAACCTGCAGCGCTCGCTGGTGCTGTCCCATGCCGCCGGTGTCGGCGAGCCGATCAGCGACGCGCTGGTGCGGTTGGTCATGGTGCTCAAGGTCAACAGCCTGAGCCGTGGTTTCTCCGGCATTCGCCGCGTCGTGATTGACGCGTTGATCGCACTGATCAACGCCGAGGTTTACCCGCACATTCCATTGAAAGGTTCAGTCGGTGCGTCCGGCGATTTGGCGCCTTTGGCGCACATGTCCCTGGTGTTGCTGGGTGAAGGCAAGGCCCGCTACAAAGGCGAGTGGATGGAAGCGACTGAAGCACTGAAAGTCGCCGGCCTGACGCCGCTGACCCTGGCGGCGAAAGAAGGCCTGGCGCTGCTCAACGGCACTCAGGTGTCGACCGCTTATGCGCTGCGCGGTCTGTTCGAAGGCGAAGATCTGTTCGCCGGTGCCGTGGCGATTGGTGCCCTGACGGTCGAAGCCGTGCTGGGTTCGCGTTCGCCGTTCGACGCACGCATCCACGCCGCCCGTGGCCAGAAAGGCCAGATCGACGCCGCTGCCGCTTACCGTGATCTGCTGGGCGAGCGCAGTGAAGTATCCGACTCGCACCAGAACTGCGAAAAGGTCCAGGACCCGTACTCCCTGCGCTGCCAGCCGCAAGTCATGGGCGCCTGCCTGACTCAGTTCCGTCAGGCGGCCGAAGTGCTGGCCGTCGAAGCCAACGCCGTTTCCGATAACCCTCTGGTCTTCGCCGCTGAAGGCGACGTGATCTCCGGTGGTAACTTCCACGCCGAACCGGTGGCCATGGCCGCTGACAACATGGCCCTGGCTATCGCTGAAATCGGTTCCCTGAGCGAACGTCGCATCTCGCTGATGATGGACAAGCACATGTCGCAACTGCCGCCGTTCCTGGTGGCCAATGGCGGTGTGAACTCCGGTTTCATGATCGCCCAGGTGACTGCGGCGGCACTGGCTAGCGAGAACAAGGCGTTGTCCCATCCGCATTCGGTGGACAGCCTGCCGACTTCCGCGAACCAGGAAGACCACGTATCGATGGCACCGGCTGCCGGCAAGCGCTTGTGGGAAATGGCTGAAAACACGCGCGGTGTGTTGGCGGTGGAATGGTTGGCGGCGGTTCAGGGGCTGGATTTGCGTGAAGGTCTGAAGACTTCGGCGAAGCTGGAAAACGCCCGTGGGATTCTGCGTAAAGAAGTGCCGTTCTATGAGAAGGACCGCTTCTTTGCGCCGGACATCAATGCGGCGACTGAACTGTTGGCCACGCGTTGCCTGAATGAACTGGTGTCGGCCAGGCTTTTGCCGAGCCTTTAACCCCCACCCACCGATCGTTCCCACGCTCTGCGTGGGAATGCAGCCCGTGACGCTCCGCGTCACTGGACGCAGAGCGTCCCTAGAGGCATTCCCACGTGGAGCTTGGGAACGATCAAAGACGAGGAACTCGGGATGAAAACTCTCTGGCAACACTGCCACGTCGCAACCATGGCGCAAGGCGTCTACTCGATCATCGAGGATGCGGCCATCGTGACGTCCGGTGCGCACATTGAGTGGGTCGGCCCGCGCAGTGAGCTGCCGTCGGGTGAGTACCCGGCGGTCAATGATTTGAAAGGGGCCTGGGTCACCCCGGGCCTGATCGACTGCCACACCCACACGGTGTTCGGCGGTAACCGCAGCGGTGAATTCGAACAGCGCCTGAAAGGTGTCAGCTACGCGGAAATTGCAGCAGCCGGTGGCGGCATCGCCAGCACCGTGCGCGCCACCCGTGCAGCGACCGAAGATGAGCTGTTCGCCAGCGCCGCCAAGCGTCTGAAAAGCCTGATGCGCGACGGCGTGACCACGGTCGAAATGAAATCCGGCTACGGCCTCGACCTGGCCAGTGAACGCAAGATCCTGCGAGTCATCCGTCGTCTCGGCGCCGAACTGCCGGTCAGCGTGCGCAGCACGTGCCTCGCCGCTCATGCGTTGCCACCGGAATATGCGGATCGCGCCGACGACTACATCGATCACATCTGCGCTGAAATGCTCCCGGCCCTGGCCGCCGAAGGGTTGGTGGATGCGGTGGACGCGTTCTGCGAATACCTGGCCTTTTCGCCGGCACAGGTCGAGCGGGTGTTCATCACCGCACAAGAACTGGGTCTGCCGGTGAAGCTGCACGCCGAGCAATTGTCGTCGCTGCACGGTTCGAGCCTGGCGGCGCGTTACCACGCTCTGTCGGCCGATCACCTGGAATTCATCACCGAAGACGACGCCATCGCCATGGCCAGATCCGGCACCGTCGCGGTGCTGCTACCCGGTGCGTTTTACTTCCTGCGTGAAACCCAGTTGCCACCGATGGATGCCCTGCGCAAACACGGCGTGAAAATCGCCATCGCCAGCGACCTCAACCCCGGCACGTCACCGGCGCTGTCGTTGCGCTTGATGCTGAACATGGCCTGCACCTGTTTCCGCATGACCCCGGAAGAAGCCTTGGCGGGCGCGACCATTCATGCCGCCACCGCGCTGGGCATGGCTGATACTCACGGTTCGCTGGAAGCCGGCAAGGTCGCGGATTTCGTCGCCTGGCAAATCGATCGTCCCGCCGATCTGTCGTACTGGCTGGGCGGTGACCTGGAAAAACGCGTCGTGCGTCACGGCGTCGAAACGAGCGTTTAGGAGAGCAGTTGTGGATAAGGTTCTGAACTTCAAACAAGGCCGCGTGCCGCTGCTGATCAGCATGCCCCACGCCGGCCTGCGCCTGACTCCGGCGGTGGAAGCCGGATTGATCCCCGATGCGCGCAGCCTGCCGGACACGGACTGGCACATTCCCCAACTTTATGAGTTCGCTGCCGAACTGGGCGCCAGTACATTGGCTGCCGAGTACTCGCGCTTCGTCATCGACTTGAACCGTCCGTCTGACGACAAGCCGCTGTATGTCGGCGCCACCACCGGTCTGTATCCGGCGACGCTGTTCGACGGTATTCCGTTGTTCCGTGAAGGGATGGAACCGTCGGCGGCGGAACGAGCAACATATCTGGAGCAGGTGTGGACGCCGTATCACACCACCCTGCAGAACGAACTGGCGCGACTCAAAGCCGAGTTCGGCTACGCGTTGCTGTTCGATGCGCATTCGATCCGCTCGATCATCCCGCACCTGTTCGACGGCAAGCTGCCGGACTTCAACCTCGGCACCTTCAACGGCGCCAGTTGCGATCCACAATTGGCCACTCAGCTGGAAGCAATCTGCGCCAGGCACACCGATTACAGCCACGTGCTGAACGGTCGCTTCAAGGGCGGCCACATCACCCGGCATTACGGCAACCCGGCCGAAAACATCCATGCGGTGCAACTGGAGCTAGGGCAGTGCACGTACATGGAAGAGTTTGAGCCGTTTCGCTATCGCCCGGACCTGGCGGCGCCGACGCAGGTTGTGCTCAAGGAATTGCTGCAAGGCCTGCTGGCCTGGGGCCAAAAGCACTACAACGCGTAACCCTGTGGGAGCGCGCTTTTGTGGCGAGGGCGCTTGCTCCCGCTCGGCGGCGAAGCCGTCGTAAACCCGGCGAGTCGGGTGTATCTGATAACACTCGGTTGAATGGGTTGGGGACTGATTCGCAACTCAGCGGGAGCAAGCTCCCTCGCCACAGGGTGGGGTTGGTCTCGCTACCTGAGCGGAACGGTCGCCACCGTGCAAATCTCGGTCGCTACAGTTCGCTTTTACCCTCTCGACGCTGCGTAATGTGCTGGTCACGGTGCAAGAAGACACCGGCCCTCACAATAATCTGCCGCACGAGAACGCTCTCTATGACAAGCACCAAAGGTTTGTTCACCCGCTGTCTCTCAATCCTCTGCGGCACCGCTCTTCTGAGCACTAGCGTCCTGGCCAGTGACGACGCGTCCTGCAAGGCCGTGCGCATGGGCGTGGTCAACTGGACCGACGTGATCGCCACCAGCGGCATGGCTGACGTATTGCTCAACGGCCTCGGCTACGAAAGCAAGCAAACCAGCGCCGTGCAGCAAATCATCTTTGCCGGCATCCGCGACAAACGCCTCGATATTTTCCTCGGTTACTGGAAACCGGCGATGGACAAGAACATCGCGCCGTTCCTTGATGCCAAACAAGTGAAGGTCCTGGATAAGCCGAGCCTGGCCGACGCGCAGGCAACGCTCGCGGTGCCTCAGTACGTTGCGGACGCCGGGCTGAAAACCTTCGCCGACATCGCCAAGTTCAAAGACAAGCTCGGCGGCAAGATCTATGGCATCGAGCCCGGCAGTGGCGCCAACACCACGATCAAAACCATGATCGAGACCAATCACTTCGGCTTGAAAGACTTCAAGCTGATCGAGTCCGGTGAGGCCGGCATGCTCGCGGCCGTTCAGCGGGCGGTGAACCGTAAGGAGTTCGTGGTGTTCGTCGGTTGGACTCCGCACCCGATGAACATCAACATGAAAATCGCCTACCTGACCGGCAGCGAAGACGTTTATGGCCCCAACGAAGGCGCAGCGACGGTCTCGACTGTGACGTCCCCGGACTATGCCGAACGTTGCCCGAACGTGAACCGTTTGCTGGAGAACCTGACTTTCACCGCCGCCCAGGAAAGCCAGTTGATGGTGCCGATCATGGAGCGCAAGACGCCTCAGGACGTTGCCCGGCAATGGCTGCGTGATCATCCCGAAGACCTTCAGCGCTGGCTGGCCGGTGTGACCAGCTTTGAGGGCAAGGAGGGCGCGGCGACCGTTTTGGCCAGCTTGAAGCCCTAAACGCAAAACCTGTGGGAGCGAGCCTGTTCGCGAAGACGGAGTGTCAGTCGACATCAATGTTGACTGACACTCCGCTTTCGCGAGCGGGGCTCGCTCTCACAGGGGTTGGCCCCATCTCCTGAACGGGCACCAGACCCATGAAGCCTTACCCGATTTCTGAACAAATGTCGGCATTCGTCGAGAAAACCGTCAGCTTCAACAGCACCGACAGCAGCCTCGACGGTTTGCGCCAGGCCTACAGCGCGATGTGCCGGGCGTTCACTCCGCCACGTCCCGCCGGGCTCTACGTGGTCGATTTCGAGTTGGCCGGCGTGTCGGTGCGGTCTTATCAGCCGCCGGTTTCACCTCCGACCGACGTTGGACCGTGCATCGTGTATCTGCATGGCGGTGGTTGGGTGGTAGGGGATCTGGAATCCCACGATTTCATCTGCGCCGAACTGGCGTCGACACTCGGCGCACTGGTGATCGCGGTCGATTACCGATTGGCGCCGGAACATCCTTTTCCGGCGGCGTTCAATGATTGCCTGGGTGTCTGGCGCGCGCTGCGAAGCGGACCTTTTCGGCTTGATCCCGGACGAACGCTGGTGGCGGGGGACAGTGCCGGTGGCAATCTGGCTGCTGCGTTGTGTCTGGCGCTGCGGGATGCGGGCGAGCCGGTCCCGGCGGCGCAGGTTTTGATCTATCCGGGGCTGGGCGGTGATCGCTCGTTGCCGTCGCGTAGCGAATGCATCGACGCGCCATTGCTCGCCAGCAGTGATGTGGATTGTTATCACGCCCTGTACTTGCGCGGCACCCGACAGCCGGGCGTCTATGCGATGCCGTTGCTCGCCGGACACTTCGGCGGGCTGCCGCCGGCATTGATTGCCGTGGCGCAATTCGACCCGCTGCGCGATGACGGCGTGCTCTATGCCGAGCATCTCCAGGCCGCGGGTGTGCCCACCACGTTTTACTATGGAGAAGGGCTGGTTCATGGCTGTTTGCGGGCCCGGGGCCAGGTCGCCGAGGTCGACTTGCTGTATGAAACGCTGCTCGGGTTTTTGGCTGACAGGTTATGACGCTGCAAGGGGCATGCTCATTGGCGTAATTCGGGTTTATGATGCCGGACGGCAGAATAATAGAAGTCCCCCCAGGGATGACCTCGACCCCTTACGGAGCGCGCAATGCAGACTTTGTACCCGCAGATCAAACCCCACGCCCGGCACGATCTGGCCGTCGATGAAACTCACACCCTGTATGTCGACGAAAGCGGTTCACCGGAAGGTTTGCCGGTGGTGTTCATCCACGGCGGCCCCGGTGCCGGGTGTGATGCCCAGAGTCGACGGTACTTTGATCCGAACATGTACCGCATCGTGACCTTCGACCAGCGCGGTTGCGGGCGCTCCACGCCCCACGCCAGTCTTGAAAACAACACCACCTGGGATCTGGTCGCCGACCTTGAGCGCATTCGCAAACACCTGGGCATCGAAAAATGGGTGCTGTTTGGCGGCTCTTGGGGCTCGACCCTGGCGCTGGCCTACGCGCAAACCCACCCGGAGCGTGTACACGGTCTGATCCTGCGCGGGATTTTTCTCTGCCGGCCGCAGGAAATCGAGTGGTTCTACCAGTGTGGCGCCAGCCGTCTGTTCCCCGATTACTGGCAGGACTATGTCGCGCCGATTCCATTGGATGAGCGCGGCGACCTGCTCAGCGCTTTCCACAAGCGCCTGACCGGCAACGATCAGATCGCCCAGATGCATGCGGCCAAGGCCTGGTCCACCTGGGAAGGCCGGACCGCGACCTTGCGTCCGAATCCGCTGGTGGTTGATCGCTTCTCCGAGCCGCAGCGCGCATTGTCCATCGCACGTATCGAATGTCACTACTTCACCAACAATGCCTTCCTCGAGCCGAACCAGCTGATTCGCGACATGGGCAAGATCGCCCATTTGCCTGGCGTGATCGTCCACGGTCGTTATGACGTGATCTGCCCACTGGACAACGCCTGGGAACTGCATCAAGCCTGGCCGAACAGTGAACTCCAGGTGATCCGCGACGCCGGCCACGCCGCGTCCGAGCCGGGCATCACCGATGCACTGGTGCGTGCCGCCGGGCAGATGGCTCGCCGCCTGCTCGACCTGCCGCCCGAAGAAGCATGAAAGGCCTGCTGCAACGCGTGCATGGCGCGCGAGTCGAGGTAGCGGGGGAAGTGGTGGGGGCGGTCGATCAGGGGTTGTTGGTGCTGGTGGCGGTAGAGCCCGAGGATACTCGTGCCAGCGCCGACAAACTTCTGCATAAACTGCTTAACTATCGAGTATTCAGTGACGCCGAGGGCAAGATGAACCTGTCTTTGGCGGATGTAGGCGGCGGGTTGCTGCTGGTCTCGCAGTTCACCCTGGCCGCAGACACCAAGAGCGGGTTGCGCCCGAGTTTTTCGACCGCTGCCCCTCCAGCCCTGGGCGAGGAGCTTTTCGACTATTTATTAAGCAAAGCGAAACAGGTGCATGGCACTGTGGCATCAGGTAGATTCGGCGCGGATATGCAGGTGCACCTGGTCAACGATGGCCCGGTCACCTTCCTGTTACAGACGTGAAAGCACTTGAAACATGTTTTTCAGGGCTTTTCGACTGAAAACAGGGGTTTTTCGCGATAAATACTTTGTTACCCCTGATGCGTTGTAACGCGGCCTACTAGATAATCGCGCGCTACGGGGATCAGCGTTCGTTGGTCCATTTTGACTTAGGTAGAGACTTGTCCGAGACCTGTTGGGGAATCATTTAGCCCCATAGGAGTCGGAACAATGCTCGCCAACCTGGCATATAGATAGCTGGCCGTTGGTTTTTTGATCTGTTTTCGGCGAGGGTTGCTCGTGATTGTTACTCCCTGTAATGCACCAAAATTGACTGCCAAACGGTTCCGAAGCGCTCTGGTAGCGGGCTCAGCACTGCTCTGCCTGCTCAGCGCCGGCCAGATTTGGGCATTCAATCTGGAGGATGTATCGGTCAAGGCGAAAGAGCTGGCCGGACAAAAATACGAAGCCCCGCGCAGTAACCTGCCGAACGAATTCCGCGAAATGAAATTCGCGGACTATCAAAAAATTCGTTTCCGCACTGAAAAAGCCGAGTGGGCCGATCAGAAAACCCCGTTCAAGCTTTCGTTCTATCACCAGGGCATGCACTTCGACACGCCGGTGAAAATCAACGAAATCACGGCTAACACCGTCGAAGAGATCAAATACGACCCAACTCGTTTCGATTTCGGCGATGTGAAGTTCGATCCTAAAGCTACCGAACAACTGGGTTATGCCGGTTTCCGTGTGCTTTACCCGATCAACAAGGCCGACAAGCAAGACGAAATCATGACCATGCTCGGCGCGAGCTACTTCCGCGTTGTCGGCAAGGGTCACACCTATGGCTTGTCCGCTCGCGGCATGGCCATCGATACCGCATTGCCGTCCGGCGAAGAATTCCCGCGCTTCACCGAATTCTGGATTCAACGGCCAAAACCGGGTGACAAACACCTGGTGATCTTCGCGCTGCTGGATTCGCCACGTGCCACCGGTGCTTATCGTCTGACCCTGCGTCCTGGCAGCGACACCATTGTCGACGTCAAGGCCCGCATGTTCCTGCGTGACAAGGTCACCAAGCTTGGCGTTGCGCCGCTGACCAGCATGTTCCTGTTCGGCGCCAACCAGCCGTCGAAAGTGCTGAACTACCGTCGTGAACTGCACGATTCCAGCGGTCTGTCGATTCATGCCGGCAACGGCGAATGGATCTGGCGTCCACTGAATAATCCAAAACACTTGGCCGTGAGCAACTACTCGATCGAAAACCCGCGTGGTTTCGGCTTGCTGCAACGTGGCCGCGACTTCAGCCACTACGAAGACCTCGACGACCGCTACGACAAGCGCCCAAGTGCCTGGATCGAACCAAAAGGCGATTGGGGCAAGGGTTCCGTCGATCTGGTAGAGATTCCGACTGCCGACGAAACCAACGACAATATCGTTGCGTTCTGGAGCCCGGAAAAACTGCCTGAGCCTGGTCAGCCGCTGGACGTCGCCTATCGCATGCACTGGACCATCGACGAAGCCGCCCTTCACGCACCGGACAGTGCCTGGGTTCAACAGACCCTGCGTTCCACGGGTGACGTGAAACAGTCCAACCTGATCCGTCAGCCGGATGGCAGCGTTGCCTATCTGGTGGACTTCGAAGGTCCGTCCCTGGCAGCACTGCCGGAAACCGCGGACGTTCGCAGCCAGGTCAGCGTGGGCGACAATGCCGAGCTGGTCGAAAACAGCGTGCGCTACAACCCTGAAACCAAGGGCTGGCGCCTGACCCTGCGGATGAAAATCAAGGATCCGGGCAAGCCTACCGAGATGCGTGCGGCACTGGTCGAGAACATCGTGCCGGGCGACCTCGCCAAGAACTCGCTGCCAGTCTCCAACTCTTCGGTTGCCAAGGCCGATAAAGTGGCCGCCAAGCAACAAGAGAAGGCGGACAAGGAAGCCAAGGACGCCAAGCAAGCCGAAGCCAAGCAGGCCGACGCTAAGCCAGTTGCCGATACCAAGGAAAAGGACAAGGACAACAAAGACGCCAAGCAGCCTGTTGCTGCGGACGCGGCCCCAGCCACACCGGAATCGGCAGCGACGGAAGAAGTCCTGACCGAGACCTGGAGCTACCAGTTGCCTGCCGATGAGTAATTCTCAACTACAGCCAGAGACTCTTGCCGAGTATCTGGCGCATCTACCGATGACCGACCAGCAGCGCGCGGAACTCGCGGGCTGCCAGTCCTTCAGCGAACTGCACCAACGTCTGTCGTCTTCGACGTTCGACGCTCCGACCGAGGCTGCCCAAGCCTCGGTGGGCCGTCGCCTGACCCTGAGCACTGCTGAAGAACTGGAAGAAGCGGAAATGCTGGCGGTCGACGCCAGTGGTCGGGTTTGCCTCAAGGCCACCCCGCCGATCCGTCGGACCAAAGTCGTGCCGGAGCCGTGGCGCACCAACATTCTGGTGCGTGGCTGGCGGCGTCTGACCGGTCGCACCAATCCCCCGGCCCCGCCGAAGGACGAGAACGTGCTGCCGGCGGCTCGCTGGCGCACCGTCGGTTCGATCCGCCGTTACATTCTGCTGGTCCTGATGCTTGGCCAGACCATAGTCGCCGGCTGGTACATGAAAGGCATCATGCCGTACCAGGGCTGGTCGTTCGTCGACCTGAACGAGGTTCTGCACCAACCGATCCTGAAAACCGTCACGCAAGTGCTGCCGTATGCGCTGCAAACCAGCATCCTGATTCTGTTCGGGATTCTGTTCTGCTGGGTCTCGGCCGGTTTCTGGACGGCGCTGATGGGCTTCCTCGAATTGCTCACTGGCCACGACAAATACCGGATCTCCGGTAAAAGTGCTGGCAACGAGCCAATTGCCAAGGACGCGCGCACTGCACTGGTGATGCCGATCTGCAACGAAGACGTGCCACGGGTGTTTGCCGGTTTACGTGCGACCTTCGAGTCGGTTGCAGCCACGGGTGACCTGGATCGCTTCGACTTCTTCGTCCTCAGTGACAGTAATGACGCGGACATCTGCGTGGCCGAGCAGCAAGCCTGGCTGGACGTCTGCCGTGAAGCCAAGGGTTTCGGCAAGATTTTCTATCGCCGTCGTCGCCGTCGTGTGAAACGTAAAAGCGGCAACCTCGACGACTTCTGCCGTCGCTGGGGCGGCGACTACAAGTACATGGTCGTGCTCGACGCGGACTCCGTGATGAGCGGTGACTGCCTGACCAGCCTGGTGCGCTTGATGGAAGCCACGCCGGACGCCGGGATCATCCAGACCGCGCCGCGTGCGTCGGGCATGGACACCCTTTATGCGCGTATGCAGCAGTTCGCTACCCGCGTGTACGGTCCGTTGTTCACCGCCGGCCTGCACTTCTGGCAGTTGGGTGAATCCCACTACTGGGGCCACAACGCGATCATCCGCATGAAGCCGTTCATCGAGCACTGCGCCTTGGCGCCGTTGCCGGGTAAAGGTGCTTTTGCCGGTGCGATTCTGTCCCACGACTTCGTCGAAGCTGCGCTGATGCGCCGTGCCGGCTGGGGCGTGTGGATTGCCTACGATTTGCCGGGCAGCTACGAAGAACTGCCGCCGAACCTGCTGGACGAACTCAAGCGTGACCGTCGCTGGTGCCACGGTAACCTGATGAACTTCCGCCTGTTCCTGGTCAAGGGCATGCACCCGGTGCACCGTGCGGTGTTCCTGACCGGCGTGATGTCTTACCTGTCGGCGCCGTTATGGTTCTTCTTCCTGGTGTTGTCGACGGCGCTGCTGGCGGTCAACACCTTGATGGAACCGCAGTACTTCCTTGAGCCGCGTCAGCTCTATCCGCTGTGGCCGCAATGGCACCCGGACAAAGCAATTGCGCTGTTCTCGACGACGATTGTGCTGTTGTTCCTGCCGAAGCTGTTGAGCATCATCCTGATCTGGGCCAAGGGCGCGAAAGAGTTCGGTGGCAAGTTCAAGGTGACCTTGTCGATGCTGCTGGAGATGCTGTTCTCCATGCTGCTGGCGCCGGTGCGGATGATTTTCCACACCCGTTTCGTCCTCGCCGCGTTCCTCGGCTGGGCCGCGACCTGGAATTCGCCACAACGTGACGACGACTCCACGCCATGGAGCGAAGCGGTCAAGCGCCACGGTCCGCAAACCTTGCTGGGCTTCTTCTGGGCCCTGCTGGTGGTCTGGCTGAACCCGAGCTTCCTGTGGTGGCTGGTGCCGATCGTCGGTTCGTTGATGCTGTCGATCCCGGTATCGGTGATTTCCAGTCGTGTCGGCCTGGGCCTCAAGTCCCGTGACGAAAGCCTGTTCCTGATCCCTGAGGAATACAATCCGCCGCAGGCGTTGCTGGCAACCGATCAGTACACCCACGAAAACCGTTGGCATGCACTGAACGACGGTTTCATCCGTGCGGTGGTCGATCCACAGCAGAACGCCTTGGCGTGCTCGCTGGCGACCTCGCGTCACGGTCAGGCCGAGCCGATCGAATGGTTGCGCATCGAGCGGGTGCGTCACGCCTTGAAAGTTGGGCCTGACGGCCTGAACAACAATGAGCGTGTGCAATTGCTGAGCGACCCGGTGGCATTGGCTCGCTTGCATGAGCAGATCTGGAATGAAGGCCATCCCGAGTGGCTGGCGGCCTGGCGCAAATCGGTGAAAGCCGATCCCCATGCGCCGCTGCTACCGCTCAAACCACTGAGTGCGCAGCCTCAGTTGGCCTGACGAGAAACCCCGCGAAAGCGGGGTTTTTTTTGCGCTGCTGATCGCTCCCACGCAGAGCGTGTGAACGACCAGCGTTAGAGCAACAATTCCTGCTTAAACCCTTGTGCAAACGGAGGCATGACCATGGTCTGCGTCACCCACGAGATGGGCTTTGCACGGGAAGTCGCGGATCGAGTGCTGTTCTTCGATCACGGCAAATTGCTGGAAGATGCCTCGCCGGCCGAATTCTTCGATGCGCCGAAGGATCCGCGGGCGCAGGCCTTCTTGCGCCAGGTTTTGTAGCTTTAGCACCTGTCCTGACGCCTTCGCGGGCAAGCCTCGCTCCTACAGTATTGTGTCGTGGCTCAATCGAGCGATACGCAAAGCCCTGTAGGCGCGAGGCTTGCCCGCGAAGGCATCACCTCTGTTTCAAACCTTGAACCTGCCCACTAGCATCTGCAGATGCGTCCCCAGGCGCGCCAGCTCGACGCTGGACGCCGCGGTCTCTTCACTGGCTGCCGAGGTCTGCTCGGACACATCGCGCACGTTCAGCACGCTCCGGTTGATCTCCTCGGCCACTGCGGTTTGCTGCTCGGCAGCGGCGGCAATCTGCTGGTTCATCGACTGAATCGCCGACACCGTGCGGGTGATGCTTTCCAGCGAGCTACCGGCGCGGCGGGTCAGTTCGACGCTGCTGTCGGTCAGACTGCGGCTGTTGTCCATGATGGTCGCCACTTGCTGGGTGCCGGTTTGCAGGCCGACGATCAGCTCTTCGATTTCCTCGGTGGACTTCTGAGTGCGCTGGGCCAGGCTGCGCACCTCGTCGGCGACCACCGCGAAACCACGTCCGGCCTCACCGGCACGGGCAGCTTCAATCGCGGCGTTGAGGGCCAGAAGGTTGGTTTGTTGGGCCACGGATTTGATCACGTCCAGCACGCTGCCGATCTTGTCGCTCTCGCGTTTCAGATCACCCATGGCCGCTGTGGAATTGCCAACCTCGAGGGCCAGGCGCTCGATCTGAGCGATGGCCTCTCCGACCACTTTGTCACCTTCGCGGGCCTGCTGATCGGCGGCGACGGCGGCCTCGGAGGCTTCTTCGGCGTTTCGCGCGACTTCCTGCACGGTGGCCGTCATTTCGTTCATTGCCGTGGCCACCTGATCGGTCTCGACCTTCTGGCTGTTGACCCCGGCGCTGGTCTGTTCGGTGACGGCGGACAGTTCTTCGGCGGCGCTGGCGATTTGCGTTACGCCATCGCTGATACCGCCGATCAGTTCGCGCAGGCCCAGAGTCATGTTCTGCATGGCACGCTGGAGCTGGCCCAATTCGTCGCGACGTTCGGAAACAAGGTTTTGCGTCAGGTCACCAGCCGCCACGCGTTCGGCGACTTTGAGGGTCTGGTTCAGCGGAACCACGATCTGGCGAGTGATCGCCCATGCCGCCAGCAAGCCAAACGCCAGGGCCAGAACGGTAGCCATCAGCAGCAGGTTCTTGGCGTGTGCGGCGTCGGTGTCGCGGACGATGGTTTGTGACACGGTGAGTTTTTTGCTGACGTCGAGCAAGATATCGCCTTGCGCGGCCATGCGCTTGAGGGCGGCGGCGCTGGCCACTTGCGAGTCGCGGAACTGGCTGACGGCGGCGCGATAGGCCTTGAGCGAATCGCTGGCCTGTTGCAGGTTGGCAATGTGCTGTTCCGGCAGTTTGGAGGGCAGGCTTTCGAGGTTCTTCAGGGCGTTGTCGATGGCGTCCAGTGCAGGTTGCTCGGCCTCGGTCTTGCCGCTGTAGGTATAGCCGCGCACCTGGAAGCGTGCCTGCTGAATCAGTTTGCTCAGGTCGATCACGCTGTTGAAGTCGGCGACGCTGTCGCCTTGCAGCATGGATTTTTCGACTTCAGCGACGCGGGCCACGGCGTTATCGGCGGTCGCGCCCAGTTTGCTGCGGGCGTCTTCGCGGTTGGCACCGGCCTGGGTCATCGCGATGAAGGCTTGCTTGTACTGGCTGACGGCGGCCAGTTGCTGGTCGATCATCGCCGCATCAGCAGGCTGTTCGATCAATTTGCGTGCGGTTTGCAGGCCTGTGTCGAGTTGGCTCAACAGATCGTTGACGGCGCCCGGGCCTTGTTCGCCTCGGCGCATTTCGTAGTCCAGACGGGCCAGGCGCAGGTCTTTGGTCTGGTCGTTGAGGCTGGCAATGAACCCCAGCTTGTCGCCCCGGCTCATCACGCCCGTCAGGCCGGTCCAGGCGGTGAAGGTGATCAGCAGCGTCAGCAGCAGCACCAGACCGAAACCGATCCCCAGTTTGCGATTGACGCTTACGTTTCCCAGACTCTCGGTTAGCCAACGGTACATGCTGCTACTCCCTCGGACTACAAATTGGTTTTATGGGAGCTGTATCGGCCGGCGGCCGGGAATCTGTAGGTACAGCGCGGTATTCAGGTCGAGTAAATCCCTGTGGCGAGGGAGCTTGCTCCCGTCCGGCTGCGAAGCAGTCGCAAATCAGGCTGAGATGGTTTTGCAGGAATAAAGCGGTGGCCGCGGCGCGCCCAAACGGGAGCAAGCTCCCTCGCCACAGTGACCGTGCTTGATCTTAAAAGAGGCGGGCGAGCAGGGCGGTGACGGCGGTTTCGACGCGCAGGATGCGCTCGCCGAGTTGTACCGGTTGCAGGCCAGACTTGGCCAGCAGGTCGATTTCGTAAGGGATCCAGCCACCTTCGGGGCCGATGGCCAGGGTCACCGGTTCATTCAGGCCGCGAGGGCAGGGCGGGTAATTGCCCGGGTGACCCACCAGGCCGAGGGTGCCTTGAGAAATGGCCGGCAGCCGATCTTCGACGAACGGCTTGAAGCGCTTCTCGATGACGATTTCCGGCAGCACGCTGTCCCGGGCCTGTTCCAGGCCGAGGATCAATTGCTCGCGAATCGCTTCAGGTTCCAGAAACGGCGTCTGCCAGAAGCTCTTCTCGACGCGATAGCTGTTCACCAGGATGATTCGTGGCACACCCATGGCCGCCACGGTCTGAAACACCCTGCGCAGCATTTTCGGCCGTGGCAGGGCCAATATCAGTGTCAGGGGCAGCTTGGTCGGCGGCGGCTGGTCAAGGGTGACGCGCAATTCGGCTTCATCAGCGTCCAGGCGCAACACTTCGGCCGCACCCATCAGGCCGCCGATACGCCCGACGCGCATGCTGTCACCCACTTCACAGCGGTGGACTTCCTGCATGTGCGTCAACCGGCGATCACGCAGGATCACCCGGTCGGCCGCAATGAAATCGGCCTCTTCGAGGAGCAGCAGGTTCACGGCTGGGTCGCTGGCGGCTGGTCGTTGTGATCGTCTGCCGGCTGGTTGTCCGGCTGATCGTCTGGATGATCGCCGCGCTTGCTGATCAGACCGCCGAACAGGATGCCGATCTCGAACAGCAGCCACATCGGTACAGCCAACAGCGTCTGCGAGAAGATGTCCGGTGGTGTCAGGATCATGCCGACCACGAAGCAGCCGATGATCACGTAGGGGCGAATTTTCTTCAGGTATTTGACGTCGACCACGCCGATCCATACCAGCAGCACCACAGCCACCGGGATCTCGAACGCCACGCCGAAGGCAAAGAATAGCGTCATGACGAAGTCGAGGTAGCTGCTGATGTCAGTCATCATTTCCACGCCGGCCGGGGTGGCGGCGGCGAAGAATTTGAAGATCAGCGGGAACACCAGGTAATAGGCGAATGCCATGCCGGCATAGAACAGCATGATGCTGGACACCAGCAACGGCACGGCGATGCGCTTCTCATGCTTGTACAGGCCCGGCGCGATGAAGCCCCAGATCTGATGCAGGATCACCGGGATTGCCAGGAACAGCGAGACCATCATGGTCAGCTTCAATGGCGTCAGGAACGGCGACGACACGTCGGTGGCGATCATCGTTGCGCCCACGGGCAAATACTGGCGCAGCGGCGTCGAAACGAAGGTATAGATCTGCTGGGTGAAGGCGAACAACCCGGCGAAGATGATGAAGATCGCCGCTACGCAACGCAGCAGGCGGGTACGCAACTCGGTGAGGTGCGAAACCAGCGGCATGTGCTGGTCGTTTTCAGGAAGATCGCTCATGGGGCTCGCGGCGCCAGTGTTGGGTCATGAGGGGCCGGCGCAACAGGCGCAGCCGCAGGCGTGGCAGGTTCAACCGGTGGCGTTGCAACAACGGGTGCAGGTGCTTCTACGGCGACGACAGGTGCTGGCTCGGCGGCGGGGGCATGAATCGTTTGCTCCGCGATCGGTTCAACAGGCTGAACGGGCGTGGCCTCCTGCTGGGTCGGCGTGAAAATCTTCCGCGCCTCCTGTTCCAGCGACAGGATGTGCTCGTTGTGCAGTTGCCGACGAATCTCGTCGGCACCGATTTCACGTTCAACTTCCTGTTTGATCGCGTTGAAGCTGCGCTTCAGACGACCGACCCACAGGCCGGCGGTGCGCGCAGCGCCCGGCAGGCGCTCGGGGCCCAGCACTAGCAGGGCGACGAGGCCGACGAGCAGCAGTTCAGAGAAGCTGATACCAAACATTAGTCAGTGCTCACACGTCTTTGCGGATCGGCTCTTCGACTTTTTGCGCCTGCACGTCGATGGTGTGCGGCTGGTTCACGGACTGCGTGGTCTGTGGCTGAACAGGTGGAACCGGTTGCGCCGGGGTCACGGTAGGATCGGCCGGTTTCTCGTCATCGTTCATGGCTTTCTTGAAACCCTTGATCGACTCGCCCACGTCAGTGCCGAGGTTTTTCAGTTTCTTGGTGCCGAACACCAGCACGACAACAACCAGGATGACGATCCAGTGTTTCCAGTCAAAAATGCCCATGTTGCTGCTCCTCTCTAATAGTTGTTCAGGCGGACGGGCGCGAGGCTTTCTCGGCGTGTCCGGACAGACCGAAACGACGGTCCAGTTCATCGAGTACAGCCTGTGGATGCTGCCCCAGTTGGGCGAGCATGACCATGCTGTGGAACCACAGGTCGGCGGTCTCGTAGATCACATCGCTGCAGTCGCCACTGATGGCGGCATCCTTGGCGGCAATGATGGTTTCGACCGACTCTTCGCCGACTTTTTCCAGAATCTTGTTCAAGCCCTTGTGGTACAGGCTGGCGACATACGAGCTGTCAGCGGCAGCGCCTTTGCGCTCTTCCAGCACCTCGGCCAGACGGGTCAGGGTGTCACTCATGGCTGTGTCCTGCGGAATAAATGGCGTGCGGGTCCTTGAGCACGGGATCGACGGTTTTCCAGTCGCCGTTCTCGAAGACGCGGTAGAAGCAGCTCTGCCGACCGGTATGGCAAGCAATGTCGCCGATCTGCTCGACCATCAGGATGATCACGTCGGCGTCACAGTCCAGGCGCATCTCATGCAGCGTTTGCACGTGGCCGGACTCCTCGCCCTTGCGCCACAGCTTGCCACGGGAACGTGACCAGTAAATGGCACGGTTCTCGGCAGCGCTCAGTTCCAGTGATTCGCGGTTCATCCAGGCCATCATCAGGACGCGCCCGGTCTTGTGATCCTGGGCAATCGCCGGCACCAGGCCGTCTGCGTCCCACTTGATCTCGTCCAGCCAGTTTTTCATCTTCGACTCCGACAGCGGGTTCCACACTTCATGAGCAGAACCCAAGCGTTCAAACAGTGTGCCAGCGTGCGGGGGCGCTGGCTATCGGCGAACGACCAGATACAAACCGACGGCCACCATGATTCCGGCCGGCCAATGACCCATATCGCTCAATGGCCCGCCGGCCAGCAGAATGGCGCCGCCCGCCAGGTGAGCGCAGCCGAGCAGGCGCAGGAACCAGTCGTCCTTGCGCTTGTGCCACGGTGGCGGCGGATCGTTGGCGTGGGGCTGGGACATGCGTTCGAGCAGGTCACGGGCCATGTTGGCCAGGTGCGGAATCTGTTCGAACTGGCTCTGCACGTTGCCGAGCAAGGCTTTGGGGCTGACGCGCTCACGCATCCAGCGTTCGAGGAACGGCTGGGCGGTGTTCCACAGATCGAGATCCGGGTACAGCTGACGGCCGAGGCCTTCGATGTTCAGCAAGGTTTTTTGCAGCAACACGAGTTGCGGCTGCACTTCCATGTTGAAGCGGCGAGCGGTCTGGAACAGGCGCATCAGCACTTGGCCGAATGAAATATCTTTTAACGGTTTTTCGAAGATCGGCTCGCACACGGTGCGGATCGCTGCCTCGAATTCGTTGAGCTTGGTTTCTGCCGGTACCCAGCCCGAATCGATGTGCAATTGCGCCACACGACGGTAGTCACGCTTGAAGAACGCGAACAGGTTACGCGCCAGGTAATCCTGATCTTCAGGGGTCAGGCTGCCGACGATGCCGCAGTCGATCGCAATGTATTGCGGGCTCCACGGGTTGACGGTGCTGACAAAGATGTTGCCCGGGTGCATGTCGGCGTGGAAGAAACTGTCGCGGAACACTTGGGTGAAGAAGATTTCCACACCCCGTTCGGCGAGCATCTTCATGTCGGTGCGCTGGTCGGCCAGGGTCGCGAGGTCGGTGACCTGAATCCCGTAGATGCGCTCCATTACCAGCACTTTCGGCCGGCACCAGTCCCAATAGACTTGTGGCACATACAGCAGCGGCGAGCCTTCGAAGTTGCGCTTCAACTGGCTGGCATTGGCCGCTTCGCGCAGCAGGTCGAGTTCGTCGTAGATGGTTTTTTCGTAGTCCTGGACCACGTCCACCGGGTGCAGCAGACGTGCATCGGCCGAGAGTTTTTCGGCGGCGCGGGCGAGGATGAACAGCCACGCCAGGTCCTGGGCAATGATCGGTTTCAGGCCCGGGCGTATCACCTTGACCACCACTTCTTCGCCGGTCTTCAGTTGCGCGGCATGCACCTGCGCCACCGAGGCTGAGGCCAGCGGTTCGACGTCGAAACGGCTGAACACTTCACTGATCTTTTTGCCGAGCTGCTCTTCGATCAGGTTGACCGACACTTGCGAGTCGAACGGCGGCACACGGTCCTGCAGCTTCATCAACTCATCGGCGATGTCTTCGGGCAGCAGGTCGCGGCGCGTCGAAAGGATCTGCCCGAACTTGATGAAAATCGGCCCAAGGTCCTGCAACGCCAGGCGCAATCGCGCACCACGGCTCAGGTCCAGCGTCTTGCGCGGGAACCAGCGCCACGGCAAGGCGTAGCGCAGCGCCAGGAGAAACCAGGGCAGCGGCAGGGCGAACAGCAGGTCATCGAGGCGGTAGCGAATCACAACGCGCTGGATGCGCAACAAACGGCGGACGGCAAGCAGCTTCATGCGTTATCGCTTGGGTCGAGGGATCGGGAAAGGCGCTCGAAACGCGCCTCGAGACGTTCCAGATCGAGCTTGATCTGGTCCAGTTCACTGAAACGGGCTTCGGCTTCGCGCTGACCGACGAGGGTGCGCGATTCTTCGGCCAGGTATTCGCCAAGATTCTGATTCAGGCTGGCGAAACCTTGCTGATACCAGCGTGCGCGGCTGCGCAGGTGACCTCCGACCAGTTGCGTGGCAACCGGGCCGAGCCAGCGCGAGAGTTCGTACTCCCAGTCCAGCTCAAGGTCCTGAAGGATCGCCGCCAGCTCCAGCAGCACGCCGCTGTCACCGTCGAGCTCGACTTCAGGGCCATGCAGCACCGAGGTCTTTTCCTTGCTCATCGCCAGTTTCAACAGGCTGGAGGCCGGTGCACGCAACGTGCAGTCAGCGCCGGTTTCCCAGTGGGAAGCGAGCATCAGGCCTTCGTCGCTGGGCAGGATGAACAGTTGCAGCGCCGGGCTGCGGCAGTCGACGGCAATCACCCTGCCGCTCAAATGCGCCAGTCGCGGCAGCGCCGTGCTGTCGAGACGCAGCACCCGGTTCAGACCGAGTTCAACGCTGGCGAGCAGGCCGGCCAGCAACATCAGGGTTTGATGCCGCGGTGCAGGGCGACGATGCCTGCGGTCATGTTGTGGTAGGTCACGCGGTCGAAACCGGCCTCGACCATCATCGACTTCAGGGTTTCCTGATTCGGGTGCATGCGGATCGATTCGGCCAGGTAGCGATAGCTTTCCGAGTCGTTGGTGATCAGCTTGCCCATCAACGGCATGAAGGCGAACGAGTAGGCGTCGTAGGCTTTGGACATCAGCGCATTGGTCGGCTTGGAGAATTCCAGCACCAGCAAACGGCCGCCCGGTTTCAGTACTCGCAGCATCGAGCGCAGGGCGTCTTCTTTATGGGTCACGTTGCGCAGACCGAACGCGATGGTCACGCAGTCAAAATGGTTGTCCGGGAACGGCAGCTTTTCAGCGTCGGCCTGAACGAACTCGACATTGCCGGCCACACCCAGATCCAGCAGGCGGTCACGACCGACCTTGAGCATGGATTCGTTGATGTCGGCCAACACCACCTGGCCGGTCGGGCCAACGAGGTGCGAGAACTTCTTGGTCAGGTCGCCTGTGCCGCCGGCGATGTCCAGCACGCGGTTACCGGTGCGAACACCCGACAGCTCGATCGCAAAACGCTTCCACAGACGGTGCATGCCGCCCGACAGGAGGTCGTTCATCAAGTCGTACTTGGCGGCTACCGAGTGGAAAACCTCAGCGACTTTTTCCGCTTTCTGGCTTTCCGGTACGTTTTTGAAGCCGAAGTGAGTGGTGGGTTCGGCATCGCTGCCTTTGCGCTGATCAGTCATATCGCTGTCACCAAAAGAGAATGCGGGACATTCTAATCCCGGTGGCCTGCTTTGTCTTGGCAAGGCTGAAGGTAAGATAGGCAACCACCGGGACGTTTTGCCGCAGCAGCGGTCAAGATGCTTCAGGAAAGTATCCATAAAGCAGGAGTCATTCGATGGCCCGTATTAGTGTTGAGCGTGCCCACGGCCTGGGCAAGGAAGCAGCCCGCGAGAAGGCTGATCTGTTGGCGCAGAAGCTGTCCGATCAATATGGCCTGGAGCCGCAATGGTCCGGCGACACCCTGAGCCTCAAACGTTCCGGTGTGAAAGGCGCGGTACATGTCAGCGAAGATTCGATCCGCGTCGATGTGGAGTTGGGCCTGATGATGTCGGCCATGAGCGGCATGATCAAATCGGAAATCGAAAAAGCCCTTGATAAGGCCTTGGTCTGATTCCGGATTGAAATCCCTTCATCTGTAGGAGTGAGCCGCTCGCGATAGCGGTCTGTCAGTCGATATTGATTTCTACTGACAGACCGCTATCGCGAGCGGCTCACTCCTGCATTTGTTTTGTGTGAAGCCAAAGTTTTATGTCAGTTGTTAGGGTGCCGTTTCTAATTTTTCTCCCTACTTTGTGCCTGAGCCCGACACTTTCGCGGGCAGTTCCTCAAACCTTCTGCGCGTGAGGTGCACCATGGCCAAAGTTATTTTGAAGAAAAAAATCGACGCTTCGACTACTGCTCTGGGCGACGTCAAATCCTATGCCCGCAAGATCTGGCTGGCAGGCCTGGGGGCCTACACCAAGGTCGGTCAAGAGGGCAGCGAGTACTTTCAAGAGTTGATCAAGGCTGGTCAAACTGTTGAAACCAAAGGTAAAAAAGTAGTTGCCGAGAAACTTGAGGCGGCTAACACAGAGATTGAAGAAGCCAAGAGTGAAGTGAGCACTTTCAAAGGCAAGGTCGAAGTTCAACTCGACAAGGTCGAGAAGGCTTTTGACTCGCGTGTCGCAAGTGCCTTGAATCGTATCGGCATTCCGTCTAAACATGACGTTGAGACACTCTCTGCTAAGCTCGATGAGCTGACGGCATTGCTCGAACGCGTCGCGCGTAAATCTTAAGGAGAACGGGATGGCTGGTAAAAAGAACACCGAAAAAGAAGGCAGCTCGTGGATCGGGAAAGTCGAAGACTACTCCCGCAAAATCTGGCTTGCTGGTTTAGGCGTGTACTCGAAGATCGACACTGACGGCAGCAAGCTCTTCGATACATTGGTTAAAGACGGCGAGAAAGCCGAGAAGCTCACCAAGAGCGCTGTCGGCAAGAAAGTCGATGCCGCCAAGGACTCCGCTTCGTCGGCCAAGTCGCGCATCAGCGGCGTGAAAGATCGTGCACTGGGCAAGTGGGACGAGCTGGAAGGGGCTTTTGACAAGCGCCTGAACAGCGCCATTTCGCGCCTGGGTGTACCGAGCCGCAATGAAGTGAAAGCGCTGCACAGCAAGGTCGATACCCTGACCAAGCAAATCGAGAAACTCACCGGCGCCAAGGTTGCACCTGTTGCGGCGAAAACCGCAGCGGCCAAACCTGCTGCTAAACCAGCCGCCAAAAGCGCTGCCAAGCCACTGGTAAAAGCGGCTGCCAAACCGGTCGCCAAAGCCGCGTCGAAAGTCGCATCCGCCGCCAAGTCCGCTACCAAAACTGCCGCCGCCAAACCTGCAGCAGCCAAGACAGCGGTCAAATCGGTTGCTGCCAAAGCCGCCGCCAAACCAGCAGCAAAACCGGCTGCCAAAACTGCAGCGGCCAAACCGGCAGCCAAGCCAGCGGCAAAACCTGCCGCAGCGAAGAAGCCAGCAGTGAAGAAACCGGCCACGCCTAAGGCTGCCGCGCCAAAACCAGCAGTGGCTGCCGCCAAACCGGCGACCCCGGTCAGCACGTCGAACTCCGCTGCTGCACCGACCCCTGCTGTAACCCCGACTGTCGCGCCAGCTCCATCGACGCCAACCAGTCAGTCCTGATTTTCAGGGCTCAAGAAAACGCCCGGCCTGCAAAGGTCGGGCGTTTTTGTTTGTGCACGATTTCATATACACCGCAGAACCCTTGTGGGAGTGAGCCTGCTCGCGATTGCGGTGTGTCATTCAACATTGATATTGACTGACCCGGCGACATCGCGAGCAGACTCGCTCCCACAGTGAAATGTGTTTATCCAGTGAAAGGGTTACTCGTGTTCTTCGAGGTATTGCAGGGCCAGGTGCTCGGTCGCCACTTTGATCGGCGGCAGCAAATGCGGCGCCACCAGCATCATGATCTGATACACCACCAACCTGACTTCACCCTCGCGATCAAGAATCCGCTGATAGTCCAGTGAGAACAGCAGCGTCATGGTGATCTGCTCCACCAACTGCCCCAGCGCTTGAGTGTCACTGACCAACTGCCCTTGCGCCTTCAATCGCGCCAGCAACGAAGCCAGCGTGCGCTTCAGTGCATTGAGCAGATTGCGGATGCCCTTGGCCAGTTTCGGCAGGCGCCCGGCCAGGTTTGACAGGTCCTGGAACAGAAACCGGTAATGGGCCAGCCGCTCGACGATCAAGTGCAGGAACAACCAGTAATCCTCCGGTGCCAGCTCCACGTCGGCCGGAGGATCAAGCAGTGGCGCAAGCTCGGCCTGGAAACGCTCGAACAAGCCGAGAATCAACGGTTCCTTGCCGTGGAAGTGGTAGTAGAGGTTGCCCGGGCTAATGCCCATTTCGTTGGCAACTTCCATGGTGGAAACGTTCGGTTCACCCTTCTGATTGAACAATTGCAGGGCACATTCGAGGATCCGGTCGCGGGTTTTCATCCAGTCTTCTTAATGGTCGGGTCATGCCACGGCAGGCGTGTGCCGTGGTTCGTTGTCAGTCAGCGCACACGCACGTAAGTACCGGGTGCCGCCTCCATCGGTGGATAGTTCTGGTTGCCGAGGGCCATGTGGGTTTCTTTTTGCGCGCCCGAGCGTTCCTGAATCCAGCTCAGCCATTGGGTCCACCAACTGCCGTCGACTTGCTTGGCGTCGTAATACCACGCTCGTGGGTCGCTACTTAGTTTCGCGCTCTCGACGAAGTTGGCCTTCGGGTTGCTCGGCGGGTTGAGGATGCTCTGCACATGACCGCTGTTGGACAGGACGAAACGTCGCTCGCCACCCAGCAGCAGCGTCGAGCGATACACCGCGTCCCACGGCGTGATGTGGTCGTTGATGCCGGCCACGCTGAAGCTGTCGACCGTGACTTTCTGCAAGTCGATCGGCGTGCCGCACACTTCAAGGCCGCCCGGATGACTCAGTGGGTTGTGCTTGAAGAAGTCCAGCAGGTCGCCATGCAAGGCTGCCGGCAACCGGGTGTTGTCGTTGTTCCAGTAGAGGATGTCGAACGCTGGAGGCTCCTTGCCCAACAGGTAGTTATTGACGAAGTAACTCCAGATCAAATCGTTGGGACGCATCCAGGCAAAGACCTTGGCCATGTCGCGCCCGTCCAGCACACCTTTCTGATAGGAGCGACGCTTCGCCGCTTCGAGGGTCTGTTCGTCAGCGAAAAGCGTCGCCGGAGAGTCCATCTGACTGTCGAGCAGGCTCACCAGATACGTCGCGCTGGATACCCGCCGCAGTTGTCGCTTGGCCTGCAAGTGGCCTTGCAGCGCGGCGATGGTCAGCCCACCGGCGCAAGCGCCCATCAAGTTCACTTCGCGAGCGCCGGTGATTGCCCGGCAAACGTTCATCGCTTCTTCAACCGCTTCGACGTAGGTCGACAGACCCCATTCGCGATGGCGCACATCCGGATTGCGCCAGCTGATCATGAAGGTCTGCAGGCCGTTTTTCAGGGCGAACTGGACGAAGCTGTTATGCGGGCTCAGGTCGAAAATGTAGTACTTGTTGATCTGCGGCGGCACCACCAGCAGCGGTTTGGAATACTGCTTTTCGCTCATCGGCTTGTACTGGATCAGCTCCAGCAGCTCGTTGCGAAACACCACGGAACCCGTGGTGGTGGCGACCGTTTTACCGACCTCGAACGCTTGCTTGGTGACTTGTCTGGGCAGGCCGTCGTTGTGCAGGAAATCGTCGACCAGATGGCTGATGCCACGCACCAGGCTGTTACCGCCGGAATTGAAGATTTCCTTGATCGCCAGCGGATTGAGCAAGGTGTTGGACGGCGCCACGGCGTCATTGAGCAAGGCGAACGCAAAGTGGGCCCGAGCGCGATCGTCCGGGGTCATGTTGCTTTCGTCGATCCAGCTTTTAACTTCTTTCTGCCAGCTCAGGTAGGCCTGCAAGCTGCGGCGATAAAACGGGTTGAGGCTCCACGCCGGGTCGGCAAAACGACTGTCCTGCGGGTTGGTCGGGTGCAGGGTTTCCCCCAGCATGACGCGACCCAGTTGGCCGCCCAGTTTCAAGGCATGTCGAACGCTGTGCACCGGGTTACGCAAGCCATGGGCGGCAACGCTGCGCAGGGTCGAAAACAGATCCCGGCCACGCAGGCCGGTGATCGCACTCTGCGCGTTGATGAACGCGGCGGGAGTGGGCAAAAAGTCCCTCGCTGGTTTGTCGCGCATGTGTCAACACTCCTTCGTCTTTCAGGCCAAATACAAACACATCGAACCAGAACACCATAGACGCTGTTATGGGTTGTTGCGCGGTGCGGCGTCCTGCCGACCGACAATGGGCCGGTTAACCGCCCAATGGCGCGGGATGCGGATGCATCACGGCGCGCTGACGTTCCTCCTCGAGGAATTTCATGATGATCGGTGCCACCGCTTCGGCGCGGGTAATCAGGAACAGATGCCCGTCATCGATGATGTGCAACTGCGCATTGGGGATCCGCCAGGCCAGCATGCGCATGTTGATCAGCGGGATCAGTGGATCGTCGTCGCCGGCCAGTACCAGCGTCGGCTGGTTGATCTTGTGCAGCCAGTGAATACTGGTCCAGCCAAGCCCGGCGAACAGCTGCCAGTAGTAACCGAGTTTGCCCGCCGAGCGGACCTTCGCCGCATGGCTGGCGGCCAGGGTCGGATCGCGACGGAAAGAGCCGCCGTAGATCATCGGCGCAATGCGGATCACGTGAGACGGCTGGATATAGCGCCGCGGGCTGGCCATCATCCACAGCACTTTCGGTTTGCCCGGCACCATCACCGCGCCGGCCGCCGTGGCCGCCAGCACGAGTTTCTTGCAGCGCTCTGGATAGTCGTAGGCGAACTGCTGAGCGAGTGCGCCTCCCCAGGAAACGCCGATGACATTGACTTGCCCGTAGTCGAGATAGTCGAGCATCCGCGCCGTGAGTTTCGCCAAGCCCGGAAAACGGTACGGCCGATTCGGCGTCGACGAACCGCCGACACCGGGAACGTCGAAGGCGATGACTTCCAGGTCCGGGTCCAGCGCTGCGACGAACGGAAACACCAGCTCCAGGTTGGCGCCGATGCCGTTGAAAATCAGCAAGGGCGTCAAGTGAGGCTTGCCGGGGCGTACCGCCGTGCGGAGGGTCTGGCCATCCAGGTCGACGGTACGGAATATGAACGGTTGCGGCATGCTTCAGGCCCTGTGGGTTAATTCATCCCCGGTCCCCCTATCGGAGTGAAGCTTGCTCGCGAAGGCGTCAAGTCAGTCGACATCCATGTTGAATGAAAGACCGCTTTCGCGAGCAAGCTTCGCTCCTGCAGAGGGGCGCGGGGTGTGTCAGTTACCGCTCATGCACATAAGTGCCGGGTGCTGCTTCGCCCGCTGGATAGGCCTTGTTCCCCAGGCTCGCCGGGGATTTCTTCAGCTTGCCCGAACGCTCGGCCTGCCAGGCCTGCCAATGCAGCCACCAGGAGTCAGTGTGCTTGGTGGAGTTCTCTTGCCAGTCTTCGGCTTTGACCGGCATTTCGGTGCTGGTCATGTAGCGCGATTTCGGATTGCCCGGCGGGTTTAGAATGCTCTGGATATGCCCGCTGCTGGACAGCACGAACTCGACCTTGCCGCCAAACAACTGCGCCGACTTGTAGCAGGACTTCCACGGCGTGATGTGGTCGTTGGTGCCGGCCAGGGAAAAGATGTCGGCCGTGACCTGCTTCAGGTCGATCGGCGTGCCGCACACTTCCAGTGCATCAGGACGGATCAGCGGGTTGTTTTTGAACATTTCGATCAGGTCGCCGTGGAATGCGGCGGGTAACCGGGTGGTGTCGTTGTTCCAGAACAGGATGTCGAATACCGGCGGCTCGTTGCCCAGCAGGTAGTTGTTGACCCAGTAGTTCCAGATCAGATCGTTGGGGCGCATCCAGGCGAAGACTTTCGCCATGTCGCGGCCTTCCAGCACACCGGCCTGATAGGAATGGCGCTTGGCGGCTTCGAGGGTCTGCTCGTCGACGAACAAGGCCACGTCGCTGTCCAGGGTCGTATCCAGCACGCTGACCAGCAGGGTGAGGGCGTTGACCTTCTTCTCGCCGATCGCGGCGTAGTGGCCCAGCAGCGCGGTGCAGGTGATGCCACCGGAGCAGGCGCCCAGCATGTTCACGTCTTTGCTGCCGGTGATCGCAGTAACCACGTCGACCGCTTCCTTGAGCGCTTCGATGTAGGTCGACAGACCCCACTCGCGCTGCTCCTTGGTCGGGTTGCGCCAGCTGACGATGAACGTCTGCACGTTGTTGCGCAGGCAGAAGCGCGCCAGGCTCTTGTCCGGGCTCAGGTCGAATACGTAGAACTTGTTGATCTGCGGCGGCACCACCAGCAGCGGACGCTCGTGCACCTGCTCGGTGATCGGGCGGTACTGGATCAATTCCAGCACGTCATTGCGGAACACCACCGCGCCTTCGGTCACGCCCAGGCTCTTGCCGACTTCGAACGCGCCCATGTTGACCTGGCTCGGCATGCCGCCGTTGTGTACCAGATCCTTGGCCAGGTGCGAGAGGCCGTCGAGCAGGCTTTTGCCGCCGGTTTCGAAGAAACGTTTGACCGCCGCCGGGTTGGCCGCACTGTTGGTCGGGGCCATGGCTTCGGTCATGAGGTTGATCACGAAATGCCCGCGACTGACGTCTTTGGGCGGCAGGTTGCTGTCGTCAATCCAGTCGTGGAGTTCCTTGCGCCACGCAAGGTAAGTTTGCAGATAACGTTTATAGAGCGGGTTCTGGCTCCAGGCCGGATCGGCGAAGCGACGGTCATCGCTGGTAGGTTGAAGTTCTGATTTGCCGAACAACACGTTCTTCAATTCAAGGCCGAAATGGGCGACATGCTTGGCACTGTGAATCGGTTGTTTGATGGCCTGCCTGAGCACCATTCGAGCAGAAGCCAGTAGATCCTTTCCACGCAGCCCAACGACAGGATTCAGCCCCAAGGTGTTTTCCGAGGCTTGATACTTCAAGTCATCGTTATTCTTGTTACTCATCTACGACGCTCCATTGTCCTGAGACGAGTACCTGGGCCCAGCTGTCATCACACAGCCAATGCCAGGTACTTCTGCTCGGGTGACCGTTAATTCTGCATCGCTGCTTTTTACGGCAGAGAGCACTGCAGGGAACTTGCCAGCTCCATTGGTTACCCGAGTTTAATTTTTTTCGCAAGCGGGCCAATCATTGACCCAGGAGCGGAGCATTCAAACAGATGGAATTAGAAAATGCCCTCTAAAGAGCAAGAGGGCTGACCTAGAGCATCAGCTTGACGATGGATTCGTTCGGATCGCGGGTTTTTCCGGCGGCTTTGAGTTCGGCAAGATAATCGTTCCAGAGATCCTCTTGGCGCACGCCCAGCTGGTACAGATATTCCCAGGTGAACAGGCCGCTGTCGTGTCCGTCGTCGAAGGTCAATTTCAGTGCGTACTGACCGGCCGGTTCTACCTTGGCCAGGCCTACGCCGATCTTGCCAAATTGCAGGATAGGTTTGCCGTGGCCCTGGACCTCGGCGGAAGGAGAGTGCACGCGAAGGAACTCGGCGGGCAGGTGATATTCCTCGCCGGACGCGTATTTCAGCGACAGGGTTTTCGAGGCTTTGTGCAGTTTGATGTCGGTGGGGAGTTGGGTCATGGCCTGCGTTCCGTTATGGATGGAACCCTGTAGGAGCGAAGCTTGCTCGCGAAAGCGTCAGGTCAGTCGACATTACGTTGATTGAATGACCGCTTTCGCGAGCAAGCTTCGCTCCTACAAGTATGGTTTACAGGATATAACGGGACAGGTCTTCGTTCTGCGCCAATTCGCCGAGGTGACTGTTGACGTAATCGGCGTCGATCAGGATCGCCTTGTCGTCATGGGCGCTGGCCAGGTCGCCGGCGCTGAACGACACTTCTTCGAGCAAGCGTTCGAGCAAGGTGTGCAGGCGACGGGCACCGATGTTCTCGGTCTTCTCGTTGACCTGCCAGGCGATCTCGGCAATACGCTTGATGCCGTCCGGCTGGAACTCGATGACCAGGCCTTCGGTTTTCAGCAGGGCGCAATACTGCTCGGTGAGCG
This sequence comes from Pseudomonas sp. FSL W5-0299, assembly GCF_005930655.1. Classification (NCBI taxonomy): domain Bacteria; kingdom Pseudomonadati; phylum Pseudomonadota; class Gammaproteobacteria; order Pseudomonadales; family Pseudomonadaceae; genus Pseudomonas; species Pseudomonas sp. FSL W5-0299. The sequence goes on from NZ_RXHX01000002.1 coordinate 278,322, forward strand.
ACGCATGCGGCTCGCTGAGGATGCGCTCGAAATCTTCCGGCGTCAGCGCCTTCAGCTCGACACGAATCGGCAGGCGACCTTGCAGCTCCGGCACCAGGTCACTTGGCTTGCTCAGGTGGAACGCACCGGAAGCGATGAACAGGATGTGGTCGGTCTTGACCATGCCCAGCTTGGTGTTGACGGTGCAGCCTTCGATCAGTGGCAGCAAGTCACGCTGTACGCCTTCACGGGATACGTCGACGCCACCGGAGTTGCCGCGCTTGGCGACTTTGTCGATTTCATCGATGAATACGATGCCGTGCTGCTCGACCGCTTCCAGCGCCTTGGCCTTCAACTCTTCATCGTTGACCAGGCGGCTGGCTTCCTCGTCACGCACCAGTTTCAGCGCTTCCTTGACCTTGATCTTGCGGTTTTTCTTTTTGCCCTTGCCCATGTTGGCGAACAGGCTCTGCAACTGGTTGGTCATTTCTTCCATGCCCGGTGGCGCGGAGATGTCGACGCCGGCCATTTCGGCGACTTCGATTTCGATCTCCTTGTCATCCAGCTGACCTTCGCGCAGGCGCTTGCGAAACAGCTGGCGGGTGTTGGAGTCGGCTGACGGGGCGTCGTCATTGTTAAAGCCCATGCGTGCCGGTGGCAGCAGGGCGTCGAGGATGCGTTCCTCGGCGGCGTCTTCGGCGCGGTGGCGAACCTTGGTCATTTCCTGTTCGCGCAGCAGCTTGATCGCCGCGTCGGCCAGGTCACGAATGATCGATTCGACATCGCGACCGACGTAGCCGACTTCGGTGAACTTGGTCGCTTCGACTTTGATGAACGGCGCGTTGGCGAGTTTGGCCAGGCGACGGGCGATCTCGGTTTTACCGACACCGGTCGGGCCGATCATCAGGATGTTCTTTGGCGTTACTTCAACGCGCAGCTCTTCGGGCAGCTGCATCCGGCGCCAGCGGTTACGCAGCGCGATGGCGACGGCGCGCTTGGCATCGTCCTGGCCGATGATGTGGCGATTGAGTTCGTGGACGATTTCACGGGGAGTCATGGACATAGTAATTGGCGGTCCTCAAGCAAAAGTGAGCCGTGGCACTAAGGCCGGAACAGGCTTACTCGGCGAGGTCCTGCTCCTCAATGGTGAAGGTGTGGTTGGTGAATACGCAAATGTCGCCGGCGATACCGAGTGCGGTTTCGACGATTTCCCGGGCCGACAGATCGGTTTTCTTCAGCAGCGCGCTGGCGGCGGCCTGGGCGTAACCGCCACCGGAACCCATGGCGATCAGGCCTTCTTCGGGTTCGACCACGTCGCCGTTGCCGGTGATGATCAGTGAAGCGTCTTTGTTCGCGACGGCGAGCATGGCTTCGAGGCGGCTGAGGGAGCGGTCAGTGCGCCATTCTTTGGCGAGTTCGACAGCGGCGCGAACCAGGTGGCCCTGATGTTTCTCAAGCTGGCCTTCAAAACGCTCGAAGAGGGTGAAGGCGTCAGCGGTGGCCCCGGCAAAACCGGCGATGACCTGGCCGTGGTACAGGCGACGAACTTTCTTCGCGTTGCCTTTCATCACGGTATTACCGAGAGAAACCTGGCCGTCGCCGCCCATGACGACTTTGCCGTGGCGGCGAACTGAAACGATGGTGGTCAAGGGAGAGTCTCCACGCAGCGGGGCGAAAATGCCTTATGCCAACTCATATGGGGGTGGCGATGCGTTTTTCAACTGCGGGGCGGGAGAGGGGACGAGCGGTGTTGCGCGGGGAAGGGTGTGTTGGCTGTACTGGCGCCTTCGCGGGCACGCCTCGCTCCTACAGGGAATCACGCAATCCTTGTAGGAGCGAGGCTTGCCCGCGAAGAACGATAACGCGGTGCCCCTGACGAAATCAGCGGTTCTGGCGTTGTTGTAACAACAGGTTGCTGAAGCCGGCGCCGGACAGTTGTTTCTGCGCCGTGGTCAGCTGTTCGCGATTGCTGAACGGCCCGACCAGCACTCGATACCAGGTTTCGTCTTTGACTGTGCCGGATTCAACCGCCACCGCCTGGCCCAGCAGGATGATCTGCGCCCGAACCTTGTCCGCGTCAGCTTCCTTGCGGAACGAACCGGCCTGGAGGAAGAACTTGGTCACCGGGGCCGCTTTGGACACCGGTGGCGCTGGCGGCGGCGTGATCCCTGCCAGTGCCGCCTGGGCTCGCGCAGTATCAATCTTCGCTGCTTGCTCTGGCGTGACCGGCGTGGTCGGAATTGCCGGCACTTGTGGCGTCGGCAGGGTTTTCTCCGGCACGGCATCCGGCGGCACGATCACTTCCGATTCCGGCAGCAGGGTGTAGAAGTCGTACTTTGGCTTCACCGGTTGCGTCGGGCTCGGCGGGGTCTTGTTGGCCTCGGCGATCTTGGTGGCTTTCTGCTGTTCGATCTTCTCGCGCTTGACGCTCTCGCTGCCCTTGCCCGGTTCCAGTTTCATCAGGAACACAATGAACGCGCCGACCGTCAGGCCGATGGCCATCCACAGCCAACCCGGGATCGGTTGCTTTGCAGGAGCTTGGTAACGGCTGGCGCCACGCTTGGGTGCAGGTTTTTTCTTGGCAGCCAACTTACATACGCTCCAGAGTTTCCAGACCCAAGAGTTCCAGGCCTTGCTTGAGAGTGCGGCCGGTCAGCGCGGCGAGGCGCAGACGGCTTTGCATTTGCGCCGGGGTGTCGGCGCTGAGGATCGGGCAGTTCTCGTAGAAGCTGGAGAACAGGCCGGCGACATCGTACAGGTAGGTGCACAGAATGTGTGGCGTGCCTTTTTCGCACACGTTGTTCAGCACTTCGCCAAATTGCGCGAGCTTGGCTGCCAACTCGTGTTCGTGTGCTGCTTCGAGGACGATCTGGCCTTCGACTTCACTGAAGTCCTTGCCGAGTTTGCGGAATACACCGGCCACGCGGGTGTAGGCGTACAGCAGGTACGGAGCAGTGTTGCCTTCGAAGTTGAGCATCAGGTCGAAGTTGAAGCTGTAGTCGCTGGTACGATGCTTGGACAGGTCAGCGTATTTCACGGCGCCAATGCCCACGACCCTGGCGATGTTGCGCAATTCGTTTTCGGCCAGCTCCGGGTTCTTGTCTTTCACCAGGGTGTAGGCGCGCTCCTGGGCTTCGGTCAGCAGGTCGATCAGCTTCACGGTGCCGCCATCACGGGTCTTGAACGGACGGCCATCGGCGCCGTTCATGGTGCCGAAGCCCATGTGTTCCATTTCCATCGGGTGCGTCACGAAGCCGGCCTTGCGGGCGACTGCGAACACTTGCTGGAAGTGCAGCGCCTGGCGCTGATCGACGAAGTACAGCGCGCGGTCAGCCTTGAGTTTGCCGCTGCGATAACGCACGGCTGCCAGGTCAGTGGTGGCGTAGAGGTAGCCGCCATCGGCCTTGACGATGATCACCGGCAGCGGGTCGCCGTCGGCGTTCTTGAATTCGTCGAGGAACACGCACTGGGCGCCATTGCTTTCGACCAGCATGCCGGCGGCCTTGAGGTCGTTGACCACGTTGATCAGGTCGTCGTTATAGGCGCTTTCGCCCATCACGTCGGCCATGGTCAGTTTGACGTTCAGCAGTTCGTAGATTTTCTGGCAGTGCGACAGCGAGATGTCCTTGAACTTGGTCCACAGGGCCAGGCAGTCCGGGTCGCCGGCTTGCAGCTTGACCACCAGACCACGGGCGCGATCGGCAAACTCTTCGGATTCGTCGAAGCGTTGCTTGGCGGCGCGGTAGAAGTTTTCCAGGTCGGACAGTTCATCGCTGGTGATCGGGTTTTCTTGCAGGTAAGCCATCAGCATGCCGAACTGGGTGCCCCAGTCGCCGACGTGGTTCTGACGGATGACGTCGTCGCCGAGGAACTCCAGAACGCGTGCCACGCCGTCGCCGATGATGGTCGAACGCAAGTGACCGACGTGCATCTCTTTGGCCAGGTTCGGGGCCGACAGGTCGACCACAGTGCGCTGCACCGGGCCAGCTTTGCGCACGCCGATGTGGTCGTCGGCGAGGGCGGCATCCAGGCGAGTGGCCAGGGCATCAGTGTTCTGGAAGAAATTCAGGAAGCCCGGGCCGGCGATTTCGGTCTTGGTGACGTTTTCATCAGCCGGCAGCGCAGCGATGATTTTCTCAGCCAGGTCACGCGGCTTCATGCCGGCCGGTTTGGCCAGCATCATCGCGATGTTGCTGGCGAAGTCGCCGTTCTTCTTGTCACGGGAGTTTTCCACCTGGATCGCCGGCGACAGGCCTTCAGGCAACACACCTTCGTTGACGAGTTGGGTGATGGCTTGTTGGATCAGCTGGCGAATGGTGTCTTTCATGGTGTTCTCTTTCGACCGCAAGCGCGGCGGCGCTTCGATGCGCTAGTGGAAAAACTGGGCATTATCCGTTGCGAAGACGGGCTTGCCAACTATAGCGGGCAGGTTATGGATATGTGGTGACAAATCGGGCCTCTTCGCGGGCCAGCCTCGCTCCTACAGATTTGTGTCGTTCACAATATTGGCAAACGACTCTCCCCCTGTAGGAGCGAGCCTTGCCCACGAAGGCAATTGACCAATCAATACAAATCGACGGGATCCACATCCAGCGACCAACGCACCGCCCGGCCGCTCGGCATCTGCTCCAGCGCCAGCAACCAGCTACTCAGCAGCCGATGCAACGGCGCCCGGGCCGTGGCTTGCAACAACAACTGCGCACGATAACGCCCGGCCCGGCGTTCCATCGGAGCCGGCACCGGGCCGAGCAGCTCAATACCGGTCAGATTCTGCTCAGCCAGCAAGCGCTCGGCCTCGCTACACGCCTCATCGAGAAAACCTTCGGCCTGTCCCGGTTTATGCGCTTCAGCCCGCAGCAACGCCAAATGCGCAAACGGCGGCAATCCTGCCGAGCGGCGTTCGCTCAAGGCCTGTTCGGCAAAGGCGAAATAGCCTTGTTCGGTCAATTGCACCAGCAGAGGATGATCGGCCAGGTGCGTCTGGATAATCACCTTGCCCGGCTCTTCGGCCCGCCCGGCCCGACCTGCCACCTGAACGATCAACTGTGCCATGCGCTCGCTGGCGCGGAAGTCGCCAGAGAACAATCCACCGTCGGCATCGAGAATCGACACCAGCGTTACCCGTGGAAAGTGGTGCCCTTTGGCGAGCATTTGCGTGCCCACCAGAATGCACGGCTGGCCTTTCTGGATGGTGGCGAATAACTGATTCATCGCGTCCTTGCGCGACGTACTGTCGCGGTCGACCCGCAGCACCGGGACGTCCGGGAACAGAATCGCCAGGCGCTCTTCTGCGCGTTCGGTGCCGGCACCCACCGGCCGTAAATCGACCTTGCCGCACTTCGGGCAATGCCGCGGCACGCGTTCCACGTAGCCGCAATGGTGGCAGCGCAATTCGCCGGAGCGCTGGTGCACGGTCATCCGCGCATCGCAGCGCTGGCACTCGGACATCCAGCCGCAGTCATGACACAGCAGCGTCGGCGCAAAGCCGCGACGATTGAGAAACACAAGGACTTGCTGGCCAGCCGCCAGCGTCTGGCCGATGGCTTGCTGCATCGGCCCTGAAATACCGCTATCCAGCGGACGGCTTTTTACATCGAGACGCAGGAATCGCGGTTGTTTGGCGCCGCCAGCACGCTCGTTCAGGCGTAGGAGCCCATACCGACCGGTGTAGGCGTTGTGCAGGCTTTCCAGTGAAGGCGTGGCGGAGCCGAGGACAATCGGGATGTTTTCCTGCCGCGCGCGCACCAAAGCCAGATCGCGGGCGTGATAGCGCAGGCCTTCCTGCTGTTTATAGGAGCCGTCGTGCTCTTCGTCGATGATGATCAGGCCGGGATTTTTCATCGGCGTGAACAGCGCCGAGCGGGTGCCGATAATGATGTCGGCGTCACCGTCCCGGGCCGCGAGCCAGGCCTCGAGGCGCTCCCGATCATTGACTGCCGAGTGAATCAGGGCGATGCGCGCATTGAAACGCTGCTCGAAGCGCGCCAGGGTTTGCGGGCCGAGGTTGATCTCCGGGATCAGCACCAGCGCCTGCTTGCCGGCTTCGAGCGTTTCGCGGATCAGCTGCAGATAGACTTCGGTCTTGCCGCTGCCGGTAACGCCGGCCAGCAGGAACGCATGATAACTGTCGAACCCGGCGCGAATCGCTTCATACGCGGCACGCTGCTCAGGGTTGAGCGGCAATTCCGGTTGCGCCAGCCAATGTTCGTGGCGGGCGCCGGGAGCGTGCTTGCGGATTTCCACCTGCACCAGATCCTTGGCCAGCAGCAGATCCAGGCTGTCCTTGCTCAGCATCAGTTTGCTCAACAACTGATGGGCCACGCCGTGAGGGTGCTGGGCCAACGTGGCCAGGGCTTCGCGCTGGCGCGGGGCACGGGCGATACGCGGATCATCCAGGCTGGCACCGGGCGCGGCGGACCAGAAGCGTTCCTGGCGCGCCTCGGCCAATTCGCCCTGGCGCAGCAACACCGGAAGCGCCCAGCTCAAGGTGTCACCGAGGCTGTGCTGGTAATACTGCGAGGTCCACAGGCACAGCTTGAACAGTGCTGGCGGTAGCGGCGGGGTGGCGTCGAGCAGGGCCAGCGCCGGTTTGAGCTTTTCCACCGGGACTTCGCTGGTGTCGGTGACCTCCACCAGAATCCCGATCATCTCCCGCCGGCCAAACGGCACCCGCAGGCGCATGCCCGGTTGCAACTGGGCGCGCAGGATCCCGGCCGGGGCACGGTAATCGAACAGGCGGCGCAGCGGCGAAGGCAGGGCGAGGCGCAAAATGGCGTCGGGCACGCGGGGATCTCGATAAACGGGCAGTAAAAGAAGTCGGACGCATACTAATTGTGGGAGTGGGCTTGCTCGCGTATGCGTTGGGTCAGACACCTCATCGCTGGCTGGCAGGCCGTATTCGCGAGCAAGCCCGCTCCCACAAGGGGCACATATCAGGCGGGGAGCCTAGCAGACGGTCGGTAGAAGCGACAGCTTGCGCGATTGGCATTGTCTGGTAGAATCCGCGGCCTAATTACGTGCGGTATTCAACAATAGTGTTGAGTGGCGGCACGCTAGCTCGAGGAAGACACCATGAAAGCCGATATCCATCCAGATTATCCAGTCATTGCTGTTACTTGCAGCTGTGGCAACAAGTTCGAAACCCGTTCGACCTTCGGCAAAGCTCTGCCGATCGACGTTTGCAACGAATGCCACCCGTTCTACACCGGTAAGCAGAAGACTCTGGATACTGGCGGCCGTGTACAGCGCTTCGCAGACCGTTTCGGCGCTTTCGGCAAGAAAGCTCCTGCTGCTGCAGAGTAAGCTTGAAAAGCCCCATGGGCTTTACCTTGCTAACGAAAAAGGCGTCCCTCGCGGGCGCCTTTTTTGTGTCCGCGATTTGGCTGTCCGGCGCCCAGGCCTTCTGCCCGGTGCCGAGCGGGCTTACACCCGTCGCGGTGCAGCGTGTGGTGGATGGCGACACTTTGCGCCTGAGCGATGGCCGCAGTGTGCGCATGATCGGCTTGAATACGCCTGAGCTGGGCAAGCAGGGCCGTTCCGACGAGCCGTTCGCCGTGGTCGCGCGCAAACGCCTGGAAGCGCTGGTGGCGGCCAGCGACGGGCGCGTGGGTTTGCTGCCCGGCAAAGAAAGCAAAGATCATTACGGTCGCACGCTGGCCCATGTTTATGGCGCCAATGGCGCCAACCTCGAAGCGCAGATGCTCGCCGAGGGCCTTGGTTTTCAAGTGGCGGTCGCGCCGAATGTCGATTTGGTCAGCTGTCAGCAAGCCGCCGAACTCAGCGCCCGTCAGGCCGGCCTTGGCCTGTGGCGGCAATCCCCTGTACTGAAAGCGGAGCAGATCAACGCCTCCGGTTTTGCCGTGCTCAGTGGTCGTGTGAGCAAGGTTCAGCGCAATCGCGGCGGAGTTTGGATTGAGTTGCAGGACGCGGTTGTATTGCGCGTTGCACCCAATTTGCTCGGGCAGTTCGATGTTGCATCGCTTGAGCGGCTGAAGGGCAAGCAGATTGAGGCGCGTGGCTGGGTCGTGGATCGATCGCGTCGGGGCGGCTTGAAATCCGGGCAGGCACGCTGGCTTCTGCCGCTGACCGATCCGGCGATGCTGCAAGCGGCGCCCCGATAAAAAATTGTAGACATTTTTTATAGCGATTGTGAACAGTCTATCCCTTGTGTTCCGCGGCTCTTGGCCCAAAGTCGTAGGGCAGGGCGCTTGACAGGGGTGACCGGTCAGTCTTGTGGGGACTTTGCGACACGCGTATCCTCGGCGGTCCGTCTGTCCAACAGTAAAAGCGGAATGCCCACATGTCTGATTTGAAAACTGCCGCTCTCGAATATCATGCCCATCCTCGTCCAGGGAAGCTGAGTGTCGAGCTCACCAAGGCCACCGCTACCGCCCGCGACCTGTCGCTGGCCTACAGCCCCGGCGTAGCCGAACCAGTACGCGAAATCGCCCGCGATCCTGAACTGGCCTACAAATACACCGGCAAAGGCAACCTGGTTGCAGTCATTTCCGATGGCACCGCGATTCTCGGCCTGGGTAACCTCGGCCCATTGGCTTCCAAGCCAGTCATGGAAGGTAAGGGCGTGTTGTTCAAGCGCTTCGCCGGCATCGACGTTTTCGACATCGAAGTCGACTCCGAAAGCCCGCAAGCCTTCATCGACACCGTCAAGCGTATCTCCATCACCTTCGGCGGCATCAACCTGGAAGACATCAAGGCACCTGAGTGCTTTGAGATCGAGCGCGCTCTGATCGAGCAGTGCGACATTCCAGTGTTCCACGATGACCAGCACGGCACCGCAATCGTTACCGCGGCCGGCATGATCAACGCCCTGGAAATCGCTGGCAAAACCCTCGCTGACGCCAAGATCGTCTGCCTGGGCGCCGGTGCGGCCGCCATCTCCTGCATGAAATTGCTGGTGAGCATGGGCGCCAACATCGAAAACATCTTCATGGTTGACCGTACCGGTGTGATCCACTCCGGCCGTGACGACCTGAACCAGTACAAGGCTGTCTTCGCTCACGCGACCGACAAGCGCACCCTGGCTGACGCCCTGACCGGTGCTGACGTGTTCGTTGGCCTGTCCGGCCCGAACCTGCTGAGCGCTGAAGGCCTGAAGTCCATGGCGGCCAACCCGATCGTGTTCGCCTGCTCGAACCCGGATCCGGAAATCGCCCCGGAACTGGCGCACGCCACCCGTGACGACGTGATCATGGCGACCGGCCGTTCGGACTACCCGAACCAGGTCAACAACGTATTGGGCTTCCCGTTCATCTTCCGCGGTGCCCTGGACGTTCGCGCCAAGCGCATCAACGAAGAAATGAAAGTGGCAGCGGCCAACGCCCTGCGCGAACTGGCCAAGCTGCCGGTTCCTCAGGAAGTGTGCGACGCCTACGGCGGCATCAAGCTGGAATTCGGTCGTGAGTACATCATTCCGAAGCCAATGGATGCCCGCCTGATCACCGTGATCTCCGATGCCGTGGCCAAGGCCGCCATCGAGACCGGCGTAGCGACCCTGCCGTATCCGAAGAACTACCCGCTGAAAAGCGTGGATGACGTGTTCAACGGCTAAGCCGTTGTAGCGCTTCAACCGAAAGCCCCGGCTCATTTGAGTCGGGGCTTTTTTTTGTCTGTGGTTTTTGTGGTGTCTGTAAGGATCTCTTTGCGGGCAAGCCTCGCTCCTACAGGGGCAAGCGCTGGGAACTTTCCATGTCCGTAGGAGCGAGGTTTGCCCGCGGAGAGGCCCTCAAGGACAAAGCAAAACCTGCAGGCCATAAAAAGCCCCGCTCTTCTTGAGAAGGCGGGGCTTTTGCGTTGCGCTACGCGATCAGAACAGATCGATTGGCGCTGCTTCGTCCGCTGGCAGCGGGCTGCCCGGCGCATTGCCGTTACCCAGTTCATTCACCGACGGAGGCGTGTCCTCGGCCTTGAACAGCTCGAAGTACGCGCCAGGCGTGCCTGGGCTGGCCGCACGGCCGCTGACGGGGTCAACCCGCAAACTGAGAATGCCTTCCGGCTCTGGTTGAGTGTGAGGCGGCTTGTCCTTGAGCGCGGCCGCCATGTAGTTCATCCAGATCGGCAGCGCGACGGTGCCACCGAACTCGCGCTTGCCCAGGCTTTCAGGCTGATCGAACCCGGTCCAGACGGTGGTTACGTAATCGGCGTTGTAGCCGGAGAACCAGGCGTCCTTGGATTCGTTGGTGGTACCGGTCTTGCCCGCAATGTCACTGCGACCCAAGGCCAGTGCGCGGCGGCCGGTGCCGAGTTTGATCACGTCCTCAAGCATGCTGTTGAGGATGTAAGTGGTGCGACCGTCGACGATGCGTTCGGCCACGGCCGGCGTTTGCGGCGCAGTGCCGGGTGCGGCTGGAGCTTCCCCTGGAGTCGCATTGACCGTGAATGCCTGGGCGTCGGTCGGTGCGGCGATGCCGTTGGTCACTGCGGCGCCCTGAGGAACGCTCGGCGGGTTGGCGACGAACAGCGTGTCGCCATTGCGGCTTTCGATCTTGTCGATGATGTACGGGCTGATTTTGTAGCCACCGTTGGCGAAGGTGCTCCAGCCGGTGGCGATTTCCATTGGCGTCAGGGTCGCGGTGCCCAGGGCCAGGGACAGGTTGCGCGGCAGGTCCTGCTTGTTGAAGCCGAACTTGCTGATGTAGTCGATGGTGCGATCGATGCCCAGCGCCTGCACCAGACGGATCGACACCAGGTTGCGCGACTTGTACAGCCCTTCGCGCAGGCGGATCGGGCCGAGGAAGGTGTTGGTGTCGTTCTTCGGGCGCCAGACCTTGTCCAGGTATTCATCGACGAACACGATCGGCGCATCGTTCACCAGGCTGGCGGCGGTGTAGCCATTATCCAGCGCGGCGCTGTACACGAAGGGCTTGAAGCTCGAACCCGGCTGACGCTTGGCCTGCATGGCGCGGTTGTAGTTGCTCTGCTCAAAGGCGAAACCACCGACCAGCGAGCGAATGGCGCCGTTCTGCGGATCAAGTGACACCAGCGCGCCTTGCGCTTGCGGGATCTGGCTGAACTTCAGCGAATTGTCCGGTTGGCGCTGCACGCGAATCAGGTCACCGACCTGAGCCACGTCCGAGGGCTGCTTCGGATTGGCGCCCATGCTGTTGGTGTTCAGGAACGGACGCGCCCATTTCATGCTGTCCCAGCCGACGTGTTCTTCGCCGGTGCGGGTCAATACTTGCAGGCCAGTCTTGTCGACCTGAGTGACGATGGCGGGCTCGAGGCTGCTGATGGTCCGCTGTTTGGTCAGTTCGGTGGCCCAGGCCTCGCGAGTCTTGCCCGGCAGGCGCGACTCGGGACCGCGATAGCCGTGACGCTGATCGTAGGTCATCAAGCCTTCGTGCAGCGCGGTGTTGGCCATTTCCTGGAGATTGCTCGGCACCGTCGTGGTCACGCGAAAACCTTCGGTGTACGCATCGCTGCCATAGCGGCCGACCATTTCGGCACGGGCCATTTCAGCAATGTACGGCGCGTTCACTTCCGGCGTCGGCACGTGGTAGCTGGCGTTCAGCGGTTCGTTGATCGCAGTGGTGTAGTCGGCTTCGGTGATTTTGCCGAGCTTGTACATGCGCCCCAGGATCCAGTCGCGACGTTCCTTGCTGCGGGCCGGATTGGCCAGCGGGTTGAAGCGCGAAGGGGCTTTTGGCAGGCCGGCGATCATCGCCATCTGCGCCAGGCTGACATCACGAATCGATTTGCCGTAGTAAACCTGCGCGGCGGCTTCGATGCCATAGGCGCGGTTACCCAGGTAGATCTTGTTGACGTACAGCTCCAGGATTTCGTCCTTGGTCAGCTGCCGTTCGATCTGCAGGGCCAGGAGGATTTCGGTGGTTTTGCGCGAGAAGCTGCGTTCGCTGGTCAGGAAGAAGTTCTTCGCCACCTGCATGGTGATGGTGCTGCCGCCGGACTGGATGTGTCCGCTTTTTACCAACTGGGTTGCAGCGCGCATCAAGCTGCTGGGATCGACGCCGTAGTGGTTGGCGAAATTATCGTCTTCAGCACTTAGTAACGCATTGATGAAATTGGGGGGAATGTCGGCGAAACGGATTGGTGTGCGGCGCATCTCGCCAAATTCTGCGATCAACTTGTTGTCGCTGCTGTATACCCGCAATGGAATCTGCAACTGGATGCTTCGCAGAGCCTCCACAGATGGCAATCCCGGACTAAGGTAAAGAAACGCGCCGCTCAGACCAAGGAGCAGTCCGCAGAAAACGGCGACGATGGACCAACCGAAAAATTTCAGCAGACGAATCAAGGCTTTGGGATATCCAGGGCAAAGAATGAATTGGGCAACAGGGTTCAGATAACAGGGAACGACCCGCGCTTGCAGTAAAAACCGGAAAAAATCGCTGGGCATTATAAGCATTTTTCCGTCGAGGGCGTCATTTGCGCTGCTGTCAAGACGGGTGGTTTGAACGCAATGGGTATTACAGAGTCCGTAAGACACGGATAGTCATAGGGAATTGGTAGTGCTAGGACTCTTCAATAAAAAAGCCAATACGCTTCTGGGCATCGACATCAGCTCCACGTCGGTGAAGTTGCTTGAGCTAAGTCGCCAGGGTGAGCGTTATCGGGTCGAGGCCTATGCGGTCGAGCCCTTGCCTACCAACGCAGTGGTCGAAAAAAATATCGCCGAGCTCGAAGGCGTGGGCCAGGCACTCGCGCGCGTGCTGCTCAAGGCCAAAACCAACCTCAGGAATGTCGCCGTGGCCGTCGCCGGTTCGGCAGTCATCACCAAAACCATCGAGATGGACGCAGGTCTTTCCGATGACGAGATGGAAAACCAGCTGAAGATCGAGGCCGATCAGTACATCCCCTATCCATTGGATGAAGTCGCCATCGACTTCGAAGTCCAGGGCGTGTCGGTGCGTAACCCCGAACGGGTCAATGTGCTGCTGGCGGCCTGTCGCAAGGAAAACGTGGAGGTGCGTGAAGCTGCCCTGGCGCTGGCCGGCCTGACCGCGCGAGTGGTGGATGTCGAGGCCTATGCGCTGGAGCGGTCGTTCTCCTTGCTGGCGGGGCAACTGGCGGTCTCTCAGGAGGGGCTGACCGTGGCGGTGGTCGACATCGGCGCGACCATGACCACCCTGAGCGTGCTGTACAACGGGCGGATCATCTACACCCGGGAACAATTGTTCGGTGGTCGTCAGCTCACGGAGGAAATCCAGCGTCGTTATGGCCTGACCGTCGAACAGGCGGGGCTGGCGAAGAAGCAGGGCGGGTTGCCGGATGACTACGTCAGCGAAGTCTTGCAACCGTTTCGCGATGCGCTGGTGCAGCAGGTTTTCCGGTCGTTGCAGTTCTTCTTCGCATCCGGTCAGTACAACGCGGTCGATCACATCCTGCTGGCTGGCGGTACCGCGTCGGTCCCGGGGCTTGACCGCCTGATCGAGCAGCGGTTGGGCACGCCAACCCAGGTGGCCAATCCGTTCTCCGACATGGCATTGAGCAGCAAGGTCAACGCCGGGGCCCTGGCAAGCGATGCGCCAGCACTGATGATCGCTTGCGGGCTCGCCCTCAGGAGTTTCGACTGATGGCACGGATCAATCTTTTACCCTGGCGCGAGGAGCTGCGTGAAGAGCGCCGCAAGCGCTTTTTGCTGGCGCTGGTCGGCGTATTGGTGTGCTCGGTGGGCGCGATTTTTATCGCGGACCAGGTCATCAGCAGCGCCATTGACCGACAAGTGGCCCGTAACGAATACATCGGCAAACAGATTGCCGTGGTCGATGAGCGCATCAAGCAGATCAGCGACCTGAAGTCCCGTCGCCAGCAGCTCGTCGAGCGCATGCGCATCATCCAGGACCTGCAAGGTAACCGTCCGATCAGTGGGCGGATTTTCGACCAGTTGGCGCGTACCCTGCCTGACGGGGTGTATTTCACCGAAGTGAAAATGGCCGGAAAAACCCTGTCCATTACCGGTGCGGCGGAATCGAACAATCGTGTTTCGGACCTGATGCGCAATCTGGATGCGTCCGATTGGTTCGATGCGCCGAGTCTCACGGAAGTCAAAGCCACCACCGCCGGTCAGCTGGATCAGGCCAACGTCTTTCAGTTGACCGTCCGTCAGACTCAGCCCGCCGTTGTGGAGGCTGGCAAATGAGCCCCTCGGAATGGTTCGAAAGCCTGCGCAAGATCGACATCAACGATCTGGACACCAACAACATGGGGTCCTGGCCGCCAGCGATCAAGGCCCTGGCGGGCGTCTTGCTCATGGTTCTGGTGTTGACCCTCGGCTACACCTTTTACATCAGCGATCAGGAAGATCACCTCGGACTCAAGCGTGAAGAGGAGTCGACCCTCAAGGAGCAATTCGCGAACAAGGCGCACATGGCGGCAAACCTGGAGCTGTATACCCAGCAAATGAAAGAGATGGAGAACTCTTTTGGCGTGTTGCTGCGGCAATTGCCCAGCGATACCGAGGTGCCCGGGCTGCTGGAGGACATCACCCGCACCGGCCTCGGTAGCGGGCTGGAGTTCGAAGAGATCAAGCTGTTGCCGGAGGTTGCCCAGCAGTTCTACATCGAACTGCCGATCCAGATCACCGTGACGGGTGCCTATCACGACCTGGCGACGTTCGTCAGTGGCGTGGCCGGGTTGCCGCGGATCGTTACGCTGCATGATTTCGACCTTGCGCCGGCCGACCCCGAGGGCGGTCCGAAACTACGCATGAGCATCCTTGCCAAGACCTATCGCTACAACGACAAGGGGTTGCAGAAATGAACCCGATTCGTTGCGTGTCGATGGTTGTGTTGCTCGCCGGCCTGGCCGGTTGCGGCAACGGCAATGACGTTGGCGACCTCGACGCCTTCATGAATGAAGTCCGTCTGCGGCCGCCGGGCAAGATTGAACCAACGCCGACATTCCGGTCTTACCCAACGTTCACCTATAACGCTGCCAACCTGCGCAGCCCGTTTTCTCGGCAGGTCAGGGTCGATCTGGCGGGGCAGAAGCGCGGCTCGCGCAACGTCAAACCCGACCCCAACCGGGCCAGGCAATACCTCGAAGGTTTCAACATCGAGCAGTTTGAAATGGTCGGCACGATCTCCAATGCAACCGGCTCCTTTGCGCTGTTGCGCGGGGCAGGCGGGGTGCATCGGCTGAAAGTCGGCGATTACCTGGGGCGTAACGATGGACGGATCGTCGCCATCAGCGGCTCGCAAGTCGATGTGGTCGAAATCGTTCCCGACGGCGAAGGCGCCTGGCTGGAACGGCCACGAACCATCCCTTTGAAAGAGCACTCATAGTGGAACTCGAATAATGAACAGGATTTTCTCAACCCTCGGTATCTCGCTATGGATAGCGTTGCTGTCGCCGATGGTACAAGCGGCCAACCTCAAAGCGCTGGATGTTGCTGCGCTGCCGGGTGATCGTGTCGAGTTGAAGTTGTCTTTCGATGGCCCGCCCCCACAACCTCACGGTTATACGACCGAGTCGCCGGCACGAATCGCGCTGGATCTGCCCGGGGTGGTCAATCAGCTTTCGAGCAAGAGTCGTGAGCTGGGTGGTGGCAATGCCCGTAGCGCGACGGTGGTGGAAGCCAAGGACCGGACGCGGCTAATCATCAATCTGACCCAGTTGACCCCGTACAGCGCCCGTGTCGACGGCAACAACCTGATTGTGGTGGTCGGGCAAGGCGCCAATAACAAAACGCCTCGGCCGACTACCCGCGCGCCTCGCGCCGCGACTGCAATGCCCGCCCCGACGAAAGCCTATGCGCCCGTGGGCAAAGCCATTCGCGGTGTGGATTTCCAGCGCGGTACGCAGGGTGAAGGCAATGTAGTGATTGATCTGTCGGATCCGTCCATCGCCCCGGACATCCAGGAGCGCGACGGAAAGATCATCCTGGGATTCGCCAAAACCCAATTGCCAGAACCGTTGCGCGTGCGCCTGGACGTCAAGGATTTCGCCACCCCGGTGCAGTTCGTCAATGCCAGCGCCACGGGGGATCGGGCCACGATCAGTATCGAGCCTAGTGGAGCCTTCGATTATTCGACCTACCAGACCGACAACAAGCTGACGGTCAGCATTCGGCCAATGACCGTCGACGACCTGCAAAAGCGCAACGCCGAACGTTTTGCCTATACCGGTGAAAAACTCTCGCTGAATTTCCAGGACATCGATGTGCGTTCGGTGCTGCAACTGATCGCTGATTTCACCAACCTCAATCTGGTGGCCAGCGACACGGTGCAGGGCGGCATCACCTTGCGTTTGCAGAACGTGCCGTGGGACCAGGCGCTGGACCTGGTGCTGAAAACCAAAGGCCTGGACAAGCGCAAGATCGGTAACGTCCTGCTGGTGGCGCCGGCCGATGAAATCGCCGCGCGTGAACGTCAGGAACTGGAATCGCAGAAGCAGATTTCCGAGCTCGCGCCTTTGCGTCGCGAATTGCTGCAGGTCAACTACGCCAAGGCCGCCGACATCGCCAAGCTGTTCACGTCGGTGACCAGTGCCGAAGCGAAAATCGACGAGCGGGGTTCGATCACGGTTGATGAACGGACCAACAACATCATTGCCTACCAGACCCAGGACCGACTCGACGAACTTCGTCGCATCGTCGCGCAACTAGATATCCCGGTGCGTCAGGTGATGATCGAGGCTCGAATCGTCGAAGCCAACGTCGACTACGACAAAAGCCTCGGCGTGCGCTGGGGCGGTTCGGTGCAGAACAAGGGCAACTGGAACACATCCGGCGTCAGCAATGGCTCGTCGACCACTATTGGTACTCCGGGCAGCACCAGCACCAACTCGCCGTTTGTCGACCTGGGCGCTGCGGGCAACACCTCGGGGATCGGCATCGCCTTCATCACCGATAACGTGTTGCTGGACCTGGAGCTGACCGCAATGGAGAAGACCGGTAACGGCGAAATCGTCTCACAACCCAAGGTGGTCACGTCCGACAAGGAGACCGCGAAAATTCTCAAGGGCACCGAGATTCCCTATCAGGAAGCCAGTTCCAGCGGTGCCACGTCGGTGTCGTTCAAGGAAGCGTCGCTGTCCCTTGAGGTCACGCCGCAGATCACCCCGGACAACCGGATCATCATGGAGGTCAAGGTGACCAAGGATGAGCCGGACTACCTGAACAAGGTCCAGGATGTACCCCCGATCAAGAAAAACGAGGTCAATGCCAAGGTCCTGGTCAATGATGGCGAGACCATCGTGATTGGTGGGGTTTTCTCAAATACTCAGAGCAAGGTTGTAGATAAGGTGCCATTTCTCGGTGATGTGCCGTATCTTGGCCGCCTTTTCCGGCGTGATGTGGTTTCGGAGAAAAAATCCGAGCTGCTGGTATTTCTCACTCCGCGTATCATGAATAACCAGGCGATTGCTGTGAGTCATTGATTCTGTGCGAAATTTGATTCTTGTTGGACCGATGGGGGCTGGAAAAAGCACCATCGGCCGGTTGCTGGCCAAAGAGCTGCGCCTGCCGTTCAAAGATTCCGATAAGGAAATTGAATTGCGCACGGGCGCCAATATCCCGTGGATTTTCGATAAAGAAGGCGAACCGGGCTTTCGTGACCGCGAGCAGGCGATGATTGCCGAGCTGTGCGGCTGCGACGGCGTGGTGTTGGCGACCGGTGGTGGCGCGGTGATGCGCGAAGCCAATCGTCGGGCGTTGCACGCCGGCGGTCGGGTGGTCTATCTGCATGCCTCTGTCGAGCAGCAGGTCGGCCGCACGTCCCGCGATCGCAATCGCCCCTTGTTGCGCACCGCTGATCCGGCCAAGACCCTGCGGGATCTGCTGGCGATCCGCGACCCGCTGTATCGGGAAATCGCTGACCTGGTGGTTGAAACCGATGAGCGGCCGCCGCGAATGGTCGTGCTCGATATTCTCGAACGCTTGCAGCAACTACCTCCCCGTTAAAGCGAGGCGCGAAATGCGCTATCCTCGGCGTCCTGTCACGACTGCTCATGGTTGTGGCGGATGGCTACCGAACGGCGTCACACCAGCAGACGCCGTGGACATTCGTTAATTCAAGGCAGGACGCCTGATTCCATCTTCACTGTGGGGACACATGCAGACACTCAAGGTCGATCTAGGCGAGCGCAGCTACCCGATTCATATTGGCGAAGGTTTGTTGGATCAGCCGGAACTGCTGGTACCGCACATCCGCGGACGGCAAGTGGCGATCATCTCAAACGAGACCGTTGCGCCGCTCTATCTCGAACGTCTGACCCGCAGCCTCGCGCAGTTCTCGGTGATTTCCGTGGTGCTGCCCGACGGCGAAGCCTTCAAGACCTGGGAAACCCTGCAACTGATTTTCGACGGCCTGCTGACTGCACGCCACGACCGCCGTACCACGGTGATCGCCCTCGGTGGCGGTGTGATTGGTGACATGGCCGGTTTCGCGGCTGCCTGCTATCAGCGCGGTGTCGATTTCATCCAGGTCCCGACCACGTTGCTGTCGCAAGTCGACTCCTCGGTGGGCGGCAAGACCGGGATCAACCATCCGCTGGGCAAGAACATGGTCGGCGCGTTTTATCAGCCGAACGTCGTGCTGATCGATACCGCGACCCTAAACACCCTGCCGGCCCGCGAACTCTCAGCGGGGCTGGCGGAAGTCATCAAGTACGGGCTGATCTGCGACGAGCCATTCCTGACCTGGCTCGAAGAAAACGTCGATCGCCTGCGCGCCCTGGACCAGGTCGCCCTGACGTATGCCATCGAGCGTTCCTGCGCCGCCAAGGCTGAAGTGGTCGGTGCCGACGAGAAGGAAACCGGTGTTCGTGCCACGTTGAACCTGGGCCACACCTTCGGCCACGCTATCGAAACCCATATGGGCTATGGTGTCTGGCTTCATGGTGAAGCCGTCGCTGCTGGCACCGTAATGGCTTTGGAAATGTCCGCGCGATTGGGCTGGATCAGCGAGCAAGAACGCGATCGCGGCATTCGCCTGTTTCAGCGTGCCGGCCTGCCGGTCATCCCGCCTGAAGAGATGACTGAAGCCGATTTTCTAGAACACATGGCAATTGACAAGAAAGTGATCGACGGTCGTTTACGCCTGGTGCTGCTGCGCCACATGGGCGAAGCGGTGGTGACCGACGATTATCCGAAAGAAGTTTTACAGGCCACGCTGGGAGCGGATTACCGCGCCCTGGCTCAGCTTAAAGGTTAATAAGATCCCGATGACTAGTTTGCATGCCGACGAGGCTTTCCTCGGCCATTACCAGTTGAGTCATGACCCTTTTGCTCCACGGGTGCCTGGCTTCAAATTCTTCCCGGCCCAGCGCAAACCGGTGCTGGGGCAGCTGCATCATCTGGCGCGCTATAGCCAGTTGCTGCTGGTGGTCACCGGCCCGCAGGGCAGCGGCAAGACCCTGTTGCGCCAGGCCCTGGTGGCCAGCACCAACAAGCAATCGGTGCAAAGCGTGGTGGTTTCCGCCCGTGGCGCTGGCGATGCGGCCGGCGTGCTGCATCAGGTGGCACAGGCGCTGAATGTTGCCCAGGCGGAGGTCAATGCGATTCTTTCGCAGGTCGTGCAACTGGCGCTGACCGGGCAGGAAGTCTATTTGCTGGTCGATGACGCCGAGCAGCTCGACGAATCCGCGCTGGAGGCCTTGCTGGCCCTGGCCGCCGGTGCGCCGGAAGGTCGTCCGCATGTGTTTCTGTTCGGTGAGTCGTCGCTGATTGCGCAACTGGACGCGCTGAGCCTCGAGGAAGAACGCTTCCACGTCATTGAGCTGCAGCCTTACACCGAAGAAGAAACCCGCGAATACCTGGACCAGCGGCTCGAAGGCGCCGGCCGGGGTATCGAACTTTTTACCGCAGATCAGATCTCTGATATTCACGAAAGCTCCGACGGCTGGCCTGGCAACATCAACCAGGTTGCCCGCGATGCAATGATCGAAGCCATGATTGCCAGCCGCTCAGCGGTCAAGCGTCCAAGTATGGGGTTCAACATGCCGAAGAAACACGTATTGGCGATTTCCGCCGTCGTCGTGGTCGCGGTAGCCGCCGCCTGGTTGATGCCGGGCCGCAGCAAAGCACCGACCACCGGCGCGCCGGCCAACGAACAGGCGCAACTGCCGCTCGGCCAGGGCACGCCACAACCTAATAGCGGCGGGGCACCTTCCGTCGAATTCGCCGGCAATTCGCAGCCGATGCCATTGCCGCTGGTCGGCAACTCGCAACCGGTCATGCGCGGTCCGCTGGCCGAAGCCGCCGGTGGCATCACCGAAGGCGACGACGGTGTGCCGGTCGAAGGTTCCAGCGCTACACCGCCAACCGTGACCACCACTGCGCCGCCGGCGGGCATCCAGCCTGGCCCTGCGCCGACGCCTGCCGCCAAACCGGTGCCTGCGCCGACTCAGGTTGCGACCGCCAAGCCAGTCCCGACTGCGCCAGCCGTGAAGCCGGCCCCAGCCCCAGCCAAGCCAGCCGCCGTGGCCACCGCCAAGCCTGTCGAGAAGCCAGCCGCCGCTCCTGCGAAAGGCGCTGGTGGCACCTGGTACGCCGGGCAGCCTACCAGCAACTACGTGGTGCAGATCCTCGGCACCAGCTCCGAAGCGACTGCGCAAAACTTCGTGAAAGAGCAGGGCGGCGAGTACCGTTACTTCAAGAAAGTCCTCAACGGCAAGCCGCTTTACGTCATCACCTACGGTAACTTCGCCAACCGCGATGCAGCCCTGACCGCCATCAAGGCCTTGCCAGCGAAGGTTCAGGCTGGTAAACCTTGGCCTCGCACTGTCGCCAGCGTCCAACAGGAACTGGCAACAACTCGCTGAAGATTCGGCGGCCTTACCCAGGCCGCCTCTCCAAGCACCTCAAAATTTCTACAAGTGCATGCCGCCTCTACAGGCCGCGTGCCTTGTGGTGTCTGCGTCACAGTAGTCTTTGAGTCGTTGCGGTCAAAATTAAAAAAGTTTTGACTAGCACAGCAGATCGCTTTAAACCTTTCACAAATGCGACATAGATTTGCGACAGTTCGTCGTCAAATTTGTGAGCCTCTGTGTCGCTGTGTACAATGACCACCCTTTTGCCCCCGCTAAAGCCGGCGAACGTTCGGCGCGGAACGCAAGTGGTTGAATTGAAAAGAAATTTGCCTCGAAAAGAGGCAGCCTGGTGAGAAAGTGTCTATGAAAGCAGGTCTGTACCAACCAGATGAATTCAAGGATAACTGCGGTTTCGGCCTGATAGCCCATATGCAGGGCGAGCCCAGTCATACCCTTTTGCAAACGGCCATCGAGGCCCTGACCTGCATGACCCACCGCGGTGGGATCAACGCCGACGGCAAGACCGGTGACGGTTGCGGTCTGCTGATTCAAAAGCCGGACGTGTTCCTGCGAGCCATCGCCCAGGAAACCTTCGGCGTCGAACTGCCCAAGCAATATGCCGTGGGCATGGTCTTCTTCAACCAGGACCCGGTCAAAGCCGAAGCCGCTCGCGAGAACATGAACCGCGAGATTCTGGCCGCTGGCCTGCAGCTTATCGGCTGGCGCAAAGTGCCGATCGATACCAGCGTCCTCGGCCGTCTGGCCCTGGAGCGCCTGCCGCAGATCGAACAGGTGTACATCGGCGGTGAAGGCCTGAGCGACCAGGACATGGCGATCAAGCTGTTCACCTCCCGTCGTCGCTCGTCCGTGGCCAACGCTGCCGATGCCGATCACTACATCTGCAGCTTTTCGCACAAGACCATCATTTATAAAGGCCTGATGATGCCGGCGGATTTGACCGCCTTCTATCCAGACCTCAGCGATCAGCGCCTGCAAACCTCGATTTGCGTGTTCCACCAGCGCTTCTCGACCAACACCCTGCCGAAATGGCCGTTGGCGCAGCCGTTCCGCTTCCTCGCCCACAACGGCGAGATCAACACCATCACCGGCAACCGTAACTGGGCCGTGGCCCGTCGCACCAAGTTCACCAACGATCTGATGGACCTGGAAGAGCTCGGCCCGCTGGTCAACCGTGTCGGTTCCGACTCCTCCAGCATGGACAACATGCTCGAGCTGATGGTCACTGGTGGCATCGACCTGTTCCGTGGCGTGCGGATGATCATTCCGCCTGCGTGGCAGAACGTCGAAACCATGGACCCGGATCTGCGGGCGTTCTACGAATACAACTCGATGCACATGGAACCTTGGGACGGCCCGGCCGGCGTGGTAATGACCGATGGTCGTTACGCGGTGTGCCTGCTCGACCGTAACGGTCTGCGTCCGGCGCGTTGGGTCACCACCAAGAACGGTTTCATCACCCTGGCCTCGGAAATCGGCGTCTGGAACTACCAGCCTGAAGACGTGATCGCCAAGGGACGTGTGGGCCCGGGCCAGATCTTCGCCGTGGACACCGAAACCGGTCAGATCCTCGACACCGATGCCATCGACAACCGCTTGAAGTCCCGTCATCCGTACAAGCAATGGCTGCGCAAGAATGCCCTGCGCATCCAGGCGACCATGGAAGACAACGACCACGGTTCGGCTTTCTACGATGTCGACCAGCTCAAGCAATACATGAAGATGTACCAGGTCACGTTCGAAGAGCGCGACCAGGTATTGCGTCCGCTCGGCGAGCAGGGCTACGAAGCTGTCGGCTCGATGGGCGACGATACGCCAATGGCCGTGCTGTCCCAGCGCGTGCGCACGCCGTACGACTATTTCCGCCAGCAGTTCGCGCAGGTCACCAACCCGCCGATCGACCCGTTGCGTGAAGCCATCGTCATGTCGCTGGAGATCTGCCTCGGTGCCGAGCGCAACATCTTCCAGGAGTCGCCGGAACACGCCTCGCGCGTGATCCTAAGCTCGCCGGTCATTTCGCCGGCCAAGTGGCGTTCGCTGATGAACCTGGATCGTCCGGGCTTCGAGCGCGCGATTATCGACCTCAACTACGACGAAAGCGTCGGCCTCGAAGCGGCCATCCGCAACGTCGCCGATCAGGCTGAAGAAGCCGTGCGCTCCGGCCGCACCCAGGTCGTGCTGAGTGACCGCCACATTGCCCCGGGCAAGTTGCCGATCCACGCTTCGCTCGCCACCGGCGCGGTGCACCACCGCCTGACCGAGAAAGGCCTGCGTTGCGACTCCAACATCCTCGTGGAAACCGCCACCGCTCGTGACCCGCATCACTTTGCGGTGTTGATCGGTTTCGGCGCCTCGGCGGTCTATCCGTTCCTGGCCTACGAAGTGCTGGGCGACCTGATCCGTACCGGTGAAGTGCTGGGCGACCTCTATGAGGTGTTCAAGAACTACCGCAAAGGCATCACCAAAGGTCTGTTGAAGATCCTGTCGAAGATGGGTATCTCGACCATTACGTCGTACCGCGGTGCGCAGTTGTTCGAAGCCATCGGCCTGTCTGAAGAAGTCTGTGAGCTGAGCTTCCGTGGCGTACCGAGCCGCATCAAGGGTGCGCGTTTCGTCGACATCGAAGCCGAGCAGAAAGCCCTGGCGGCCGAAGCCTGGAGCCCGCGCAAGCCGATCCAGCAGGGCGGTCTGCTGAAGTTCGTCCACGGTGGCGAATATCACGCGTACAACCCGGACGTGGTCAATACTCTGCAAGCCGCTGTGCAGCAGGGCGACTACAGCAAGTTCAAGGAATACACGGCGCTGGTGGATAACCGTCCGGTGTCGATGATCCGCGATCTGTTCAAGGTGAAGACCCTGGACACGCCGCTGGACATCAGCGAGATCGAACCGCTGGAATCGGTGCTCAAGCGCTTCGACTCTGCGGGCATCTCGTTGGGCGCATTGTCGCCAGAAGCCCACGAAGCCCTGGCCGAAGCCATGAACCGCCTCGGTGCGCGTTCCAACTCCGGCGAAGGCGGCGAAGACCCGGCGCGTTACGGCACCATCAAAAGCTCGAAAATCAAGCAAGTCGCGACTGGCCGTTTTGGTGTAACCCCGGAATACCTGGTCAACGCTGAAGTGCTGCAGATCAAAGTCGCTCAGGGCGCCAAGCCCGGTGAAGGGGGTCAGCTGCCAGGCGGCAAGGTCAACGGTCTGATCGCCAAGCTGCGTTACGCGGTGCCGGGCGTGACCCTGATTTCGCCGCCGCCGCACCACGACATCTATTCGATCGAAGACTTGTCGCAGTTGATTTTCGACCTGAAACAAGTCAACCCGAAGGCCCTGGTCTCGGTGAAGCTCGTTGCAGAAGCGGGCGTCGGCACCATCGCCGCCGGTGTGGCCAAGGCCTACGCGGACTTGATCACCATCTCCGGCTACGACGGCGGCACCGGTGCATCGCCGCTGACGTCGATCAAATACGCCGGTGCTCCGTGGGAGCTCGGCCTGGCCGAAACCCACCAGACCCTGCGTGGCAACGACCTGCGCGGCAAAGTCCGGGTGCAGACCGACGGCGGCCTGAAAACCGGCCTCGACGTGATCAAGGCCGCGATCCTCGGCGCTGAAAGCTTCGGCTTCGGCACCGCGCCAATGATCGCGTTGGGCTGCAAATACCTGCGCATCTGCCACCTGAACAACTGCGCCACCGGCGTCGCCACTCAGAACGAGAAGCTGCGCAAGGATCACTACATCGGGACCGTCGACATGGTGGTGAATTTCTTCACCTACGTCGCCGAAGAAACCCGCGAGTGGCTGGCCAAGCTGGGCGTGCGCTCCCTCGAAGAGCTGATCGGTCGTACCGATCTGCTGGATATCCTCGAAGGCCAGACCGCCAAGCAGCAACACCTGGACCTGACCCCGTTGCTCGGCAGCGATCACATCCCGGCAGACAAGCCCCAATTCTGCCAGGTCGACCGCAACCCGCCGTTCGACAAGGGCCTGCTGGCCGAGAAAATGGTCGACATGGCCACCTCGGCCATCAACGACATGAGCGGCGCTGATTTCGCCCTGGATATCTGCAACTGCGACCGTTCGATCGGCGCGCGGATCTCCGGTGAAATCGCCCGCAAACACGGCAACCAAGGCATGGCGAACGCGCCGATCACCTTCCGCTTCAAAGGGACGGCCGGTCAGAGCTTCGGCGTGTGGAACGCCGGCGGCCTGAACATGTACCTGGAAGGCGATGCCAACGACTACGTCGGCAAAGGCATGACTGGCGGCAAGCTGGTTATCGTTCCGCCGAAGGGCAGCGTCTACAAGACTCAGGACAGTGCCATCATCGGCAACACCTGCCTGTACGGCGCCACGGGCGGCAAGTTGTTTGCCGCCGGCACCGCGGGTGAGCGGTTTGCCGTGCGTAACTCCGGTGCTCACACCGTGGTTGAAGGCACGGGCGATCACTGCTGCGAGTACATGACCGGTGGTTTCGTCTGCGTCCTGGGCAAGACCGGCTACAACTTCGGCTCAGGCATGACCGGTGGTTTCGCCTACGTGCTCGACCAGGACAACAGCTTCGTTGACCGGGTCAACCACGAACTGGTGGAAATCCAGCGGATCAGCGGTGAGGCGATGGAAGCCTATCGCAGCCACCTGCAACGCGTGCTGAACGAATACGTCGAGGAAACCGACAGCGAGTGGGGTCGTAACCTCGCTGAAAACCTCGATGACTATTTGCGTCGTTTCTGGCTCGTCAAACCTAAGGCGGCGAGTCTGAAATCTCTGCTCTCAAGTACTCGTGCGAGTCCGCAATAAACGACGCAGCGGCAAGTCGCAAGCTTCAAGCGCCAAGCTTGAAGCTTGCGCGGTGTGGCGGATTAATTTGATTTTCTTGCAGCTTGAAGCTTGTAGCTTGAAGCTGTCGTGTACGAGGTTTTGAAGATGGCCGAACGTCTCAGCAACGACTTCCAATTCATCGATGTCGGGCGCAAAGATCCGAAGAAGAAACTGTTGCGTCAACGCAAGAAAGAGTTCGTGGAAATCTACGAACCCTTCAAACCCCAGCATTCGGCCGATCAGGCCCACCGCTGCCTGGGTTGCGGTAACCCGTATTGCGAATGGAAGTGCCCGGTGCACAACTTCATTCCGAACTGGCTGAAACTGGTGGCCGAGGGCAACATCCTCCAGGCCGCCGAGCTGTCGCACCAGACCAACACCCTGCCGGAAGTCTGCGGTCGGGTGTGCCCGCAGGATCGTCTGTGTGAGGGTGCCTGCACCCTCAACGACGGCTTCGGCGCGGTGACCATCGGTTCGGTCGAGAAGTACATCACCGATACCGCGTTCGCCATGGGCTGGCGCCCGGACATGTCCAAGGTTATACCGACCGGCAAGCGTGTTGCGGTGATCGGTGCAGGCCCGGCAGGTTTGGGTTGTGCCGACGTGCTGGTACGTGGCGGTGTGACCCCGGTGGTGTTCGACAAGAACCCGGAAATCGGCGGTCTGCTGACCTTCGGTATCCCCGAGTTCAAGCTGGAAAAGACCGTGCTGAGCAATCGTCGCGAAGTCTTCACCGGCATGGGCATCGAGTTTCGCCTGAACACCGAAGTGGGCAAGGACGTGACGATCGAGCAACTGCTCGAAGAATACGATGCCGTGTTCATGGGCATGGGCACCTACACCTACATGAAGGGCGGCTTTGCCGGTGAGGATCTGCCGGGCGTGCATGACGCGCTCGACTTCCTGATCGCCAACGTCAACCGCAACCTGGGCTTTGAAAAGTCGCCGGAAGATTTCGTCGACATGAAAGGCAAGAAGGTTGTGGTGCTGGGCGGCGGCGACACGGCGATGGACTGCAACCGCACCTCGATTCGCCAGGGTGCCAAGTCGGTGACCTGCGCTTATCGTCGTGACGAAGCGAACATGCCGGGCTCGCGCAAAGAGGTGAAGAACGCTAAGGAAGAAGGGGTGAAATTCCTCTACAACCGCCAGCCGATCGCCATCGTCGGTGAAGACCGCGTCGAAGGCGTGAAGGTGGTCGAGACCCGTCTCGGCGAACCGGACGCCCGTGGCCGTCGCAGCCCCGAGCCGATCCCGGGCTCCGAAGAGATCATCCCGGCCGACGCCGTGGTCATCGCATTTGGTTTCCGTCCGAGCCCGGCGTCGTGGTTCGAGCAGTTCAGCATCCAGACTGACAGCCAGGGCCGCGTGGTGGCCCCGGAACAAGGTCAGTACAAGCACCAGACCAGCAACCCGAAAATCTTCGCCGGTGGCGATATGGTTCGCGGATCTGACCTGGTGGTAACGGCGATCTTCGAAGGCCGCAATGCGGCCGAAGGGATCCTGGATTACTTGGGCGTCTGATCACTTTCCAGAACTGGAATGCGATCAATTGTGGGAGCGAGCCTGCTCGCGAAAGCGGTGGATCAGTCAACAGAGATGTTGAATGTGAAGCCCTCTTCGCGAGCAGGCTCGCTCCCACATTGGTTTCAGCGTGTTGCTAAATAGCGTATTTCCCCGCGACATATTGACCCGATAGACAAAAGGCTGACCTGCAACCGTGCCTTTTGCGTCGAGCTCTGAGAAAATGCCCGCACTTTTTTTCCGGATGCCGACATGACTGCCCTGAAGAACGACCGTTTCCTTCGCGCCCTGCTCAAGCAACCCGTAGACGTCACGCCGGTATGGATGATGCGTCAGGCCGGTCGCTACCTGCCGGAATACCGCGCCAGCCGTGCCAAGGCCGGTGACTTCATGAGCCTGTGCATGAACCCGGAGTTCGCTTGCGAAGTCACGATGCAGCCACTCGACCGCTATCCGCAACTGGACGCGGCGATCCTGTTCTCCGACATCCTCACCATCCCGGACGCCATGGGCCAAGGCCTGTACTTCGAAACCGGCGAAGGTCCACGCTTCAAGAAAGTCGTCAGCACGATAGCCGATATCGAAGCCCTGCCGATTCCTGATCCGCACAAAGACCTTGGCTACGTCATGGACGCGGTCAGCACCATCCGACGCGAACTCAACGGCCGCGTGCCGCTGATCGGCTTCTCCGGCAGCCCGTGGACCCTGGCCACTTACATGGTCGAAGGCGGTTCGTCGAAAGACTTCCGCAAGACCAAGGCCATGCTCTACGACAACCCGCAAGCCATGCACCTGCTGCTGGACAAGCTCGCGCAGTCGGTCACCAGCTACCTCAATGGCCAGATCATGGCCGGCGCGCAAGCGGTGCAGATTTTCGACACCTGGGGCGGTAACCTCTCGGCGGCGGCGTACCAGGAGTTTTCCCTGGCCTACATGCGCAAAATCGTCAGCGGCCTGATCCGCGAACACGAAGGCCGCAAAGTGCCGGTCATCCTGTTCACCAAGAACGGCGGCCTGTGGCTGGAAAGCATCGCCGACGCTGGCGCTGATGCGTTGGGCCTGGACTGGACCTGCGACATTGGCGAAGCCCGCCGACGCGTCGGCAACAAAGTCGCCCTGCAAGGCAACATGGACCCGACTGTGCTGTACGCCAAGCCAGAAGCCATCCGCACCGAAGTCGGTCGGATTCTCGCCAGCTACGGCAAAGGCAGTGGTCATGTGTTCAACCTCGGCCATGGCATTACCCCGGAAGTGGATCCTGAACACGCGGGTGCGTTCATGCGCGCAGTGCATGAACTGTCGGCGCAGTATCACGAGTGATCGTCGTCCAATAAAAAACGCCCGGCTTATGCCGGGCGTTTTTGTATAGAGATCTCAGGTCACACTCGGCCCCTGTGGGAGCGGTGTCAGGCTTTGACTCCGCCCAACGGCGGTAACTTCGCCAGCTTCAACGCCACCAGCAGCGCAATCACCAGCAACGCACCAATGAACAACCCGATCCCGTTCCACCCGCCCAAGTGCCAGAACACCCCGCCCGCTGTCCCTGCAATACTCGACCCGGCGTAATAGCTGAACAGGTACAGCGACGAAGCCTGCCCCTTGGCTTTCACCGCTCGCCGTCCTATCCAACTGCTGGCCACGGAATGCGCGCCAAAGAAGCCGAAGGTGAAGATCAACATGCCGATAATCACCAACGGCAGCGGCGTGAACATGGTCAGCGCAAGGCCTGCGAGCATCAGCACAATCGTCGCCCACAGCACTTTGCGCCGGCCCAGTTGGTCGGCCAAGGAGCCGATTTTCGCCGAGCTGTAGATGCCCGACAGGTACACCACTGACAGCAGACCGACGAAGACCTGGTCCATGTGGTACGGCTCGGCCAGCAAGCGATAGCCGATGTAGTTGAATAGGGTGACAAACGCACCCATCAGCACGAAGGCTTCAAGGAACAGCAGCGGCAGGCCAGCGTCGCGAAAGTGCATGGTGAAGCCATCGAGCAGACTGCGCGGGTGCAGCGAGCGGGGGCGGAAGTTGCGTGATTCGGGGAGAATTTTCCAGAACACCGTCGCCGCGATCAGCGCCAGCCCGCCAATCACCAGCATTGCCGTGTGCCAGCTGACGAAGTCGATCAACACGCCGGTGATCAAGCGGCCGCTCATCCCGCCAATCGCATTGCCGGCGATGTACAAACCCATCGCCAGCCCGATGTGCTGCGGGTGGATCTCTTCGCTCAGATACGTCATGGCGACCGCCGCCAGGCCGCTCAACGACAAGCCGATCAACGCACGCATCACCAGCACGCCTTGCCAGCTCGGCATCATCGCGCTGGCCATGGTGCACAGTGCGGCGGCGAACAAGGCCGCGACCATCACCGGTTTGCGTCCGACACGGTCGGAGATCGGGCCGGTGATCAACAAGCCAATGGCGAGCATGCCGGTGGCCACCGAGAGGATCAGGCTGCTCTGCGCCGCATTGATCGAATACTCGTGGGACAGCAGCGGCATCATCGGCTGTACGCAGTAGAGCAGGGCGAAGGTCGCAAAGCCGCCGGAGAACAGCGCCAGTACCGTGCGCATGAACATCGGCGTGCCTTTCTCGATGTAGATCTCTTTCAATTCGGCGACAACATCGTCCACCGAGGTGGGCGGAACTTCGTGGGCAAGGGGGGCGACAGCAGTTTTCACTTCGGACCTCGGAGGGCGCAGCCGGTCAGGCAATGAAAAAAGCATATAGCTGCCTAATGATTCAATCCAATATATTGTTCGACCTGTTTGATAGGTTTAACGACCTAATGGAGTTTTCATGGAATTGCGTCACCTGCGCTACTTCATCGCCGTCGCCGAAGAATTGCACTTCGGCCGCGCCGCTCAGGTGCTGGGCATCTCGCAACCGCCCCTGAGCCAGCAGATTCAGGCGCTGGAACAGGAAGTCGGAGCACGGCTGTTCGAGAGAACCAATCGTCGGGTCGAACTCAGCGAGGCCGGTCGGCTGTTTCTGGAAGAAGCGCGACTGGTGCTGGCGCAGGTCGACAAAGCGGCCGACGTGGCACGGCGTGCGCAGTTGGGTGAGTTGGGCGAACTGAAAATTGGTTTCACTTCGTCGGCGCCGTTCAACTCGACCATTCCCCAGGCGATTTTCTCGTTCCGCCAGCGTTTCCCGGCGGTGCATTTGAATCTGCGGGAGATGAGCAGCACCCAAGTGGCCGAAGCGCTGGTCGATGAGTCGATCGAAGTCGGCATCATGCGACCGCTTGGGCTGCCGGATTCCCTCAGCGTCGTGGAGTTGATGCGTGAGCCGCTGGTCGCGGTGCTCAGCTCCAAACATCCGCTAGTGAACGACAGCGAAGAGGGTTTGTTCCTCTCGGCATTGGCCCTCGAACCGTTCGTTTTCTTCCCACGCAGCTATGGCAGCGGCCTGTATGCACAGTTGCTCAGCCTGGCCCGCGATGCCGGTTTCAGCCCGCACTTCGCGCAAGAGGCAGGCGAGGCAATGACGATTATCGGGTTGGTGGCGGCGGGGCTGGGCGTGTCGGTGCTGCCGGCGTCTTATCAGCGGATGCGCATTGACGGCGTGGTGTACCGGCCGTTGCTTGATCCGGAAGCGGTGTCGGCTGTGTGGCTGGTGCAGCGCAAGGACCAGAAGTCGCCGATGGCCAAGGCGTTTGTGGATTTGTTGACGAGGAAGGTTGAGGGGGCTTGAGCGCAGGGACACTTAAAGTAACGGATCCTGTTTAGTGATTTGCGCGATTGTTGAGCAAAATCGATTTCTTTCGATGAGTGCCATGGATGCCACTTCTATATCAACCGAAGGAAGGCAGTGTGCTGATTTGTGATTTCAGGGGGTATGAAGTCCCCGAAATGATCAAAGTCAGACCTGTTGTCGTGATACGAAAACACAAAACCAACAGCTTACTGGTGACAGTTGTGCCGCTCAGTACTACCGCTCCGGATCGCATACTTGATCACCACCTGGAACTTCAAAGTCATCTACAGGGTGCCAGTCCTGTTTGCTGGGCGAAATGCGATATGGTTGCGACAGTAAGCCTCTCCAGGCTGGACCGGATCAAAAGTCGAGACCGACATGGAAAGCGTGTTTATGTTATTTCACACCTTGAAACAGATGAGTTTTACGCAATCAAAGTCGCGGTACGTAGTGCGCTTGGCCTGTGATGGCATCGGAAGTGGCGCAGTCAGGCGAATGGCCAGTCGTTGCCCTTGATCCTGTTTCGGGCAATACTCCCCCCGTTCCCGTAAGGGGCTTGTGAGACTCTGAGGATCCTGGGCAACCAGCCATCGCAGAGCCAGACAGGTACAGGGCGATGACAAGCCGACCTGTTTGTGAAGGGGCGCCGAAAGGCGCCCTTTGTCGTTCTCGAGGTGCTCGCCTCAGTCAACCCGCACCAGATCCCCGCGCAACGCCACCCCGGACACCACGGCCTTGAGCGCTTCCAGCCCAGGTATTTCCTCGTCGTCACTGCACTGGTATTTCCCGGTGTCCTGGCTCAGGTCGCGCTTGTTGATGCCGGCGATGTTGATCACGGCGTTAGCACCAGCCTTCTTGGCCTTGCTTTGCAACGTCGCCAAGGTCGATTGCAACGCCCAGTAGCAGGCGTCTTCAGCGGAGTTGTCTTCGTTGTCGTCGGCTCTTCGGCTGCTGCTCACCGCCTTCAGCTTGTGCACTTGAGTCGGCAGTGCTTCTCCTGCCAGGTAGAACTTGACGCTGCCGTCCAGCAGACCGACTTCGGTGGCGCGTTTCACGCCTTCCTGAAAGTCCTGGTAGGTGGGTTCATAGGCGCCTTGCGAGGCGAAGACTTGATCAGCGTCCGGGTCGGTGGCCAGTTGCTTGACCACGTCGTCGCGCAGGTAATTGATCCAGCGGTTGTAGGTGCCGTGGATCCTGCCGTCCTTGTAGTCCAGGCCGCGGCTGTCGCGGTAGTCCATTTCGAACGAGGTGGAGGTATAGGGAATGTCGATTTCGGCGTGGTGCCGGTCGCGCACGGTGATTGCCGCTTTGATCATGCCGGGGCGCGCCGACTGCACGATCCATTGGCGCTCGATCAGTGCGGTGACGATGGCGCGGCTCATCCTGTCGTCGCTCAGGCCCTTGTCGCCGGGAAAGTGTTCCTTGGCGGTGTACACCGGGCTGGTGCAGCCGCTCAGCGCAACGGCCAGGGTGAATACTGCGCCGATGCGCTGAAACAGAGTCATTCCCTTCACTCCAGACGTTTTTTCAGATCAGTGCCAGCGACGGAAAATCAGCGAAGTGTTGACGCCACCAAACGCAAAATTGTTGTTCATCACGTACTCATTACTCATCTGGCGGAACTCGCCGCGCAGGTAGTCGAGCTTGCCGCAGTGCGGATCGACCTCGTCGAGGTTGAACGTGTGCACGTACAGGTCGCGGTTCATCATTTCGATGCTGAACCAGGATTCCAGCGCACCGCAGGCGCCCAAGGTGTGCCCGAGGAAGCTCTTCTGCGAACTGATCGGCATGTGCTCGCCGAACAACGCGCTGGTGGCCAGTGTTTCGGCAATGTCGCCCTGCTCTGTCGCTGTGCCGTGGCCGTTTACGTAGCCGATGTCTGACGGTTGCAGCCCGGCGTCTTCCAGCGCCAGTTCCATGGCCCGGCGCATGGTGACTTGCTCTGGGCGGGTGGTGTGCTGGCCGTCGGCGTTGCTGCCGAAACCGACGAGTTCGGCATGGATGTGCGCGCCGCGTGCCAACGCATGTTCAAGCTCTTCGAGCACCAGCATGCCGCCGCCCTCACCGATCACCAGGCCATCGCGGTCTTTGTCATACGGACGTGGGCTGGTTTGCGGGGCGTCGTTTTTCAGGCTGGTGGCGTAGAGTGCGTCGAAGACCATGGCTTCGGTGGGGCACAGTTCTTCAGCACCGCCGGCGAGCATCAGCGGCAGGCGCCCGAATTTGATCGACTCGTAGGCGTAGCCGATGCCCTGGCTGCCGCTGGTGCAGGCGCTGGACGTCGGGATCAGCCGGCCGGTGAGGCCGAAGAAGATGCTGATGTTCGCCGCAGTGGTGTGCGGCATCATCCGCACGTAGGAGTTGGCATTAAGGCCCTCCGCCACCGAGTTGAGCAGCATATTGCCGAACGCCTTGATCTCGTCGGTGCTGCCGGTGGAGGAGCCGCAGGCGACGCCCATGCGCCCATCCTTGATGATCGGGTTACCCAACAGTCCGGCATCGGCCAGCGCCTGCTCCGACGCGCCGACCGCCAGGCGCGAGACTCGGCCCATGCTGCGCAGCTGCTTGCGGGTCCAGTGGCTCGGGACTTTGAAGTCGTCGATAGGCCCGGCCAGGCGCGTGTTGAGTTCGGTGAACCGATCCCACTCGTCCATCCGGCGTATGCCGCTGCGGTTGGCCGCGAAGTTGCCAGCGATGGTCTCCCAGTCGCTGCCCAGTGAAGTGATGCCGGCCATGCCGGTGACGACGACGCGCTTCATCAGCACAGGCCTCCGTTGACGGCCAGAACCTGCCGGGTGATGTACGACGCTTCCGCCGACATCAGGAAATTCACCGCGCCGGCCACCTCTTGCGGAGTGCCCATGCGTTGTGCGGGGATCATTTTCATCAGTTCTTCCACCGGCACGTTTTCGTCGAGCATGGCCGTGTCGATCAGGCCGGGTGCGACACAGTTGACGGTGATTTTGCGCTTGCCCAGTTCGATCGCCAACGCTTTCGCCGCGCCGATCAAACCGGCCTTGGAGGCGCTGTAGTTGACCTGGCCACGGTTACCGATCAACCCGGAAACCGAGGTGATGCAGACAATCCGCCCGGCCGCGCGACGCCGAATCATCGGCATCATCACCGGGTGCAGCACGTTGTAGAAACCGTCGAGGTTGGTGCGCATCACCACATCCCAATCATCCTCGCTCAGCGCCGGAAAAGCACCGTCACGCGTCAGGCCGGCGTTCAGCACTACGCCGTAATAGGCGCCATGAGCTTCCACGTCGGCTTCGAGGATGGCCTTGCAGCTGGCGCGATCTGAGACGTCGAACTGCAAAACGCGAGCATTGCGTCCCAGCGCCTGGATTTCGCCCTGGACGGCGATGGCGTCGGCCAGGCCGCTGCGGCAATGCAGCACGATGTCGTGCCCGGCCTGGGCCAGACGCAACGCAATGGCACGGCCGATACCACGGCTGGAACCGGTGACCAGTACGGATTCAGTCATGGCTGGCTCCTTGGGATTCATGAAGGTATTGAGCGGCCTGAGGCGGGCGGAACACGTTCAGGCGGGCGGTGGCGTGAATGCCGGGGGCGTTGATGTGGCATTCGAACACGCCCATGCCGTTGTCGTCTTCCAGCGAGCGCAGTCCATGGATGGTCAGCTCGGTGCCCGCGGGGAAGTGCTCCACGTTGCATTCGAATTTCCGGGTGCCGAGCAGAAAACCCAGCGCCACCGCATCACCGCGCTGGCGCGCATGGCAACCGGCGTAGGCGGCAACACTCTGGGCCATCAGTTCGATACCGACCCACGCCGGCAGGCTGCCGTCGGGACGATTGAACAGGCCCCCGGGCTTGACGGTGAGGCGGGTGTGAATCTGCTCGTCATCGAACGCCAGGATCTGCTCGATGAGGATCATGTCGCCAGCGTGCGGCAGCAGCTCGGCGAGCGGCCAGTCAATCATGGGGCATCTCCGATAATCAGGCTGACGTTGTTGCCACCGAAGGCAAAGGAATTGCTCATCAGGTAGCGAGGTGCAATGGACGTCAGGCGATGGTCCGGGGTCACCCACTGCAAGGCCGGCAAGTCGGGGTCGGGCTGACCGTCCCACACGTGGGGCGGCAGGAGGTTTTCCCGATTGTTCGTGCTCAGGCTCAACCAGCAGAACGCCGCTTCCAGGGCGCCGGCCGCGCCGAGCGTGTGTCCGGTCATCGGCTTGGTGGAGGAGCAGGGCACGCCCTGCGGGAACAGGGCCGAGACCGCCAGGCTTTCCATCGCGTCGTTGTGTTGGGTCGCGGTGCCGTGCAGGTTCAGGTAGCCGATTTGCTCGGGCTGCACCTTCGCGCGGTTCAGGGCTTTGCTCATCGCTTGCAGGGCGCCCCGGCCGGTCGGTTCCGGCGCCGAGATATGGTGCGCATCGGAACTGGCGCCGCTGCCGAGCAGGGCAATCGGTTGGCTCGCGCCGGCTTTTTTGCTCATCAGAAACAGCACGGCGGCTTCGCCGATATTGATGCCGTTGCGGTTGGCCGAAAACGGATTGCAGCGCTGCTCGGACACCGCTTCCAGGGCCGAAAAGCCGTTGAGGGTCAGTTTGCACAGACTGTCGACGCCGCCGCACAGTACGGCATCGCACACACCCAGATCGAGCAGCCGCTGGGCACTCATCAGCGCCCGGGCGCTGGAGGTGCAAGCCGTCGAGATCACATAGGCCGGGCCGCTCAATTGCAGCCAGTCGGCGAGGAAGTTGGCCGGCGCGCCGAGTTCCTGCTGCTGATAATCGTAGTCGGCAGGGAATTCATGTTCACGAATGTAATGGGCCAGGCCACGGCTGGCTTCATCGATGCCGGAAGTGCTGGTGCCGAGGATCACGCCGATTCGATCGCGGCCGTAAGTCTGGATCACTTGATCAATGTCATCGCGAATTTGCAGCGCGGCTTCCAGCAGCAGTTGGTTGTTGCGGCTGCTTTGCTCGGCCAGTTCCGGCGGGATCGGCGCCAGCTCACCACGCACCGCCGCCACCGGCAACGACCGCTCCGGCACCCAGCCGGATTCGCTGCGCATGCCGGAGCAATCGCCAGCAAACAGGTTGCGGGCGACTTCCTGTTTGTCGCGACCCAGGGCGCAGATCACCCCGAGAGCATTCAGGTAAGCGGTCATGGCGTCTCCCCGCTCAAGGGCGTTACCAAGTACTTCGGACCTTTAGGCAGGTTCAACTCAAATCTCAGTGGTGGCGAGTAACGCACGTCCCAGCGAGCGGGCAGGGAGCGTTGGGAGCCGTGTTGCCAGGCTTCGGGGTAGTTGGCCTGCAATTCGTCTTGCGGGGTCAGCGCGAACAGTAACGCTGCGAACAATTCCCGGGCTTCCGGATTCGGCGGCAGCAGGCCGTCAGCTTGCCACTGGCCATCGATCAGTTTCTGGCGTGCCTGCGGAATGCCCAACAAATCCATCATCGACCAGCGAATGCCGGGGCCTTCGCGCGCAATTACTAACACCCAGTCCTGACGCTGATCAGCCAGCAAGCGCTGAATGTGCAGTTGCTGCGGCAGCGGCAGGTTTTCGGTTTGCCCGGGCAGCGGCGCCTGGCTGGCGCAAGCGCTCAGCAGCAGGAGGCAACCCAGAAGCAGGTAACGGATCATGTGGCATCTCTAGCGCAAAGTTCCGACAGCACGCGCAGCCGACGTTTGGGTTCGCTGACGAACGGATTGCGCTCGTCCCAGGCATAACCGGCGAGGATTGCACTGATCATACGGCGGATATCCGCTGAGCTGCCTGGATGATAAATCACATCCTGAAAAGTCCCGGCGTACCAGCCTTCGACGTAGCAGCGGAACGTGTCGACGCCGCGCTTGAGCGGTGCGGCGAACTCGGTCTGCCAGTCGACGCTTTCACCTTGCAGCTGGCGATGCAACACGCCGGCGGCCATGCTGGCCGAGCGCATGGCGATGGTCACGCCGGAGGAGAACACCGGATCGAGGAATTCTGCCGCGTTGCCGAGCAACGCAAAGCCCGGACCGTGCAAGGTTTTGACGTTGGCCGAGTAGCCGCCGATGGTGCGGGCTGGCGTGTCCCAGACCGCGTTTTCCAGGACACAGGCCAGGCTTGGAGTTTCAGCGATGAAGCCGCGCAGGCACTCGTCCAGGTTGTCCATGCGGCCTTCGAAGTGCTCGGCGGCCGCGACCACGCCCACCGAGCAGCGACCGTTGCTGAACGGAATGGTCCATAACCAGATGTCGCGATGGATCGGATGGGTGGTGATAAGGATCTTTTCCCGCTCGAAGGTCGGGCTGTCGATATGGTCTTCGATGTGGGTGAACACCGCCTGGCGCACCGGGAAATTCGACGGTGCTTCAAGGTCCAGCAGGCGTGGCAACACGCGGCCGTAGCCGCTGGCATCCAGTACAAAATCAGCTTCGACGCGGTACTGGCTGCCATCCTCACGAAGCACATCGAGCTGCGGCTTGGGCAGGTCGAAATCGGCACTGACGATGGCTTCGCCATAACGAACGTCGACGCCTTGCAACGCGGCCTGATCGGCCAGCAGTTTGTCGAAATCGGCGCGCTGGACCTGGAAGGTGGTCGGCTTGCCGTTGCTGAACGTGTCGCCGAAATCAAAGGCGCTGTAGTGCTCGCCCCAGGCGAACGCGGCGCCGTTTTTCATCTGGAACCCGGCGGCGTTCACGGCGTCGAGCATGCCGGCTTCTTCGACGAAATCCAGGCAGTGCGACAACAGGCTTTCACCGATGGAAAACCGTGGAAAATGCTGGCGTTCAATCATCAGCACGTCGTGGCCTTTGCGCTTGAGCAGCGCGGCGGCAATGGCGCCCGAAGGACCCGCGCCAATGACAACAACCTGGCGACGTTCCATTTCAACTGTTGGCACGGGGGCTCCTTGCCGGGGCGGCGATATTCAAAGGGGATTGGTGCATGCCGGCAAGTGCCGGCAGCAGTGTGGCGATCAGGCCCATCACCATCAGCGCGAAGTACAACGCCGGGCTGATGAGCTGTTGTTGCAGCAGCAGGTTGAGAAAGACGATCTCGCTCAAACCGCGAATATTGAGCAGCAGGCTTTCGCGCCAGCGACTGGCGCCTTCAAATGAAGCGCCGGCCCAGCCGAGACCGAGCCAGTTACCCAGCAGTTTGCTGGCAATCGGCAACAGCAGCAGCGCCGCCAACTGCACCCAGCCGAGACTGGCCATGGCGGCGTGGACATTGATCTGCACGATACCGAAGGTGAGGATCAGCGGGATGGCGATCCAGGTTTGCAAACGGTTCATCCAGATCGCCGGCAACGGCAACACCAGCGGCACTTTCAGCGCGGCCATGCACAGCAAATAACCGATGCCGAAAATCAGTGCATTGAGCTTGAAGTGTTCGGCGACCACCAGCAGCGCAAAAAAGCAGCCGCTGTGCAGTAACGGTTGGCGCAAACCCAGCAAATGAAGAAGCACCGGAAAGCAGGCGCCGACCAGCGGCAGTAGCAGACTGCTCAGGTGCAGACTGCCTTGGGCGAAGCCGAACAGGGTCCAGCATGCCAGGTCGATGAGGATCGCGGTTTGCACCAGCCGCCGGGTTGCGGCGGGCGGGTAATTGATGTGTCGCAGGTAGAGGTACAACACCGGGATCGCGGTGATGGCGAACACCAGGCCCACTGCCAATGAACTGATCCACGGCTGTGCGGGTAACAACCAGACCGCAGTCGCCAGACCGCAGACAAATGGAATGCAAAAACTCGGCAGGGCGATTTTCAGGCTCTGGCGATCGAGTCGCAGGTCGATCACATCGCTGAGGATGTTTCCCAGCAATAAGGCAAAACCGAGGCTGTAGAGGTTTTTCAGCCATACCGGCGAGATCAGCTCGGCGCCGCTGAGTTGCCAGCCCGGCTCGATCCAGAAGTACATCAGCAGCGGTAGACCGAATGTCGCCAGCAGCAACTGACTGACGATCGGGATCAGGCCGAAGTGACGACCCACACGGGTGGCCACGGCGAACATCGTCAGGGCCATCAGCCAAAACAGGGCGATCATCATGCGGCTGGCTCCACGACGGCGGCGGCATGCACTTGGCGTCCGGCCCAGGGCGCCAGGATGAAACTGAACGCCAGCCCGAGGCTCACGGACAGGCCGAAGTTGCTCACCGCCGGCGTGCTGGACACGGCCAGCAAACCGAATGACAGCCATGTGGTCACCGCTGCCAGCAAGGTGCCCAGCAGGCTCACGGCGGCGCCGCCGACCTGTTCGCGCATGAGGATTGCGTAATCGACGCTGATCGCCGTCACCAGTAACAGGCCGAACAGGCTGAACAGGGTCAGGGGTTGGCCCATCCAGCCGAGGCTGGCCAGGCTGCACAGCGCGGCCAGCAAGGGCAGTGAGACGATGCGCAACGCACCACCGAAGCCAAACGGCAGGATCAGCACCAGCACGATCAACACGCAGGAGGCGAGTTTGAGCTGCGCCGCGCTGATCTGTGTCGCGGCGAAAACGCTGTTCAGTTCACCGAGACGGTCGACCAGTTCGACCCCCGGCAAGTCCAGCGCCTGAATGCGCAACAGCGAAGGATTATTCAGGCCTTGCAGGCTGACCATCGCCGCCACGCCTTCATCGGTCGGCCCCAGCCATAGGATGCGATAAGGTTCCGCCAGCGGACCGACCAGCGAGGCGTCGATGTCTTCGGCGGGCAGCGCCAGCAACGTTGCAAGCTCCGCTTGCAGCGCTTCTGCCGGCACGCCGAGGTCGAGCAAGGGTTGCCAGAACTGCGGCAACTTGCTCAACGCTTCGCGCACTTTGCGCTGCTCGCTCGGTTGGCTGACCAGTTGATTTAGCGACAGGTAACCCTGGAGTTTTTCCAGGTTGACCAACTGATCCAGGCGCTCGCTCAGTGCAGTCTGGCGTTCGAGCAGTTCCTGTTGATTGGCCGCGCGCACCAGGAAGAACTGGCTGGTCGGCTGATAGCCGGTGATGCGCGCAATGGCCTGGGCTTCGTCGGTCAATTGCTGCGGTGCGCCGATCCACTGGCGGATATCGTTTTTGCTTTCCAGTTGCAACAGGCCGCCGACGCAGAAGGCAATCAGCAGTGCCAATAACACGGGCGTACTGACGTGTTTGAGCAGCGCTTCGCGCAGGTTCAGCAAACACTCGCAGATACGCAGCGGCCAATGCGCCGGTCGCAGGTTCACGCCCTTGAGCAACGCTGGCAGCAGGCACACGGCCGACAAGTAGGCGCCGAGCAGGCCGGCGGCGGAGAACACGGCAATCTGGGTCAGGGCCGGGAACGGCGTCCAGGCCAGGGCCAGGTAGCCGATGCAACTGGTGATCAGGCTCAGCGTCAGGCCCGGCAGGGTCAGGCGTAACGCCGGCCAGCTGTTCCAGGGTTTCAGGCTCCAGCTTTTCGACAGGTAATGCAGCGGGTAATCGACAGCCACGCCGATCAGGCTCGAGCCCAGTACCAGCGTCATCACATGCATGTGACCGAATAGCGCCACGCACGCCACCGCACCAAACAGCATGCCCACCAGCACGGGAACGAAAGCGAGCAAGACACGCCAGCGCCGGAAGGCCAGCAACAGCAGCAACAAAATGCCCACGGTGGCACCGCCGCCGACCCATGTCATTTCGCGGGTGGCTTGTTGCTGACCGTTGGCCGCGTACAGCAGGCCGCTGGCAGCGAGCAGTTGCACGTCGGCCTGGGCGGCTTCTTTTCGGCTGCGTTCAAGCAGGTCAGCCACTTGCAGCGGCAGGCTCATGTCGAAGGCATTGCCGGTGGTTTTTGCCCGCAGCAACACCCAGCTCTTGCCGTCGGCATCGGCGACCAGCGCTCCGCTGCCGATGTCCAGTTGCACGGCGCCGTGTTGTGGTTGGCTGTTCTGGATGCGCCCGGTCAGGCCCAGCCAGTCATCCTGGCTCGGCACCAGGCTGAAACCGGTGAACGGGTCGAACAGCGCTTGCACCCGCTGCTGGATAAAGGCGTCGGGGTGTTCGATCAACTGCTGCCGATCCATCGCCGAAAGCATCGACAGCCGGCCTTGCAGCAATTGCGTGCGCAGCGCCGGCAAGTCGGCTTGCAGGTTCCACTGAACCTTCTCGAACAAACCGCTGGCCTGCCACTGCTCGCCGAGTTTCTGCGCCATGGCAATGGCTTGCGGGCGATCTTTATGGCCTACCAGCACCAGCATTTCCCGGTTCAACGGTTCTTGTATGCGTTTTTCGGCGCGCAGTTCCAGCGCGTCCGGCGCCGTGCCCGGCACCAGTTCCATCAGGTTGGCCGACAGCGGTGCACCGTCGCGCCATTGCCAACCGGCGAGCGCGAGCACCGCCAACAGCAGGATCAGAAACAGCCACGGAAGTCTGCGTTCACTCGGCAAAGTCATGTTGCTCCGCGTCGCTCAACGGTTGGGTGCTGGTGCTGTCCTGCATGCGCAAAAGGGTGCTGTCGCCCTGGGTTTCCAGCAGCTCGATGCTGTGCACCAATTCGCTGCCGGTGATGTTGATCTGATTGAACACCTGCTTGAGCAGCATTGAGCGCGGGATCAGCGTCAGTTTCCAGTTCTGTGCGTCGCCGCTCAGAGACAGTTCGAAGTCCCGTTGCAGACCGCTGCTGTCACCTTGCAACACGGCGAGGAACAAGCGGTTCTGCTCGGCGCCGGCGCTCTTGCCCGGGAGCATTTGCCAGCCGCTGGCGTCGCGGCGGGCGATGCCTTTGTTGGTGATGCGGTAATCCTGTTGCAGCGGGGTTTTCAACAACCAGAGCAATCCGTGGTTTTTAGCGAGGATAAAAGTGCCCTTGCTGGTCAGCGGCTGGGGCAATGCGCGCAGGTGTTTTTCCTGGATGAAATGGCCGTGGATCACATCAGGCTTGGCCAGTTGATCGCTCAACTGCTGCAAATCGAAGGCATGAGCCATCGATGACAGCCCGAGCAACGCCAACGCACCGAGGTATTTGAAAAACGGGGTCATGCGAGCATCCTTTCTACGGCATCGGTGAAGATCTTCGGTGAGGCCAGCTGCATCTCGCGGCTGCTCATGTCGACAGCGACCTGTACGGAACTGGCGCGGGTCAAACGCTCACCGGTTTTCACATCGCTGATCAGGTAATTGATCTTCAGACGGTTCTCCCACTCCACCAGATTGGCCCGCACGTTCAGCTTTTGACCGAACACGGCGCCGCGCACATAGCGCAATTGCAGGTCGATCACCGGCCAGGCATAACCCGACTCGACCATGGCGGTGTAGTTGTGACCGATCTTGTCCAGCAGCGCACAACGGGCGACTTCCAGGTATTTGACGTAATGGCCGTGCCAGACCACGTTCATGGTGTCGACGTCAAAGAACGGCACGAGGATTTCCGTATCGGTGTGAAGCACTCCCTTGCTACGCATGCAGCCTCCAGTGTTGCTCGGCGATACGTTTCAGGCACAGGCGCAATTCGCCTTCCAGCGCGCGATCTTCGATGACCGGCGGGAAGTCTTTGGCCAGCTCTTCGTGCATGGCCGCCAGGGCTGGCGGTAACGGGCGCGCGTCCTCGGCTTTGCTGCGCAGCCAAACACCCTGGTTGGCGGCGAGCAAGGTGGCGGCGGCGACCTGTTCGGTCAGCTCCAGCACACGGATCGCATCGCGGGCGGCAATGGTGCCCATGCTCACCTTGTCCTGGTTGTGGCACTCGGTGGAGCGCGAGAAGACGCTGGCCGGCATGGTGTTTTTCAGCGCTTCGGCGGTCCAGGCGCTGGTGCCGATCTGCACGGCCTTGAAGCCGTGATTGAGCATCGCGCGGTCAGCCGTGGCGCCGGAAAGGTTGCTTGGCAAGCCATGGTTGTAACGCTCGTCCACCAGCAGGGCGAGTTGCCGGTCCAGCAGATCGGCCACGTTGGCCACCAGGTTTTTCAGGCTGTCCATGGCGAACGCAATATGGCCACCGTAGAAGTGCCCGCCGTGCAGCACGCGTTCGGCTTCGGCGTCGATGATCGGGTTGTCGTTGGCGCTGTTGAGTTCGATCTCGATGAACGAACGCAGCCAGTTCAGGCTGTCGGCCAGGACGCCGAGCACGTGCGGCGCGCAGCGCAGTGAATAGCGGTCTTGCAGGCGGTGCAGCGGTGCGGTCGGCGCATCGATTGCCAGATCCTTGCGCAACCACGCGGCGACTTGCATCTGCCCCGGATGCGGTTTGGCGGCGAACAGGCGCTCGTCGAAGTGCTCGGGATTGCCTTGCAGCGCGACCACGTTCAGCGCGGTGATACGGGTCGCCAGTTGCAGCAGGTAATCGGCGCGGGCGTAGGCCAGGCAGGCGAGGCCGGTCATCACGGCGGTGCCGTTCATCAGCGCCAACGCTTCTTTCGGGCGCAGCACCAGCGGTGTCCAGCCCAGTTCGCGATGGACGTCGGCGGCTTGTCGGCGCTCGCCCCGGAACATTACTTCGCGCTCGCCGGACAAGGTTGCGGCGACGTACGACAGCGGCGTCAGATCACCGCTGGCGCCCACCGACCCTTCTTCCGGGATCAGTGGCAGGATGTCGTGTTCGAGGAAGGCCTGAAGACGCTCCAGCAGTTCCACGCGCACCCCGGACACGCCGTGGCACAGCGACTGCAAACGCGCCGCCAATACAGCTCGAGTGGCCTGGGCGTCGAGCAGTTTGCCCAGTCCGCAGCCGTGGAAGGTGTACAGATGACGGGGCAATGCCTCGACGTGATGCAGCGGCACCGCGACCACGCACGAGTCGCCGTAACCGGTGGTCACGCCATAGATCACGCCTTCCTTGTCCAGCAGGGAATCGAGAAATCGCGCGCCCTTGGCGATGCGCTCACGGTACGCAGGGTCGCTTTGCAACTGCGTCGGCACCTGACGGTTGGCCGCGGCCAGCACGTCTTCGATGCGCAAAGGGAGTTCGCCGAAGGTTACCGGCTCAAGCGTTGGCGTCGTCATCGGTCTTCCAGAAAGGGTAAAAGTTGAACCATTGTTGGGGCGCTTCAAGGCAATAGTGACCCAGGCGTTCGGCGTAGCGGGAAGCCCACTGATGAATGACCTGTTCGCGGTCGTTGCGTTTCCACACCACGGCCTCGGCAAACGGTTCGAGGGTCACGCGATATTGGCCCGTCGGTTTCTTCAGGCACATCAGCAAATTGATCGGGCATTTCAGCAAGCCGGCCAGCAGCCACGGCCCCTGGGGCAATGCAGCCTGATGACCGAGGAAGTCCACGGTCACGCTGCGCCCGCCATGCAGCGGCACGCGGTCGCCGGCAATCGCCAGCCACTCGCCACGCTCCAGTCGTTCATGCAGTTGCAGCATGATCACCGGGTCCAGTTCACTGACCTGAATCAGCCGCAGATTGGTCGCGCCGGCCTCGCCCAGCAATCGGTTGAACTGCTCGGCGTGCTTGGTGTGCACCAGCACATTCATGGTGACCTTCTCGCCGATCTCCGCGAGTGCGCGGCAGACTTCGAGATTGCCCAGGTGCGCGCCCACCAGCATCTGCCCGCGAGTGCCACGCAGCTGACTGCGCAGCAGCGCCGGGTCGACGATTTCGATGTGATCGATGCTCAACTTGCCGTTCCATACGTCGAGTTTGTCGAGCATCGAATCGGCGAAGGCCATGAACTGGCTGAACACTCGCCAGTGGGTCGGTCGCAATTGCGGGCGTGCGCTCCAGTCCGCGAGGCGTTGCTGGTATTGCCAGGCACTGCGGCGGGCACTGCGACCGAACAGGAAAAAGTACAGGACGATGCCGTACAGCAACGGACTCAGCAGCCGTCGGCCCAGCACTTTGGCGCAGAGCGCGGTGAATTTCATCAGCCAGAAGCTGCCGCGCTCCTGGCGGTCGGCCCAGTGCTGTTTGTCTGCGTTACTGCTCATGCTCGCCACCGTCGCCAGAGGATCACCGGGGCCCGCAGCAACATGCCGAAGAACAGCCGGGTGTGCATGCTCGAAATCAGCACATTGTCGTGGAACATACGGAAATGCGAGACACCGTCCAGCGGGTAATGGACCTTGGTCGGCAGCCACTGCATCGGCTGATTGCGCCAGGCCAGGCGCACGAGGATGTCCGAGTCGAAATCCATGCGCTTGCCGATCTTCGCCGAGTCGATCACTGCCAGGGTCGGCGGCAACGGGTAGACGCGGAAACCGCACATGGAATCGCGGATCTGCAAGGAAAGCGTGTTGATCCAGACCATGACGTGGGTCAGGTAGCGGGCGTACAGACGGCCCTTCGGCACGCTGGCGTCGTATTGCGGATAGCCGCAGATCACCGCGTCGGGAT
This sequence comes from Pseudomonas sp. FSL W5-0299, assembly GCF_005930655.1. Classification (NCBI taxonomy): domain Bacteria; kingdom Pseudomonadati; phylum Pseudomonadota; class Gammaproteobacteria; order Pseudomonadales; family Pseudomonadaceae; genus Pseudomonas; species Pseudomonas sp. FSL W5-0299. The sequence goes on from NZ_RXHX01000002.1 coordinate 323,303, forward strand.
GAGCGCGCGATTGTGCGATGAAGGTCGTGACATCCTGCAGGTCGTGCTGGCCGTCGGCGTCCACCTGCAAGGCATGGCTGAAACCCAGGCGCGAGGCTTCGCGCAGGCCGGTCATGACCGCGCCGCCCTTGCCTTGATTGGCGGCGAGGCGGATCAGGTTGACCATTTCACGCTGGGCCAGTTGGTCGAGCACCCTGGCGCAGGATGGATCGCTGGCATCGTCCACCAGAATGCACGGCAGGCCACTGGAGATCAGCGCGTCGACCACCGTGGTGATCGCGGTTTCGTGGTTGTAGACCGGGATGATTGCGCAAGGGTTATACATCACCTGCAACCTCCAGCAGAATCCGCCCACTGGAGCAGGTTGCGGTTTCATTGCGGTAGGCGAAATACAATTTGCCGCGTTCCGGATCGAAGCGCAGGTGCAGTTGGACTTCATCACCGGGGCGCACCAGTTGCTGGAACTTCAGCACTTCCATGCCAGCGAATTTAGCCGGCAGGTCCATCAATTGCTGGCCGAGGCTCAGCGCCCAATCCACCTGCACCACACCGGGCAATACCGGCGTTTGCGGGAAGTGTCCGCTGAAGTAGGCGAGGTCCGGCGGAACGGCCAGTTGCAGGCTCCATTCGCCATCGACCTCGACCTGTTCCAACACTTCCGGCGCTTTCGGGCGGGCGGCCAACAGCAAGGCTTCGACGTCGGCTTGAGGCAGTTTGCCTTGAGCGTTCAGGGGCAATTGCCGCAGTAACCGCCAGCGTCTTGGCAGGGCCAGGGCTTCGCAGTGCTGGCTCAAGTGCTGACGCAATTCTTGCGTGACGGTGCGTCGGCCCTGATTGCGCAAGGCATGCAGGCCGGCGTCGGTCAGCACCAGCAGCGCGCCCAGCGAGGCGCGGTTTTCCCGGACCACGCCGAGGCGTGCTTCTGCGACCCAGTCATGCTCCATCAACGCCTTTTCCAGCATCGGCAGCGAGATACGTTTTTCTTCCAGTTTGACGATCCGGTCCAGCCGTCCGAGCAGTTCGAATCGGCCGTCGGCAGCGATTCTGGCGGCATCAGCGGTGTGTTCAATATGGCCGACGGGCAAGTAGGGAGAGGCGATCAGCAGCGCGCCCTCGCTGTCCTGACTCAGTTCGACTTCAGCAAACGGCTGCCAGAGATCGTGACCCTGACGCCAGGCGATGCCACCGGTTTCCGAGCTGCCAAGGATTTCCGTCGGCCATTGCTGCAAGCGTTCGTAGAGGCTTTGCGCAGCCTCGGCCGGTAGCGCTCCACCCGAGGAAAACACCCTGCGAACCGCGCTCAAGGCCGGCCAGTCGAGGTTGTCGCCCATGCGCTTGAGCAGCGCCGGGCTGGCGACCCAGGCAAACGCCATGTGTTCGCGACTGGCTCGCTGCAAGTCTTCCGGGAAGGCCAGTTGCTTGCGCACAAACGAGCGCCCGGCACACAGCGGCCACAGCACCCGAAACAGCAGGCCGTAGATGTGTTGGGCGGCGACGCTCCCGATGATGCACGCCTGGCCCAGATCGGCACCCCAGAGCTGCTCCAGCGCCTGCACTTCATTGGCTATCTGGCGCAGGGTCTTGTCGATGCGCTTGGGTTCGCCGCTGGAACCGGACGTGCACAGGCTCAGGCGACAGGCGTCCAGATCCAGTGCGGCGTGGGGCAGGGGCGGTTGCCGATAGTCGGTGAGGTGCGCGTCATCGGCCAGGTCGGTCAGCCACAGATCGACTTCGCTCGACCAGCGTTGGCGAGTCTGCGGTTGCAGGTCGGCAGGCAGCAGCACACTGACCCCGGCACGCCAGGCGCCGAGCAGGGCAATCGCCAGGTCAGCAGCATCTTCAAGGTGCACGGCGATGCGCTGCACGCCTTGGGATTGCAGGCCGGCCGCCAGGCTTAGCGCCTGTTCGCACAGCTGTGCGTGATTCAACGCCGGTTCTGCCGTAACGGCACGCTCCGGCTGTGCCTTGAGCAACAGCTGCTCAAGTGATATCCAATTCATGGGTGGCCTCGTACCCGTTGTCGTATGAGCCATTCAATGGCAAACAGCAGGCCCATCAATCCATAGGAAATCAGGCCGGTGTACAACATCCACCAACTCAGCGGCGCCCACAGGGTCAAGGCGGCGGCAAGCAAACCGTTACAGAGGAAAAACACACACCAGACGACGGTCACCTGGCGGGTGTAAACAATCGCCTTGGGCGGCAAGTGCGGCTCACGCAGGCGCGCCAGGCGCTCAACCATCGGCGGCCCGATTTTCAGGCTCAGGCCAAACAGCCCCAGCATGAAAGCGCTGATCAGCACCGGATACCAACGCAGCAACAACGGGCTGTCGAACAGCGCCAGCAACAGGCAAAAGCCGATCGCAGTGAGCGCCATCCACAGGCTGCCGGGGCGACGGGCACCCAGCAGCGCCCGCGCCAGCCACAGGCTGCCCAGCAGCAGACCGAACTGCCACGGAGCAAAGTGTTCCATGCCGAAATACACCGCAAAGGGGTACAACAGGCCCGCCAGCAGCAGGCCAAGGCCGATCAGTCGACTCATGCGGCCGGTTGAACCAGACGGTAGACCGCCTCGACCACGTCACTGACGGTGCGCACCGATTTGAATTCTTCGGCGGCGATTTTCTTGCCGGTCTGACGCTTGATGTGATCAATCAGGTCGACGGCGTCAATGCTGTCGATTTCCAGATCCTGATACAGGTTGGATTCGAGGCTCACGCGCTCAGGGTCCAGCTCGAAGAGTTCTACCAAGGCATCGCGCAGGGTGTTGAAAATGTCATCACGAGTTTGCATGGTCCGGTCTCAAGCTGCCTGTTTTGCGGTGACGAACGCCGCAAGGCTCGCCACGTTGCTGAAGTGATTGCGGGTGTCCTTGGCGTCGGCGTCGATTTTGATGCCGTACTTTTTCTGGATGGCCAGGCCGAGTTCCAGGGCGTCTACCGAATCCAGGCCCAGGCCTTCGCCGAACAGCGTCTGGTCATCGCCGATGTCTTGTGCGCTGATGTCTTCAAGGCCCAGGGCGTCGATGATCAGTTCTTTGATTTCACGGTGTAGATCGCTCATCTTCGGCGAGCTCCTTAATAAAGTAAGAGTGCAAATAATCGTTGAGCTTGCGCGAAGCCTGAGGTGCAGGGCCACATGAAGCAAAGGCTTGTGGGTCTATATCGGCCCCGACACGGAAACTGAAGTGCACGCGACGTTTCGGGATGCGATACCAGGGTTCGGCCTTGGTCAATGTGGTCGGGCTGACCTTGATGATCACCGGGGTCAGGATTCTCGCACCGCGCAGGGCGATTGCCGCGCCCCCCCGATGAAAGGCTGGCGGTTCGCCTGGCTGGGTGCGCGTGCCTTCGGGAAAGATGATCAGCGTCTGACCGCTTTTCAGTGCGTCAGCCGCGGCGTCGAGCATGTCCATGCTGCCGTCGTTGCTGATGTAGTCGGTACGGCGTAGCGGGCCGCGGGTAAACGGGTTCTCCCAGAGGCTGTTTTTGACCACGCAGTTGGCGTGACGCACCAGGCCGATCAGAAATACCACGTCGATCAGCGACGGGTGATTGGCCATGATCATCTGTCCCGGGCGACCGAGTTTTTCCGCGCCCTGGATGTCGTAAGTCAGTACCCCGGCACGGGCCATGAACCGGACGAAAAACCAAAAGCAGCGACTGACGGTTTGCCGTGCCCGTAACCGATGGGTCTGCGCATCGCCGGGCAGGCAGCCCAGCAACGGGAACACCACCAAGCGCAGGCACAGCCCGCCCAACCCGAACAGGGTGAAGCTTGCGGCAGTCGCCAGCAGACGCCAGTAATAGGCGTCGCGGTTTTTTTCGCTTACAGGTTGCGTTGCCAGGTCCATACACGATTTTTCCAGGCATGTTGGCAGGTAGTCTGCTGGCCGAGCAGGGTACGCAAGAGATTCAGGGCATGGGGCCAGTGGGCATTGGACAACGTATCTGAAGTGCTGTTCAGGGACAGCTGCCAGTCGGTACCCGGTGTCAGCAATAGGCCAACTGCATAGGGGAACGGCACGTCGTCGATCCAGGCCGAGTAGGCTTCGGGCGGTATTTCTTCAGTGACGATCAGCAGCACGGCAGGCGCGCCTTCGGAAAGTAGCGCCGCGGCCTCTAGCATGCCGTTTTCAAGGCCGTCACCCGCGGCGGCAAGGGCGGTCATCTCGCTGGTTTCACCGCGCATGATCGACCACAGGCCAATGACCGCGTTGTGCACCGACAAGCTGAATTGAGTTGGCGACAAGGGTTGCCCGGCTGCCAGATCACTCAGGATCTCGAAGGTACGGGGTGTTTCGCCATGACGGGAAATAAAGACCAGCGGTAGGTCTTGGCGACCATCGGCCAGGGGCCAGCCGACGCTGAACGCCATCCGCGCCAGGCGACTGAGCCGTCGGCGCTGCATGGCGGGCAGAAAAGACACGTCGGGGGCGGCATCGCTGCTCTGAAGCACGACCGGTTGTCGGCTCCAGGCCTGCCAATCGTCCACGCTTTCGAGCCCAGGGGCCCACGCGCGCCATTGGGCGATGTTGAAATTGATCACAGCCATTCATCCCGCCCCTGCGGGCTTTCTTGACACGGCGAATCGCAAAAAAAAGCGAACGGCCATACGTGGCGCTTAGCGCCGAGTGGCGCGCATTATCCCGTTGCGACGGGCGTGTAGCAAATGATGGTTACATTTTGCTCAGTGAAACGTACTGGTTGGTCCGTGAAAAAGCTGTCGTTTGGCCATTATCCACATCGGGGTGATCATGTCTGTCAGCTCTGTCGGTAATCAGTGGCGGGGTTGGCGGCTTTTTTATTAAGAGATTGCCGCTGACTGTGTAGTCCCCATGCCAGCGAGGTAGCTAAGCAGTGTCGTGGACTACTACACTCGGTCATTCTTTGATACACGGAGGTTTTTGACATGCGGCGCGTGGTGTTCAATCAGAAAGGTGGCGTGGGCAAATCCAGCATTGCCTGCAATCTGGCGGCGGTCAGTGCCAGCGAGGGTTATCGCACCCTGTTGGTGGATCTCGATGCCCAGGCCAACTCCACTCAGTACCTGACAGGCCTTACCGGTGATGACATCCCGATGGGCATCGCCGACTTCTTCAAGCAGACCCTGTCCTCTGGACCGTTCTCGAAGAAAAACAAGGTCGACATCTACGAAACGCCGTTCGAAAACCTCCATGTCATTACCGCGACCGCCGAGTTGGCTGACCTGCAGCCCAAACTTGAGGCCAAACACAAGATCAACAAGCTGCGCAAATTGCTGGAGGAGCTGGGGGAAGATTACGACCGCATCTACCTTGATACCCCGCCTGCGCTGAACTTCTATGCGGTATCGGCATTGATCGCCGCTGACCGGGTGCTGATCCCCTTCGATTGCGACAGCTTCTCGCGCCAGGCGCTGTACGGTCTGCTGGCGGAAATCGAAGAGTTGAAGGACGACCACAACGAAGGCCTGGAGGTTGAAGGCATCGTGGTCAATCAGTTCCAGGCCCGTGCCAGCCTGCCGCAGCAAATTCTCGACGAGCTGATCGCCGAAGGATTGCCGGTGCTGCCGGTGTACCTGACCAGCTCGGTGCGCATGCGCGAATCCCACCAGGCCAATACGCCGCTGATCCACCTCGACCCACGGCACAAGTTGACGCAGCAATTCGTCGAGCTGCACAACCTGCTCGAAAACGCCTGACAGTCCCCTGTAGGAGCGAGGCTTGCCCGCGAAGAGGCCATAACATTCAACACTGCAGTTGACTGCCAGATCGTCTTCGCGGGCAAGCCTCGCTCCTACAGTTGCGGGGTGATGACGAGATCTCGTTCAGATCCCCTGGCTACGCAACCAGCTCATCAACTGCGGTAACGGAAACGCCCCGCTCTGACGCGCCACTTCCCGGCCGTTCTTGAACAGAATCAGACTCGGAATCGAGCGAATCCCCAACTGCGCCGACAATTGCTGATTCGCCTCGCTGTCCAGCTTGGCCAGCCGACACTTACCCGCCAATTGCCCTGCCGCCTGCTCGAACACCGGCGCAAACGACTTGCACGGCCCACACCACTGCGCCCACACGTCCACCAGCAGCGGCAGATCACCCTTGATCTGACTGGCGTAATCGCCTTGCTTCAATTCGAACGGCTTGCTCAGCAGGACCTGGGCCTTGCAGCGGCCGCACTTTGGATGGTCGTTGAGGCGTTCGGCGGGGATGCGGTTGAGGCCGTTGCAGTGGGGGCAGGGGATGAGGAGTGGGTCGGTCATGGTCGGAGCTCTGAATGTTTGGGCTGTCTAAAACTGATTTGGAGTCGCACGCTACGTTTATCAAGACAACACAACCGGGCAGGCACGGTGATGCTCACATATTCGGGAGAAACAAACGGTGTCGCGGTTTGTAATCAGGTACGTAGTTTTGATATTGAGCAGCGTGTGCGCGACGGCTCAGCCAGGTTCATTGAGCGACTTGATGACGTTACGATGGCAGACATCGTTGCTCGCGTCGTCAGCGCCATTGATCCCCTGGACTGACCAACATCACGACGAACAACTGATCTCCAAATGCTTCCCCCACTCCGGCGGCCGCTCGGCGTAGCTTTCCATCCCCGCTTGCTCGTCGAACGGATTACTCAGCACCGTATGCAGTCGCCGAACCTCTGAATAGTCGCCGCTCTCTGCCGCATCGATGGCTTTCTGCGCCAGATAGTTGCGCAGGATGTACAGCGGATTGACCGCGTGCATCCGCTTGCGCCGCTGCTCCTGATCTATCTCGCCTTCGCGGACAACCCGGGCGACATAAAGCTCGGCCCAGGCATCGAAGCCTTTGATGTCGACGAAGTCATCGCGCAAGCGGGCGACGGCCAGTTTCGGTGATTCATCCCCCAGGCGACGGAAGAACAAGGTGTAATCGACGCCGCTGTTCTGCATCAGTTGCAGCAGGTGTTCCAGCAGTTTCTGGTCATCGTCTTCAGCGGTGGTGAGGCCGAGGCGGCGGCGCATCAGGTCCAGGTAGTGGGCCTGGTACAGCGGCAAGTACAGGCCAAGGGTTTCGCGCAGGGCGTCGACGCTGATGAACGGCGTCAGTGCCTGGGCGAGGGCGCTGAGGTTCCACTGGCCGATCGGCACCTGGTTGCTGAAGGAATACCGGCCCTGATCATCCGAGTGATTGCAGATGAAATGGGCGTCGAAGTCGTCGAGAAAGGCGAACGGTCCGAAGTCGAAGGTGATGCCAAGGATCGACATGTTGTCGGTGTTCATCACGCCGTGGCAGAAGCCGTACGCCTGCCATTTGGCGATCAGCTCGGCATTGCGTTCGACGATTTCGCGGAACATCGCCAGATACGGTTCCGGTTGTTCCAGGCACTCGGGGAAATGCATGGCCAATACGTGCTCGCCGAGTTCTTTCTGCTTCTCGGGGCGTTTGGTGTAGTAGAAATATTCGAAATGCCCGAAACGCACATGACTCGGCGCAAGGCGCAGGACCATGGCCGCGCGTTCCTGCTTCTCGCGCCACACCGGGGTGTCGGAGCCGATCACGCACAGGGCGCGGGTGGTCGGGATGTTCAGGGCATTCAGTGCTTCGGAGGCGAGAAACTCGCGGATCGACGAGCGCAGTACCGCGCGTCCATCGCCCATGCGCGAAAAGGGGGTCTGACCGGCGCCCTTGAGGTGCAGGTCCCAGTGTTCGCCGGCCTCGTTGTAGACCTCGCCCAGCAACAAACCGCGACCGTCGCCCAGCTGCGGGTTGTAAGAACCGAACTGATGCCCGGAATAAACCATCGCCCTCGGGACCGCATCGGCCCAGAGCTTGTGGCCGCTGAACAGCTCGGCGAACTCCCGGGTGTCGGCTACGGCTGGGTCGAGGTCGAGCAACGCCATGGCTGCTGGGCTGGCCACCACCAGGCGCGGGTTGTCGATGGGCTCGGGCAGCACATGGGCGGAAAACGTATCGCCCAGGCGGGCGAAGCGATTATCGAAGGTCAGTTCGTCGAGAGGTTTCAACGGCCATCTCCAGCAGAATGTCCGAGCATTCTGCTAGGGATAGGGCCGTTAGTCGAGTTTGGTGGGCGGCGGCTCTTGCGGCGCCTTGCTATCCACCAGCGGCGCGATGGTTTTGGATTCGGGATCGATCGGTACCATTTTGTATTCCTGGCCTTGAAGGTTCTTGAGGTAAACCTCCATCTGCCGGAACGAGATGTTGATGTGTTGCTTCTTGAATTCGCGATTGATGAAGCGGTTGACCTCGTCCAGCACCGGGTTGCGGTCACCGAGGTCGCGCACGTGCATGCGCAACTCGTGGTCGAGGGTGCTTTCACCGAAGTTCAGGAAGTACACGTGGGGTTCCGGGTCTTTCAGGACTCGCGGGTTATCGCGCGCGGCCTTGAGCAGCAGTTCTTTCACCAGGTCCAGGTCTGAACCGTAGTCGACGCCGAGCTTGAGGGTCACCCGGGTGATGGTGTCGGTCAGGGACCAGTTGATCAGTTGCCCGGTAATGAACGTCTTGTTCGGGACAATGATGTCCTTGCGGTCGAAGTCGGTGATGGTTGTGGCGCGGATACGGATCTTGCTGACCGTGCCCGACAGGTTGCCGATGGTGATGGTGTCGCCGATCCGCACCGGGCGTTCGAACAGAATCATGATGCCGGAGATGAAGTTGGCGAAGATCTCCTGCATGCCAAAGCCGAGGCCGACCGACAACGCCGCCACCAGCCATTGCAACTTGTCCCAGCTCACGCCGAGGGTGGACAGGGTCGAGACGAAACCGATGCCGGCGATCGCATAGGAGAGCAACGTGGTCGTGGCGTAGGCGCTGCCCTGCGCCAGGTTCAACTTCGACAGCACCAGCACTTCCAGCAGCCCCGGCAAGTTGCGCGCCAGAGCGAATGTGATGCCGATGATGATCACCGCGCCGAGCATGTCGCCGATGCTGATCGGCACCATGCTCATATTGGCGCCGGTGCCGCTGGTGTATTCGTAGAGGGTGACGTTGTCCAGGTACGAAAACACCGAGATCAGGTCGGACCAGACCCAATACAGCGCCGCGATGAATCCGCCCAGCAGTGCCAGGCGAATCAGGCGCAGGGACTGTTCGTTGACCTTCTCGATGTCCAGCGTCGGCTCTTCGATCACCGCTTCGCCGTCGCCGGCCTCTTTCGCCGCCTGGCGTTTGGCCAGGGCGCGTTGGTAGGCCAGGCGTCGTGCCGCCACGCTGAGGCCACGAACGAACGTGGCTTCGATCACCAGCCAGAACATCAGCAGGTAAAGGGTGTTGATCAACCGGTCGCTGAGCTTCAGCGCGGTGTAGTAGTAGCCGAAGCACACCGCCACGAACAATGCCACGGGCAGGATGGTAAACAGGACCCCGACTGCTTTGCGGAACAGCGAAGCGTTCTGGTGCGTCGGGCTGCTGACCAGCAGGCGGCTGAGCAGCCAGGCCATCAAGGCGTAGCAGGTCAGCACCACGGGCATGCCGAGCACGTCATCCGCCAGCGTCGAGGGTTGCAGTTCGGCAACCGCCACCACGGCGACCAATGCCATCACCACCAACCCGAGTCGGCGGACCCAGCCCTGAAGGAATTCGACCTGGGGTTTTTCCCAGCGGAAATGCAGTTCAGCCACGCCGCCCGGCGCGAGAATCCGGTAAGCGGTGTAGAACACCAGCCAGGCCTGGGCCATTTGCAGCAGCGCCGCGCCCATGTTGGCGTTCTGCCCGCGGGCGTCGATCTGCAGGGCCAGGCCGCACAAGGCCAGGCCCAGCGAGACCGGCATCGCCAGCAGAATATTGATCAAGATGGCCTGCGGCGTGTGCCATTGGCTGTCACGCTTGAAGTGGCCGATGTCCTGGTGAACTTTGCTCAGTCGGGCGTACAGGCTTTTACGCCGCCACAGCAGGGCGCCGATCAGCAACACCAGGGGCAGGAACAACAACGGCCGCTGGATCAGGCCATCGCTCAATTCGCTCAGGCTGGAAGCCCACGGCAGCGTGGTGACCTGCCGTTGCAAACGCTCCGGTACGCCGTGCATCCATTCCAGATCCAGCGGCTTGTTGCTGGGGATCCAGAACATCTGCTCATCGAGCGTCGCCCGCAGGCTTTGCGTGGTACTGAGCAGTTGCTTCTGGTTGAGTTGCAGGGTGATGGATTGGTTGAGCACCGCGCTCAGTTCGCGGTTGAGGCGCTCCAGCAGGTCTGCGCGGGTGGTGGCCAGCTCCAGCAGGCTCTTGCGCAGCTGCGGGGTGACTTGCTCCGGCGGTTGGGTCGCCAACAGATTGTCGACGTAGGTTGCCGGGTTGTTGAGCAGCTCCCGTTGCTGGCTGACTTCGAATTGAAACAGGCGAATGTCGGCGATCTGGTCAGCGAGGTCGCGGTCGAGCTTGAGGCGCGGCAGGGCCGCCTTCTGTTTGTAGAGAATCTTGGAGAGCAGCAGGCTGCCCTTGAGTACGCTGATCTGCTCGTCCAGGGCCGAATCGCTTTGGGTCACGCTGTCCAGTTGCTGCTTGGTTTGCAGGTTTTGCTGGGTGATTGCGTTGAGGCGGTCGGTGTTTTTGAGCAGGTAGTCAGAGAGTTTCAGGTTCGCCGCGCTTTCGGTGGCCAGCAAGCTGCTGCTGCCGGATTTCTGCGCTTCGATGGATTGTTGGGTCACCGCCTCTTGGGAGTGGGCCAGGCGCTTCTGATTGATCAGGGTCTGCAACTCCTGGATTTCCTGATCCAGGCGATCGGTTTTTTCCGTGAGCAAATCATGCTGGCTGTTGCCCAGGTCCTGCAACTGGCTGTTACCGGCCAGTTCCTCGCGGCGCAGCGGGATCAAGGCATTCAGTGCCGCAAGCTCGGCGTTGAGCTGGTCACGCTGTTCGCCGCTCAAGGCTTTGCCGTTGTCTTTGCCGGCCTTGAGAATGTTGTTGATCTGCTGGATGCGCGTCTGGCTGGTGGAAATTTCAGCCTGGGCGCGCTCGGGTCGTGTCTGGGCGGTAATCACCAGACTGTTGGCGTCGGCCAGTGCTTTCTGCAGATCGCTTTGCTGGGTCGAGCGCTCGGTGAGCACTTGCTCGAGCTGCTGGACCGACTGGTTGGCGTAGCGCTGCGCAACTGGCTGTGCCTTGCTGGCTTTCAGCCGCGCCAATTCCCGCTGGTTCTCGATGTTCTGCTTGGGAGCGGTGGCCAGTTGCTGCTTCAGATCGATCAATTTCTGATCGTAATCGCGTTTGTTATTGAGCTGAGTCAGCGTGTTTTGCAGGATGCCCTGCAACGCTTTTTGATCCGCTTCCGGCAGTTTGCGATCGGCGATCTTGTCCAGACTCGCCTGCACGGCTTCGCTGGTCGGCGGTCCAGCCGCTTGCAACGTACCGACAGAAAGACTCAAGCCCAACAGGGCCATGATGAAAAAAGTGCGCAGGGTTGGCATAGAGACCGATCGAAAACGAGACGAAGGTTGGAGTTTAGAGGAACAAGCCCGGGCCGGGGCGACTTCCTTCGGGGAATCTGACGCCCACTTTGCCGATCTTGTTCCCTTCCATGACCGCAACGGTCCAGATGGTGTTGTTCCACTCCACCTGGTCACCGACGACGGGAGCACCACCGACTTTCTGGGCAATGAATCGGCCCAGGGACATGTCCGGGTCGATGCCTTCGACTTTCAACCCGTACAGTGCCGCAACCGCGGCCAGCTGGGCGTCTCCTTCGAGCACGAAGTCGCCGAAGAAGCGCAAATCGAGGCCGCGCTGCGGTGCCTGACTGAAGAGCTTTCCGAGGGCTGGAAGGTTGTGCTCATGGCCGATAACGCACAGCAAATCATCGACTTCGAGCACCGTACTACCCGACGGATGGAGCAGTTGCTGACCACGAAACAGAGCGGCGATACGCGTGCCGTCGGGCATTTTCAGCTCGCGAAGGGGCGAACCGATGCACCATTTCTCGGCGCCGAGGCGATAAACGAACAACTCCCACTCGCTGGTAACGTGCACTTCCAGCGCTGCGCGCGAGATCGGTGCCGGCTCCGGCGGAACGGTCACTTTCAAAAGTTTCGCCACCCACGGCAGGCTCGTGCCCTGCACCAGCAGCGACACCAGCACGATAAAGAAGGCAAGGTTGAAGTAGAGCTGGGCATCCGGCAGGCCGGCCATCAGCGGGAACACCGCCAGAATGATCGGGACCGCGCCGCGTAGGCCGACCCAGGAAATAAACGCCTTCTCGCGGCCATGGAACGCCTTGAACGGCAGCAGGCCGACCAGCACCGACAGCGGCCGTGCAAACAGAATCATCCACAGCGCCAGACCCAGCGCGGGCAGGGCGATCGGCAACAGGTCATGCGGCGTCACCAGCAGCCCCAGCACCAGGAACATGCCGATCTGTGCCAACCAGGCCATGCCGTCGAGCATGTGGAGAATGCCGTGGCGGCTGCGCACCGGACGATTGCCGATCACCAGGCCGCAGAGGTAAACCGCCAGGAAGCCACTGCCGTGCAGGGCGTTGGTCAGGGCGAAGACGGCCAGGCCGCCGGCAATCACCAGAATCGGGTAGAGGCCGTTGGCGAGGTTGATCCGGTTGACCAATTGCAGCATGACCCAGCCACCGCCGAGGCCAATCACGGCCCCGATGCCGAATTCACGCACGAAATGCCCGAGCAGGCTCCAATGCAGGCCCGTCTGGCCGCTGGCGAGCATGTCGATCAGGGTGACGGTGAGAAACACCGCCATCGGGTCGTTGCTGCCGGATTCGATTTCGAGGCTGGCAGTCACCCGTTCGTTCAGGCCTTTACCGCCCAGCAGCGAGAACACTGCCGCGGCGTCGGTCGAGCCGACGATGGCACCGATCAGCAAACCCTGGATCATGTTCAGGTTGAACAGCCAGGCGGCGGCCATGCCGGTCAGCGCGGTGGTGATCAACACCCCGACCGTGGCCAGCGACAACGCCGGCCACAACGCCACGCGAAAGCTGGATACGCGGGTGCGCAAACCGCCATCGAGCAGGATCACCGCGAGGGCGAGGTTGCCGACCAGATAAGCCGTGGGGTAGTTATCAAAGATAATGCCGCCGCCGTCGACGCCGGCGGCCATGCCCACGGCGAGGATGATCACCAGAATCGGGATGCCGAGACGCGAGGAAAGTGAACTCACCAGAATGCTCGCACCTACCAGCAACGCGCCGATCAAGAATAGGCTGTTGATGGTCGTCGCATTCAAAGGCAGTACTCCAGAAAGCTGAAAGGCGGGCACAAACTGACCATGCAGTCTGCGTGCCAGCGATTCTAACCTGTTGAAATGTGATGCTGTCAAAAAGCTTTTGCAGCAGCGACAACGTCACCCGGATTGAGCTTGATCCCTGTGGCGAGGGAGCTTGCTCCCGTTGGGTCGCGCAGCGACCCCGAAGAGGCGGCGCGGTGAATCAGATTCAACGCGCAGGCTGATTGGCGACTGCTTCGCAGCCGAACGGGAGCAAACTCCCTCGCCACAGAGAAGGTGTCGGCGGTTAGAGGCTAAACCGCCCAACCATGTTGTTCAGGTCCAGCGCCAATCGCGACAACTCATTGCTCGCCGCACTCGTCTGATTCGCCCCGGTCGCCGATTGCACCGACAAATCACGGATATTCACCAGGTTGCGATCCACTTCACGGGCGACCTGCGCCTGTTCTTCGGCCGCGCTGGCAATTACCAGGTTGCGCTCGTTGATCTCGACAATGGCACTGTTGATCGTATCCAGCGAAAGACCTGCACCGCGGGCGATGTTCAAGGTCGATTCAGCACGTTCGGTGCTGTTGCGCATCGAGTTCACCGCATGTTCGGTGCCGCTCTGAATGCTGCCGATCATGCGTTCGATCTCGCTGGTCGACTGCTGAGTGCGATGCGCCAGTGCACGCACCTCATCCGCCACCACTGCGAAGCCACGTCCGGCTTCACCGGCACGCGCGGCTTCAATTGCTGCGTTCAACGCCAGCAGGTTGGTCTGGTCAGCCAGGCCACGGATCACGTCCAGCACCTTGCCGATGTCACGGGACTCGTTGGCCAGATCACCAATCAAGGTCGCGGTGCTCTGCACATCGGCGCTCATGCGTTCGATGGCGCTGACGGTTTCCTGCACCAGGTCGCGGCCGTCACCGGCCGAGGTGGTGGCGTTCTTCGAGGCTTCGGACGTGCTCACAGCGTTGCGCGCGACTTCTTCCACGGCGCTGGTCATTTCATTGACAGCGGTGGCGGCCTGTTCGATTTCGTTGTTCTGCTGGGTCAGGCCACGGGCGCTTTCGTCGGTGACGCTGTTCAGCTCTTCAGCGGCGGACGCCAGTTGCGTAGCCGAGCCGGAAATCCGCTGCAGGGTGTCGCGCAGCTTTTCCTGCATCTTCGACATGGCCAGCAGCAAGCGGCCGGCTTCGTCATCGCCATCGACATGAATCGGGCGAGTCAGGTTGCCTTCGGCGATTTCTTCGGCCGCGCTCAAGGCGTTGGCAATCGGTTTGGTGATGCTGTTGGTCAGGAGCCAGGCGAACAGCAAGGTCAGGCCGCTGGCAATGACCAACAAGGTGATGACCAGGTTGAGCGACGTTGAATACTGTTCGCCGGCCCGGGTGTCGGTGACTTCGATCTGTTGCGTATTGATTTCGAGCAACTTGGCCAGTGCCGCGTTGACGGCCTCGGAGTTGGAGAGCAATTCGCTATTGAGCATTGTGCGCAGTTCATCGACCTGATTGTTGCGCGAGAGGGTCTTCATGCGGTCTTCAAGTTGGCGGTATTGCGCCAGCAACTGCACGTACTGATCGTAGGCGGCACGCTCTTGCGGGCCCTCGATCAGCGGTTCGTAGACTTTCTGCGCGTCACGAATCTGCTGATTACGCAGATCGAACAGCTCGAAGGTTTTCTGCTGCACGTCTGGTTCGCGGTTCACCAGCAAGCGGTAGGACAGCACCCGCAGGCGCAGGGTCAGTTGAGTGAATTCGTCCAGGCTTTTGATGCTCGGCACGCTCATGGAGGCAATGTCTTCGCCGGCGCCGCGAATCTTGCTCATCTGGTTCAAGGCAAACACACCCAGAACCAGCATCAAACCGCCAATCAGGGCGAAACCGAGGAACGCCCGCGGTGCGATATTCATATTACGAAGGGACATGGTGTTTACCAAAGTGAGCGCACCCGTGCGGCGCTGAAGCTGACGTATGGGTGACTTATCGGTCATACGACTAAAGTCTTGAGGGCCTGCGCGTTTTTGTCGCACAACCGCTCCGGCGACGAAGTGCAGGAACCAGATCCGCCAATCACAGTCTTTAAAGCTCGCGAGGAAGGTCGCCCGCCAGGAAAATCAAGGCCTTGCGTCCCAATAACCCTGGCATCGGTGGTGACTTTTCTTTATCGTACGCGCCCTTTGAAATGCTTGGAAAATCAAAATGTTGGAAGCATCCCTTAGTCAATTGGAACAGCTGGTCAGCGACCTGGTGCAACAGAACCAGACCCTGCTCGCCACCAACCAGACCCTGAGCACAGAACTGGCCCAGGCCAAGGATGAAAACGAAAGCCTGCAACTGAACCTGATGGAACAGGAAGAGAAACAAGGGGCCACCGCAGCCCGCATCCAGGCCCTGGTTGAGCGCGTCAGCGCCGGCCCGGTCAGCGCATGAATCACGGCGCCGCAGGGGTAAAAGTCGTCTCGATCCTGGGGGAGGACTATTCGATCAAGGCGCCGGCCGGGGAAGAGCAAACCCTGCTGGACGCCGCGATGATGTTGAAAGCTGCCTTGGCTGACACCAAAAGGAAGTACCCGACACTGATCGGTGACCGACTGTTGGTATTGGCTGCGATGAATCTGTGTTCCCAGCAGATTGAAATGCAAAAGCAGCACAAGCAGGAACTCGACCGTTACCAAGAGCAAGTCAGCGCCACGGTTGAAGTGATCTCCAAGACGATCAATCAGGCCTGATCGGCTTTGCGCACAACCAAAGAATAGATTGTCGGTTTAGTTGTATACAATCGGCACGGCTGTTGCAGTGTTTCAGCCTCTTATTCTTTGGGGGTGCTCCATGCAGTTCTGGCGACGCAGTATTCAATGGCAGTTGATCCTCAGCATGGGCACCGCCCTGCTGGTCAGCATCCTGATCGTGGTTGGCATTTATACCCTCGTGGTCAACCGCCTTGCCCAGAGCTATCTGGTCGAACAGGCACTGCCGTCCAGCATCGAAGCGATGCGCAACGACATCGAACGAATCCTCGTCCAACCCCTCACCGCCGCCAAGGACATCGCCAGCAACAGCATGGTGCGCGACTGGTTGGCCGGGGGTGAAAACAGTGCCCAGACCGCCGCGTTCGTCCAGTATCTGGAAGGCATCCGTGCCGAACACAAAGCCTTTACCGCGCTGATCGTCGGCACGGCTTCAAACCATTACTTCACTGAAAAAGGCCTGGACCGGACCCTCAGCCGTACCAACCCCAAGGACGCCTGGTTCTACGCGTTCCTCGACAGTAACCAGCCACGCACCATCAATATCGACAATGACACCGCGACCGGAGAATTGGCGCTGTTCATCGACCTCAAGGTCGAGCAGGCCGGTAAAGTCGTGGGCGTTGCCGGACTTGGGTTGAGCATGAAAGAGCTGTCGGAGCTGATTCACAATTTCAACTTCGGTGAGCGCGGTAAGGTCTATCTCGTGCGTTCCGACGGTTTGATCCAGGTTCACCCTGAAGCGCAGTTCAGCGGCAAGCGCACGCTGGCCGAGCAAATCGGCGCGGCCGCCGCACAATCGGTCATGGGTCAAAAAGTTGCCACCAACAGCAGCTTTGTCCGCGATGGCGAAGATTATCTGGCGTTGAGCCTGCCGTTGCGGGATCTGGGCTGGACCCTGGTGGCCGAAGTGCCACAGTCGCAGATCTACGCCGAAGCCCGTCGCGCCATGTGGATGAGCAGCGGCATTGGTCTGGCGGTGGCGCTGGTGTGTCTGTTGCTGGTGGTATTACTGGCCCGTGGCCTGGTACGGCCGATCCGTCAGGTAACAGCGGCGCTGGTGGCCATTGGTAGCGGTGGTGGAGATTTGACCCACCGGTTAGATTCCAGCCGCGCCGATGAACTGGGTGACCTGGCGCGAGGCTTTAATCGATTCCTCGACAGTCAGCGCGAGATGATCGGTGAAGTGCTGACCACCAGCGAGCGTTTGCGCACGGCGGTCAGCCAAGTGGCGAAGGTCGTGGACAACACCGCCGAACGCTCCGGTCGTCAGCAGGAAATGACCGATATGGTCGCCACCGCTGTTCATGAGATGGGCCTGACCGTGCAGGAAATCGCCCAGAACGCGGGTAACGCCGCGGTCGCTTCACAGAACGCTCGCGATGAAGCGATGCAGGCGCGGGAAGTGGTCGGTGGGTCGATCCGGCATATAGAAAGCATGTCCGACGAAATCGGCATCGCCGCCAGTGCCGTCGGCGAATTGGCTGATCAGGTCGCATCCATCGATCAGGTGCTGGCAGTGATTCGCGGAATTTCCGAGCAAACCAATTTACTGGCACTGAACGCGGCCATCGAAGCCGCGCGGGCCGGAGACATGGGCCGTGGATTTGCGGTCGTGGCGGATGAAGTGCGCACGTTGGCGCGGCGCACGCAGTCGTCGACCGATGAGATCCAGCAGATGATCGGCAGCCTCAAGCAGGGCGCGGAGAATGCGGTTTCATCCATGCACTCCGGGCAGGCAGCAACAGGCACCGGCGTGGAATCGAGCCAGCGCACTGGCGCGTCGTTGACGGCGATTACCGGTCAGGTCGAGCGCATCAGCGACATGAACCATCAAGTGGCGACGGCCACGGAAGAGCAATCGGCGGTGACGGAGGAGATCAACCGTAACGTGCAGGGCATTTCCGATTTGGCCCGGGCGACGGCGGGGGAAGTCAGGGCTTGTCGCGAAGACTGTCAGACATTGCAGCGGTTGGCGGATGATCTGGCGCGGCAGATGGGTGGGTTCAAGTTGAGCTGATAAATATGTTGTTTGTGCTGACGTCATCGCGAGCAGGCTCGCTCCCACATTGGATCTGTGAACACTTGACCCTGTGGGAGCGAGCCTGCTCGCGATTGGATTTCAGCAGCAGCAAAAAATCCTGATCAGAACCACTCATCCTGCATCGTCAGACAAACATCATCCCGAGCCTCAAGAATCGCCAGCTCATGGTGGCAACCCGGCACTTCCCAGGTCAGGAAATACCGCGCCGCCTGCAGCTTGCCTTTATAGAAGCTCACATCCGCCGCATTCCCCTTCGCCAACCCTTCCTCGGCGCGAATCGCCTGTTCCAGCCAGCGCCAGCCGATCACCGTGTGCCCGAACACTTTCAGGTACAGCGCCGAGTTCGCCAGGCTGCTGTTGACCTTGCCTTGGCCCAGATCCATCAGCAAGCCGATGGTCACCGTTTGCAGGCGCGCGACCAGCTTCTCCAGCGGTTCACGCAACGCAGTCAACGACTCATGTGCCTGCGAGCGTTCGGCAGTGTTGGCAATCAAGCGGATCAGCTGCTTGAGCCCCGCCCCTCCGTTCTGCGCCAGTTTGCGTCCCAGCAAATCCAGCGACTGAATACCGTGGGTGCCTTCGTGGATCGGGTTCAAACGGTTGTCGCGGTAATACTGCTCCACCGGGTATTCGCGGGTGTAGCCGTGGCCGCCGAGAATCTGGATCGCCAGTTCGTTGGCCTTCAGGCAAAACTCCGAGGGCCAGGATTTGACGATGGGTGTCAGCAAATCCAGCAGTTCGTGCGCCTGTTTGCGCTGGTCTTCGGTCTCCAGCGTCGTGGTGTCATCGAACAGTCGCGCCGCATACAACCCAAGGTCGAACGAGCCTTCGACATAGGCTTTCTGCGTCAGCAGCATGCGCTTGACGTCGGCGTGCTGAATGATTGCCACTGGCGCGGTGTTCGGGTCCTTGCTGTCCGGCACGCGACCTTGCGGACGTTCGCGGGCGTATTCCAGGGAATACAGATACCCGGCATAACCGAGCATCACCGCGCCCATGCCGACGCCGATCCGCGCCTCGTTCATCATCTGGAACATGTAGCTCAAACCATGGTGCGGCTTACCCACCAGGTAGCCGACGCACTCACCGTTATCACCAAAGTTCAGCGCGGTAGACGTGGTGCCGCGCCAGCCCATCTTGTGAAACAGGCCTGCCAGCAAGACGTCGTTGCGCTTGCCGAGGCTGCCGTCATCGTTGACCAGGAACTTGGGCACGATAAACAGCGAAATCCCTTTCACCCCGGCCGGTGCATCCGGCAGTTTCGCCAGGACCATGTGCACGATGTTCTCCGAAAGCGGGTGATCGCCACCGGAGATGAAAATCTTGTTGCCCTTGAGTCGATAGGTGCCGTCAGACGCAGGCTCGGCGCGTGTACGAATATCCGACAGCGAAGAACCGGCGTGCGGTTCGGTCAGGGCCATGGTGCCGAAGAAGCGACCGTCAATCATCGGTTGCAGGAAACGCTGCTTCTGCTCATCGGTGCCGAAGCTTTCAATCAGGTTCGCCGCGCCCATGGTCAGGAACGGGTACGAGGTCGATGCCGCGTTGGCCGATTGGAAATGCGCGAAGCAGGCCTGGGACAGCAGCGTAGGCAGTTGCATGCCGCCGGCGTCGAAGCTGCGCGCCGCGTTGAGGAAACCGGCTTCGAGAAACGCATCCACCGCCGGTTTTACTTCCGGAATCAGAATCGCCTGACCGTTCTCGTAGCGCGGCTCGTTCTCGTCGTTCTTGCGGTTGTGCGGCGCGAAGAACTTCTCGGCGATGTTTCGGGCCGTGCCGATGGCGGCATCGAAGGTTTCGCGGTTGTGCTCGGCAAAACGCTCACGCTGGGTCAGGCCCTCGGCATCGAGGACTTCGTACAGCTCGAAAGCCAGATTGCGGGAACTGAGCAGCGTCTCGGACATGGCGGCCTACCTTTTTTTGGAATGGACCGAGTCTAGGCGTGAGAATAAAAGCTGAACAGGATGATTGATGAGCGTGATGGTAGATCAGAGCACCGACTTACCAGACACCCCAAAACAACTGTAGGAGTGAGCCTGCTCGCGATAGCGGTGTGTCATCCAATAAATAGGTCGGATGACAGAGCGCTATCGCGAGCAGGCTCACTCCTACAGGATTTTGCATACCGGGCAGCCATTGCGGTTGCCCGGTTTTGTTGCGGTTTAGCCGATGGTCATCAAGCTGGCGTTACCACCCGCCGCAGCGGTGTTGACGCTCAACGCCCGCTCAATCACCAGACGCTCCAGCGCAATGCTGGTCTCGCCCTGCGACAGACCATGAACCCCGACAATCGCCCCGGCACGCTTGGCCACTTGCTGGCACACCGCACGCAGCTGGTCGGAATGGCCATGATGCAGAACCGCATCAAACACCACTTCGTCCTTGCTCCAGTCGGAAACAAGCTTGATTCGCGCCTGAACTTCCTTCGGCAGACGTGCGAACACCGCCTTGGTCAATTCAGCTTCCGGCCACACCGCCGAACCGCCGACAGCCAATACCGCCGCCAGCTGCGTCAGCAGATCGCCTTCGACTTCCGCCAGGCACAGCACGTGTTCACGCGGCAGGATGGCGTAGCTGTTGCGCTCGCCAGTCGGTCCCGCGAGGACACGGGTGATGCCGCTTTGCGACTGCGCCGCGAACTGCACACACAGCGTGCTCAGGTCTGCAAACGTGTTGCTGTCGGCCCACGCCTTCAGGGCGGTCAGTGGTTTGCTCATGGCATCACGCAAACGGACATCCGGTGCTGCGATGGCGTCGCCGCGAGCGAAGGATTGTTCGATGGCATCGGTAGGACGCGTCGACAGCAGACGGTACAGGTACAGCGGACCACCGGCCTTCGGGCCGGTGCCCGACAAGCCTTCGCCACCGAACGGCTGTACGCCGACCACGGCACCCACGATGTTGCGGTTTACGTAGACGTTACCGGCGTTGACGTTGTCGATCACCTTGGCGATGGTCTCGTCGATCCGGGTGTGCACACCCAGTGTCAGGCCATAGCCGGAAGCGTTGATCTGACCGATCAGTTGATCGATGTCTTTGCGCTTGTAGCGAACCACGTGCAGCACCGGGCCGAAGATCTCCCGTTGCAGTTCGTCGAAGCTTTCCAGTTCGATCAGGGTCGGCATCACGAAGGTGCCGCGTTTGACTTCTTCGCTGTTGGCGATCGCCACCTGATACACGTTGCGACCTTTGTCGCGCATGGCCTGGATGTGCTTCTCGATGCCGGCCTTGGCTTCGGCGTCGATCACCGGGCCAATGTCCACGGACAGGCGCTCAGGGTTGCCGAGACGGCATTCAGCCATGGCGCCCTTGAGCATTTCGATCACACGGTCAGCGGAATCTTCCTGCAGGCACAGCACGCGCAGGGCCGAGCAACGTTGACCGGCGCTGTCGAAAGCCGACGACACCACATCGATCACCACCTGTTCGGTCAGTGCCGAAGAGTCGACGATCATCGCGTTCTGGCCACCGGTTTCGGCGATCAGCGGAATCGGACGACCCTGTGCATCCAGGCGACCGGCGACATTGCGTTGCAGCAAACGAGCGACTTCGGTGGAGCCGGTGAACATCACGCCTTTGACCCGATCGTCGCCGACCAGACGGGCGCCGACGGTTTCGCCACGGCCCGGCAGCAGTTGCAGCACACCTTCCGGAATCCCGGCTTCGAGCAGCAAGCGCACGGCTTGAGCCGCTACCAGCGGGGTTTGTTCCGCAGGCTTGGCCAATACCGGGTTGCCTGCGGCCAGTGCAGCAGCTACCTGGCCACTGAAGATTGCCAGCGGGAAGTTCCACGGGCTGATGCACACCACCGGACCCAATGGGCGGTGGGCGTCGTTGGTGAAATCGTTACGCGCCTGCACCGCGTAATAACGCAGGAAGTCGACGGCTTCACGCACTTCGGCGATGGCGTTGGCGAAGGTCTTGCCGGCTTCGCGAGCCAGCAGGCCCATCAGCGGCTGGATCTCGCCTTCCATCAAATCGGCGGCACGTTCCAGAATCGCAGCGCGTTCGGCGGGCGGAGTGGCCTGCCAGATCGGTGCAGCCTTCAGGGCGCACTGGATCGCGTTGTCGACGTCTTCGACGGTTGCTTCCTGTACGTGGCCGACGACGTCACGCAGATCCGACGGGTTCAGCACCGGAGCCGGGGTTTCAGTGCTGGACGCGCAACCGAGCATCGGCGCGGCTTTCCAGTGATTGTGAGCGGTGGCCAGCAAAGCACAGGACAGCGAAGCCAGACGATGTTCGTTGGCCATGTCGATGCCGCTGGAGTTGGCGCGCTCGGCACCATAAAGATCACGCGGCAGCGGGATACGCGGGTGCGGCAGGCCGAAGCCGCCTTCCAGCGTTGCCATCTGCTCGATGCTGGCCACTGGATCGGCCACCAGCTCCTGAATCGAAATGGATTGGTCGGCGATGCGGTTGACGAACGAAGTGTTCGCGCCGTTTTCCAGCAGACGACGCACCAGATACGCCAACAGCGTTTCGTGAGTACCGACCGGGGCGTACACGCGGCACGGACGATTCAACTTGCCTTCGGAAACTTTGCCTACAACCTGTTCGTACAGCGGTTCACCCATGCCGTGCAGGCACTGGAACTCGTACTGACCCGGGTAATAGTTCTGACCGGCAATATGGTAAATAGCCGACAGGGTGTGGGCGTTGTGCGTGGCGAACTGCGGGTAGATGACTTCCGGCACCGACAGCAGCTTGCGTGCGCAAGCGATGTAGGAAACGTCGGTGTACACCTTGCGGGTGTAGACCGGATAGCCTTCCAGGCCCTCGACCTGGGCGCGCTTGATTTCGCTGTCCCAGTACGCGCCTTTTACCAGGCGGATCATCAGGCGATGACGGCTGCGACGAGCCAGGTCGATCACGTAGTCGATCACATACGGGCAACGCTTCTGATAAGCCTGGATCACGAAACCGATGCCGTTCCAGCCGGTCAGTTGTGGCTCGAAGCACAGGCGCTCCAGCAGATCCAGCGACAGTTCGAGGCGGTCGGCTTCTTCGGCGTCGATGTTCAGGCCGATGTCGTATTGCTTGGCCAGCAGGGTCAGCGACAGCAGGCGCGGGTACAACTCGTCCATCACGCGCTCGTACTGCGCACGGCTGTAAC
This sequence comes from Pseudomonas sp. FSL W5-0299, assembly GCF_005930655.1. Lineage (NCBI taxonomy): Bacteria > Pseudomonadati > Pseudomonadota > Gammaproteobacteria > Pseudomonadales > Pseudomonadaceae > Pseudomonas > Pseudomonas sp. FSL W5-0299. Next base: position 346,350 of record NZ_RXHX01000002.1, read on the forward strand.
GCGGGTGCAGTGCCGAGAGCTTGATGGAAATGCCGGGACCTTCATAAATCCCACGACCGTGGGAGGCTTTGCCGATCGAGTGGATGGCTTGTTCGTACGAGGCCAGGTATTTCTGGGCATCATGCTCGGTGAGTGCGGCTTCACCCAGCATGTCGTAGGAATAGCGGAAACCCTTGGCTTCGAACTTGCTCGCATTGGCCAGGGCTTCGGCGATGGTTTCGCCGGTCACGAACTGCTCGCCCATCAGGCGCATGGCCATGTCGACGCCCTTGCGGATCATCGGCTCGCCGCTCTTGCCGATGATGCGGCTCAAGGAGGAAGTCAGGCCCGCTTCATTGTGGGTGGCGACCAGTTTGCCGGTCAGCAACAAGCCCCAGGTCGCGGCGTTGACGAACAGCGACGGGCTGTTGCCCAAGTGCGGGTGCCAGTTGCCGGTGCTGATCTTGTCGCGGATCAGCGCGTCACGGGTGCCTTTGTCCGGGATGCGCAGCAGCGCTTCGGCGAGGCACATCAGCGCGACGCCTTCCTGGGACGACAGGGAAAATTCCTGCAACAGACCCTGAACAATTCCGGCACGGCCGCCGGCGCTCTTCTGATTGCGCAGTTTTTCGGCGATCGAGGAGGCGAGCTTGTTAGTGGCTTCGGCCATCGCCGCCGGCAGACGCGCCTGCTCGATCAGCATCGGCACCACTTCAGGTTCCGGGCGACGGTAAGCGGCAGTGATCGAGGCGCGCAGCACCGATTGCGGCAGGATGCTTTCGGCAAATTCGAGGAAGCACTGATGGGCGTGATCCAGAGGCGCATCGACGGCTTCGTCGGAATCCTTGGTCAAACCGCTCAGCTCGGTCAGGGTTGCACCACCCTCGAGTTTTTCCAGGTAATTGAAAATTGCCTGCTTGATCAGCCAGTGCGGCGTGCGATCAATCGAGGTCGCGGCCGCCTTGAGGCGCTCGCGGGTCGGGTCGTCAAGTTTGACCCCAAGGGTGGTGGTAGCCATATTTTTATCCTCATGTTTGCCACGACCGCGTGGCATCAGCTGGCCGCAAGATTAGCTGGGCAACCTTTGAGGTGCAACCGGGTGCAACCCTTTTTTTGTCGGAATAATAAGCAGCTCGTCAGGAAATAAATTCCGGAACGAACGTACCGCGCTGACTTGGTGCTTTTCATTCTAGTAAACCGTCAGGACTGCCCTAAAAGGGAGCAAAAACAGGGGATTTTCAGGTAAATCCGACTAGGTGCAACTTATTCTCGAAAAATGGGTTGCACCTTATTTGCTTTGTTGAATAGCATTCGCGGCCAAGGTGCAACCGGTCATAAAAGACTGGTGTACCGGCTGATGGCTTTCCTGGGGAAACATCAGTCATAAATGCGCGGGACCTGAAATCGTCTGTCAAACGTCGTCGTTTGCGCGCGGTTCACCAGCCGCCGCTACATAAAAACAAAGCCAGGGCGAAACTTAATGAGCGTTAGCAATCCAACTCTGATCACGTTCGTGATCTACATCGCAGCAATGGTGCTGATCGGCTTCATGGCCTATCGCTCCACCAACAACCTTTCTGATTACATTCTGGGCGGTCGTAGCCTGGGCAGCGTCGTGACTGCATTGTCTGCCGGTGCTTCCGACATGAGCGGCTGGTTGTTGATGGGCCTGCCGGGCGCCATCTACATGTCCGGTCTGTCCGAAAGCTGGATCGCCATCGGCCTGATCATCGGTGCTTACCTGAACTGGCTGTTCGTCGCCGGTCGTCTGCGCGTGCAGACTGAGCACAACGGCGATGCACTGACCCTGCCGGATTACTTCTCCAGCCGTTTCGAAGACAAAAGCGGCCTGCTGCGGATCATCTCCGCCGTTGTGATCCTGGTGTTCTTCACCATCTACTGCGCTTCCGGCATTGTGGCCGGCGCCCGTCTGTTCGAAAGCACCTTCGGCATGTCCTACGAGACAGCGCTGTGGGCCGGTGCTGCGGCGACGATTGCCTACACCTTCGTCGGCGGTTTCCTGGCCGTGAGCTGGACGGACACCGTACAAGCCACGCTGATGATCTTCGCCCTGTTGCTGACCCCGATCATCGTGCTGCTGGCCACCGGCGGCGTCGACACCACGTTCCTGGCCATCGAAGCGCAGGATCCAAGCAACTTCGACATGCTGAAAAACACCACCTTCATCGGCATCATCTCGCTGATGGGCTGGGGTCTGGGCTACTTCGGCCAGCCGCACATCCTCGCGCGTTTCATGGCGGCGGATTCGGTCAAGTCGATCGCCAAGGCACGTCGCATTTCCATGGCCTGGATGATCCTGTGCCTGGGCGGCACCGTCGCTGTAGGTTTCTTCGGTATCGCTTACTTCTCGGCACACCCCGAGCTGGCCGGCCCTGTGACCGAAAACCCAGAGCGCGTGTTCATCGAACTGGCCAAAATCCTCTTCAACCCATGGGTTGCCGGTGTCCTGCTGTCGGCCATCCTGGCTGCGGTCATGAGCACCTTGAGCTGCCAACTGTTGGTGTGCTCGAGCGCCCTGACCGAAGACTTCTACAAAACTTTCCTGCGTAAAACCGCTTCCCAGGTTGAATTGGTCTGGGTCGGCCGCGCCATGGTGCTGCTGGTTGCCCTGATCGCCATCGCGTTGGCCGCTAACCCGGAAAACCGCGTATTGGGTCTGGTCAGCTACGCCTGGGCCGGTTTCGGTGCTGCGTTCGGTCCGGTGGTCCTGATCTCCGTGATCTGGAAAGACATGACTCGCAACGGCGCACTGGCCGGCATCCTGGTCGGCGCGATCACCGTGATCGTCTGGAAGCACTTCGAACTGCTGGGCCTGTACGAAATCATCCCGGGCTTCATCTTCGCCAGCCTGGCCATCTACATCGTCAGCAAGCTGGGCGCGCCGACTCAGGGCATGCTTCAGCGTTTCGCCGCTGCCGAGGCTGATTTCCGCCTGAACAAGTGATAGGGATGAGCTAAGGCTCTGAGCTTTCGCCGAACATGAAAACGGCCCGCTTCCTTTTGGAGGCGGGCCGTTTTTTTGTCTGCGGGAAAAGATTGGGTGTTTTTTATGGCCCTTTCGCGGGCAAGCCTCGCTCCTGCAGGGTTGGCGATTCGCCACAAAACTGTGGGCGCTAGGCTTGCCTGCGAAGAGGTCACCAGCTGCAACACACTACTTTTGCAGAGAATGTCTGTAGCCAAACATTCCAATTCTTGAAGGACAAATCCCTAAAAAAGTAGGGCAAATCTGATTTTCCTGTCCCTCCCTCAACACCCCTTGTCGCTCATGCAGAATCGCCCGCCCTCATTCTGCAGAGACACATCGGATGTTCGCTCCTGCCAATCAACCGCGTTTCACGTTGACGATCGACGGCGTCCAGATTGAGCTCAAGGTGCTTGAGTTCACGGGCACGGAAGCCATCAGCCAACCCTACCGCTTCGATCTGGAACTGGTCAGCGACCGGCCAGACATCGAGCTCGAAAACCTGCTACATCGTCAGGCGTTTCTGAGTTTCGATGCACAAGGTTCTGGCGTACACGGTCAGATCTTTCGCGTCGGTCAAAGCGATTCCGGGAAACGTCTGACGGGCTATCAAATCAGTCTCGTACCGCGATTGGCCTACCTCGGTCAGCGCATCAACCAGCGGATTTTCCAGCACCAAAGCGTGCCAGCGATCATCGCGCAGGTCCTCAAGGACCATGGCATCCAGCGCGATGCCTTCGAGTTCCGGCTCGGCAGCGACTACTCACCGCGCGAATACTGCGTGCAATACGCCGAAAGCGACCTCGCGTTTATCCAGCGCCTGTGTGCCGAGATCGGCATTCATTACCACTTCCAGCACAGCCCCGACGGACATCTGCTGGTGTTTGGCGATGATCAGACAGTATTCCCGCGCCTGCCTGAGCCGACGCTGTACTTGCCGGGCAGTGGCATGGCGGCGGACGCGCCGGCCATCAAGCGTTTCAACGTGCGTCTGGAGACCCGCACCACGGCGGTCACCCGGCGCGATTACGACTTCCAGAAACCGCGTCTCTCCCTGGAAAACCGGGTCGACAGCGAACAGCGTCCGGTGCTGGAGGATTACCACTTTCCCGGCCAATTCACTGACCGCGAGCATGGCAAACAGCTGACACAGCGAGCGCTGGAACGGCACAACGCAGACTTCCGTCAGGCCGAAGGTCGTGGCGACGATTCTGCCTTGGTCAGCGGACATTTCCTGCACCTCGCCGAGCACCCGCGTCAGGCGTGGAACGACCTGTGGCTGATCACTGAAATCGAACACCGTGGCCGACAGCCGCAAGTGCTGGAGGAGTCGGCCACCAGTGATGACCCGGATGATTTCCAGGGTTATCGCAATACCTTTCTGGCGACGCCGTGGGATGTTTCATTTCGTCCACCACTGGGACCGGAAAAGCCGCGCATGCTCGGCTACCAACCTGCCGTGGTCACCGGTCCTGTCGACAGCGAAATCCATTGCGATGAGTTCGGCCGGGTAAAGGTCCAGCTCGCTTGGGACCGCGACGGTCAGCTCAATGAGCATTCCAGTTGCTGGTTGCGGGTCGCCACGGGCTGGGCCCACGACCATTACGGCAGCGTGCTGATCCCACGAGTGGGCATGGAAGTGCTGGTGGGTTTCATCGACGCCGATGCCGACAAACCGCTGGTGATGGGGTGCCTGCCCAACGCCGCAACACCGGTGCCGCTGGATTTGCCCGCCGAGAAGACCCGCAGCATTTTCCGCAGCCAAAGTAGTCCGGGCGGCGGCGGTTACAACGAATTGCGCATCGAGGATCGCAAAGGCGCCGAGGAAATCTACCTGCGCGCCCAGCGAAACTGGACCCAGCACGTGTTGAATGATCAGCAGGTGCAGGTCGATAACCAGCGCACCATCGTCGTCACGGGGACCGCTCGCCATGAGCTTAAGGCTGACGAGCAACGCATCACCCACGGCCAGCGCCAGGCCGAAGTGAAGCTCGACGATCACTTGCTGGTGATGGGCGACCGGCACATCCGCGTGTCCAGTCAGGCGCTCAACGCCAGCCAGCAGTTCCATGTCAGCGCCGGTCAGCAAGTGGTGATCGACGGCGGTGCCAGCGCGACGATTCAGGCGGGCGGGCAGTGGATCAACATCGGTCCTGGCGGGATTTTCAGCAGCGTTCCGATTCAGGTCGGGGGCGCGTTGATGCCGTCTATGGCCGCTACGCCCGTGTCGCCCAATACGCCGTTGAAACTCGTCGCCGCCCCAGCCGCCCTGCTGAGCGCCGCACAGATCATGAGCCTGCAAAGCGACGCGCCGTTCTGCGAAGAATGCGAGCGCTGCAAGGACGGTGTCTGTGCCGCCTGATCGCATGTCACCCCACGCCTGGCTGGAACGCCAACCGCTCAAATCCGGCGAGCAGTTGTTCGCGATTTTCGGCAACGCCAGTGCGTCGCAGCCGATGAAAGCCTGGCAGCTCTCGACCCCGGCCCAAGCACCGAGCCCGATCTGGGCCGACACCACCTATGCCGAGTGGGAACCGGTGATGCCCTATGTAGGAATCGTTCCCGCAAGCAGTGAGTTTCTGCAGTGGGTCGCCACGACAGAGTCCCGTGATTGGGGTTGGCTGGCGGTTTCTTCTGCGTCTCAGGAAGCGCTGGTCGAACATCTGCGCAGCCTTACACAAGTGCTTTTGCCCAACGGCAGTGCGGTGTTTTTTCGGTTCTGGGATGGGCGTTATTTGCTGCCGATTCTTCAGTCTGCCGACGTGAACCCAACGCAATTAATGCCTGTGCTTGACCGCTGTTTGATCAATGGGCAGCCGCTCGATATCGGCGGTAGCGCATTGAAAGTCTCCAGGGTTTTTCCGTGGTGGGAAGTGTCCGAATCGCTGCTCGACGACCTCGCCGCCGAGTCCGCGACAACCCGGATCAACAACTTGATGAAGTGGTTGAGCGAAGACCGTCCTGATCTTTTTGAGGCGTTTTCGGCGCGTGTATTGCGGCACAAGGTTGCGACCTTTCTGAAGACGCCGGACCTGCCTCAAGCACCGAAACAAGCCTTGGCGGATTACCTGATGGCGGAGCGGAACTGATGGACCAGATTGTGCGGATCGAGCAGGAGCTCGACGGTTTTAAAGACACGTTGGTTTTGTATCGCGAGCAGCTCGGCAGTTTCTTGAGTCGGAATGCGGACAAGATCAGCCGGTCGATGGACATGCCTTCGCTGATGGGCATGGAGCGGCTGATAAAGCTTGGCGATTCGACGACAGCGGTGAGCAGTCGCGACGATGATTTTCTCTCGGGCTTGGCACAGTGTCCTGCGAACGGAATTCTGGAGATCGAGAGCAAGTTTGAATCGGTTTATGACATCCCGCTGGGCAATATTCAGGTCGATGTGATCGCCATGGACGGGGGTGAGAGCACCGCGGTCCCGCTCGACAAAAATGGCAAGGGACAGTTCGAAGGCACGCCTGGCAAGTTCTATCGCGTTCATGTCCAGAGTGACGTTTCATCGGATCAAATCGAAGACCTGTTCTCCTCTTACGATGGCCTGACCCAAGAACTGGACAGTTGGCTGCGCAACGAGTGGGAAGGGTTCAAGCCGCAATGGTCGCAGTCGACATATGCGGCCGCCGGTAATGGAATACTCGCGGGAAGTTGGGCGGCGATTACCGGTGTCTGGGACAGCATCAGCCTGCTCTCGGACATTCTCCAGAATCCCCGAAAGTTCGTTGGCCGCTTGGGCGATGGGGCCGACAAGCTTGCCGAACTGGCAGAGAAACTCCCGGCAACAATGGAAAAGGTCCAGCTGCTGTTCAGCGATGAAGCGGCCCTTTGTCTGTTGCTGCGCACGGCAAGCCTCTGGCTGGAGATGCTGCCCCCCAGTGAAATCGCCGGCAAAACTGCCGAAGCGCTTTCAACCGTGGTGGTGCAACTGCTCATCGATATTCTGATCGGGCTTGTTCTGACTTTTGCGGGCGCAGGCGCAGGCGTTGCCTATTTGGGGATGCGCCTTGCCAACTACGGCGCCCGAATCGTCGACGCTGTTGTGGGCTTCGTCAAAGCCATCTTCAACATCACCAACAGCTTCATTACCTACGTTGACCGCTACAAAAAAGTGGCCGCACGCGGTGTAGCGGCAGGCCTGAAAAAAGGTCGCATGCAACTGCGCTGGGACGCCAAACGCAACACCACACTCAAACAAAACGAACACCACGACAACGTCCCGGATCAGGCGAAAAACCCCAACGGCGACAGTGCCGATTCCATCGATAAAACCGCCACCAACAAATGCCCGGTGTCGATGGTTACCGGCGAAGAACTGCTGACCCTCATCGACGGTTCGCTGGACGGCATTCTGCCGTTTGACTTTGCCCGGCTCTATCGCACCAGTGCTGCCGAAATCGACTGCGGTCTCGGATTTGGCTGGAGCCATTCGCTCTCCCATCGACTGGAAATCGACGGCGACACCATCATCTGGATCGACCACGAGAACCGTCGCACCACGTTCCCGCTGCCGTCCGCTGAACGCCCGGCGATTCATAACAGCCTGTCGCGCGCCGCGATTTACGTTGGCAATGAACCCGAAGAATTGATCCTCGCCGTCGCCGTCGCCGGCGACGAGTCACGTTTCTACCATTTTCGTAATGGTTTACTTACAGCGATCAGCGACGGATACGACAACCGCCTGCGCATAACCCGCGATCGTCAGGGCCGCATTCGGCGCCTCGACAACGGTGCGGGCCGCGCCTTGTTGTTGCGTTATGAATGCAGTCACTTGGTCGCCGTCGATTATCAGGTTTTCGCCCCGGCCCAAACCCTGGACGAAGCCTGGCAGACCGAGCAAACACTGGTCGGTTACCGCTACGACGAACGCGGTCGACTCATCGAGGCCACCAATGCCGCCGGCGAAAGCGAGCGATACGACTACGACGATCAGCACGTCATTCTCCAGCGGCAATTGGCCGGTGGGGCGAGTTTCTTCTGGGAGTGGGAAAGGTCCGGCAAGGCCGCCCGATGCATCCGCCACTGGGCGTCGTTTGCGCAGATGGACGCGCGGTATACCTGGGATGACCAGGGCAGCGTCACCGTCCACAACATCGACGGCAGCGAAGAGGTTTACGTCCACGACGACCGGGCGCGGCTGGTGCGCAAGGTCGAACTGGATGGCGGTGAACACCTCAAGGCCTACGACGATCAGGGGCGGCTGATTGCCGAGCAGGACCCGCTCGGCGCGGTCACCGAATACCGCTACGACGAAGTCGGACGCTTGGTGGCGCTGATTTCGCCAGAAGATGAGCCAACGGCCTACGAGTATCGCAACGGTTTCCTGCACGCACGCTATCGCGGCAAAGCGGTGTGGAAGTATCAGCGCAATGCGCAGGGGGATGTCACCGAAGCGACCGATCCCGATGGCCATGTCACCCACTATCACTACGACGAAAAAGGTCAGTTGCTGTCGATCCGCTACCCGGACACCAGCCGGCATGTGTTCGTCTGGAATGGCTTGGGGCAACTGGTCGAAGAGACGCTGCCGGACGGTGGCGTACGGCGGTTTTCCTACGATGCGCTGGGGCGGCAGATTACCCGGCAGGACGAACATGGCGCGGTCACCCAGTCGCAATGGGACGCCATTGGCCGACTGATCCAGACGATTCTTCCTACCGGTGCCAGTCGCGCCTACAGCTACAACGCCTACGGAAAAATCACTGCCGAACGCGATGAACTCGGCCGCATCACGCGCTACGAATACCTCGACGACCTGCACCTGGTCAGCCGCCGGCTCAATGCCGACGGCACCCAGCTGAAGTATCGCTACGACAACGCGCAGCTGTTGCTCACGGAAATCGAAAACGAATCCGGCGAAAAATATCAGTTGGCCTACACCCCCGGCGGATTGATCCGACAGGAAACCGGCTTCGACGGCCGACGCACGGCGTATGCCTACGACCTCAACGGCCATCTGCTGGAGAAAACCGAGTTTGGCGACGATGGTTCGCAGCTCGCCACCGCCTATGAACGAGACTCGGCAGGGCGGTTACTGGTCAAAACGCTGCCCGACGGCGTCAAGGTCGAATACCGCTACGACAGCCTCGGTCGACTGATTGGCGTCGATGACGGGCACGACCACCCGCTGGAATTCGAGTACGACCAACAGGATCGGCTGATCACCGAGCATCAGGGTTGGGGCACGCTGCGTTATGGCTACGATGCCTGCGGCCAACTCAATCGCCTGCGCCTGCCGGACGGCAGCAAACTCGATTATCACCACGCCAAGGGCGGCGCACTGACCGCCATCGATCTCAACGGCGCAAGGCTTTCCAGCCACCAATTTGCGTTTGGTCGCGAGCAGCAACGTCAGCAAGGCCAACTGCTCAGCGAATATGCCTACGACGATCAAGGCCGCTTGAAGGCCCACGCTGTCAGCCAACAGCAACAACCGCTCTATCGCCGCGACTATGCCTACAGCGCCAACGGCAATCTCGACAGTATCGCCGACACCCGTCACGGCCAGCGCAACTACCAATACGACCCGCTCAACCGCCTGACCCGCGTGCGCCACACCCGCGACGACCCGGCGGAAAGCTTCGCCCACGACCCGGCCGGCAACCTGCTGATGCAGGATCGGCCTGGCTTGGCGACCGTTAAAGGCAATCGCCTGCTGATGCAGGGCGACCGCCATTACGACTACGACGCCTTCGGCAACCTGGTTCGTGAACGTCGCGGCACAGCGCAAAAACTCGTCACCGAATACCGCTACGACTGCCAGCACCGATTGCTCGGCGTCACCACCCCGGACGGTCGCACCGCCAGTTACCGCTACGACGCCTTCGGCCGCCGCATCGCCAAAACCGTCGACGGCAAAACCACCGAGTTCTTCTGGCAAGGCGACAACCTCATCGCCGAAAGCAGCCGCGAACACTACCGCAGCTACATCTACGAACCCGGCAGCTTCCGCCCGCTGGCGATGCTCGACGGCAAAGGCCCACGCAAAGCCTGCCCGTTCTACTACCAACTCGACCATCTCGGTACACCGCAGGAACTGACCGATTTTGGTGGCGAGATTGTCTGGTCAGCGAAGTACAACGCCTACGGCAAAGTCACTCGCCAGACGTTCGGCGGGGGCGAGCAACTTGAGCAACCGTTGCGGTTTCAGGGGCAGTACTTTGATGCGGAGAGTGGTCTGCATTACAACCGGCATCGGTACTATGATCCGAAGATTGGCCGATACCTGACGCCGGACCCGATCAAGTTGGCGGGTGGGCTGAATCAGTATCAGTACACGCCGAATCCGACGGGGTGGGTTGATCCGTTGGGGTTGAGCGGGAATTGTCCGCAGTCGGGTAAGGCTGGGTGTGAGGCGCCGGATGATACGACTGGCGTTAGGGTTGATGAGGGTGAGGCGCAGCTACCGAAGCTGACGGGTGATCAGCGGCGAGAAAGGATTGGGATTCTTAAGGAGGAGGTTGCTAAGCGCTGGGTTGAGCGGTTTGAGAAAAAGTACCCTGGAATGCATTCCATCGGTAAGCATAGTATCGAGGTTCCTGATGTGGTAATTCGACAGCGCTCGGTAGACGGTACGGATCCCATTACTAAGATTCCCCATAGAGAAAACAGAGGGAACTTAAGCTCGCAATATAAAAGCTGGAACTTGCAAATGCATACGCTAAACGATGATATGACTAGGGTTGTTCGAGGGCTTCCGCAATTCACCGGCAAAGATGTCAATGGCTACAATGTGGTTAGAAGGGAGAATAGAAATGTTGGGCGAGGGTATAAGCCAAATAGAAAAGACCCGGAAAATCCACACCTGTTTGAAAATATGCATGGTTCGGAAACAAAATTTAGTAAAGGTGAAAACCCTAAACCGTTTACATCTCATCCGGTGATAATTAAATGATTAAAGATCCATATTTAGATCAGCCATACTCGCCAACAGTGAGGGAGCTTATAGGGGATTTTGATATTTATGATAGGGAGCACACTCTTGGTGTAGAGTTAGAGAAATACGATATCAATCTTTCTATTGATAGAAGGGCTCTTGCAAGAAAATATATTTTAGTTAGTTACGATTTTTTGAGTCATAGACATAAGTTTTTGCTGGTGGCCGTTCTTGAGTCTGCACTACAAGATGAGTCTTATGACTTTCAGGCATTGCTAGAGCATGACTGCGAAAGCACGAATCTCTTTCCAAGTGGTTGGGATGAAATGAAAAATCCTCGTGCATTTTTTGAAGATATTTACAGTGTTTTGAGCGATGAGTGGAAAGGTCAGCTGCTAAAGGCAAGCCTTGAGGATCAATCCACTTGGTGAGATGAAGTCAGCGAAGTTTCTGGGCAAGGTCGTCGGAAGTTTCCTGCAAATCTGCGGCGGCTTTCATGAACGGGTGGGCAACGTGTTTCATCAATAGTCTCTGGTGGTCACTGAAAATTCAGTGGCAGGGTGTAGGAACCCTTCAAGACTAGAGAGGACGCTTTGGCGTCGACACCTGAATTGCGGCCATCAACATGCATCCGTAAGATCAGTTGCGGCGGCTGTGCGCGGGCACGCTTTGGTGTGGTCGAGTTCTCTGGTCTCGATATTCCTACCCCGCGTATAGCTGCCACCCAAGCCTGTAGGATGCCAAAGGGGACGGATTTATTTTTGCTGATTTTTTGCTGCCAGCTTCGAAGGTGTTGTTATAGAGCAACAAATATATCCGTCCCCTTTATGGTTTCTTTGTGGTTTAACTACTGCTTTACTTGTGCTCGCGAATGCAACATTGTTTTGACAGTGGTAGCGAGCGGATACACTGTTGGAAAGTGTCATTGAAGAATTAGAAAAATAAATCCGCCATCTTTTTCAAGCTTGATAAGGATAATGTGCTGCGGCCTTTTACTGCTTATCCTTCGGGGAGAAAATGATGCTGCGAGATCCATTTTTAAATGAAGAATTTCAACCCGATTTGATGTGGTTTATTGGCGTCTTTGATGTTTATGATCGCGAGGAAACTCGAGGTGCGGAGCTGGAAGTGTTTAACCCTAATGATCGCATTGACAGAACGGAACTGATAAAAAGATACAGCTTGAATCTAGGTTGTCTGTCCTATAGACATAAGCTCGTGCTGATGGATTTTCTAGCGGAAAAGCTAAACGATGCGTCTTATGACTTTCAGAGTTTGTTTGATATAGATGAAGAAGATGCAGGGAGTTGGCCGCGTGGTGAGTGGTATGCATTGGCGGATCCCCGTGGATTTCTTCAAGATTTCTATACGTTGGCTCAGGAGGCCTGGAAGGAAGATGTTCTTTTAGCGAGCTTTGAAGATCGGGCCAGTTGGTGATAGAGAAGGTGGCACCTGTCAGTCTGGAGTCCTCCGCGTCGGTATTCGCAATGCCAATTGCCAGCACTACGGAATGTTTAAGTGTTGTTTAAAGACCTCGTAACTACTACGAAATTTCCGGGCAAGCTCATCGGAAGTTTCCTTCAAGTTGTGACGGCTTCCATGAACTGGTGGGCGATGGGTTGCAGGGATAGTCTTTGGCTGTCACCGCGCAAGTGGTGGCAGGGTGTAGGAGCCCTCTCTCATGATGCAACAGCTCTGTCGTCTGATTGCGGCACTTAACTCGTGTCCATATGATCGTTCGCGGCGGCTGTGTGCGGGACACGCTTCGGCGTGACCGAGGTTCATGAGTGCTCGGTACTCCTACTCCTGCGCATGGCTGCCACCCAAACCTGTAGGAGGGTGCGTTTGGCAGCTAATTTTCATACTCATGGAATTTACAAATGACAACGCTAACGCCAGATCCACCCTACGAAAAACCAATCCCCCACCCCAAAAACCGCTTCATGGCCCTCACCAGCAACTGCACCGACATGCCGACGCTGTTCGTCGATACCCACGCGCCGCTCGATGTTTTGTACGACGCTGCCAGCTATCGAATTCGCGCGGTGACGCAGGTGCTTGAGAACCTGTCGATGCGCGGTTCGGTTGAGTGTGAGTCGTTCATTCTTAGTGATTTTGCGTTGCTGTGTGCCATTCCGTTGCGGGATGGGTGTGATGTGCTGGATGTAGTGGGGCGACGGTTGAGGGCTCGGCCTTCGGATTAAGGGCAGGATGTGGCGAGGGAGCTTGCTCCCGTTCGGCTGCAGAGCAGTCGCCAAATCAAGCGCTGCGGTGTTTCTGACAAATCTGCGGTGCTGGTTTTGGGGCTGCTTCGCAGCCCAGCGGGAGCAAGCTCCCTCGCCACAGGGTTTGTGGTTGGCTGGGATGTTTTGGGGTTGCTGCGCAGCCCAACGGGGGCAGGCCCCCTCGCCACAGGCTCTTGGGTTGACGTGAGATTGCGTGTCGGCAGTTGCCCGCTCAGCCGCGAACCCCTGACGTTCGCCTCGGTACAAGGTAAACTTCCCGGCCTTCGCAGGAGCAATCATGAATTATCGTCACGCCTTCCATGCCGGCAATCACGCCGATGTGTTCAAACACCTGACTCTGACCCGCATCATCGCCCTGATGTCGCGCAAGGAGCAGCCGTTTGCCTATCTCGACACTCACGCCGGCATTGGTCTGTATGACCTGCAGGGTGATCAGGCGAGCCGTACCGGTGAGTACCTGGAAGGTATTGCGCGTCTGTGGGATCAGCCGGATCTGCCAGCGCTGACCGCCGACTACATGAAAGTGCTGCACGACATGAACCCGGATGGCCAATTGCGCTATTACCCGGGGTCGCCGGAGCTGGCGCGGCGTCTGACGCGGCCGCAGGATCGGGTGATGCTCAATGAGAAGCACCCCGAAGACGGTTTGCTGCTCAAGGACAACATGGCCGGTGATCGTCGGGTGAAGGTACATCTGGGCGAAGGCTGGCATGTGCCGCGTGCGATGCTGCCGGTGCAGGAGAAGCGGGCGGTGATGTTGATTGATCCGCCGTTCGAGCAGCTCGATGAGATGCAGCGTTGCGCGGCGTCGCTGAAAGAGGCGATTGGCCGGATGCGGCAGACGGTGGCAGCGATCTGGTACCCGGTGAAGGATCAGCGCATGTTGCGACGTTTTTATCAGGACTTGGCCGGCTCGGGCGCGCCGAAGTTGTTGCGCGTGGAGTTGCTGGTGCATCCGCTGGATACGCCGAACAGTTTGAATGGCTCCGGGTTGGCGATTGCGAATCCGCCGTGGGGCCTGGAAGAGGAATTGCGTGAGTTGCTGCCGTGGTTGTCCAAGAAGCTTGGGCAGACCCAAGGCGGGTGGCAGATGGATTGGTTGATTGCTGAGAGTTGATGGCTGATCAGATGGATTGATGGCGTCTGATCGGACGCCTTCGCGGGCAAGCCTCGCTCCTACAGGGATCGATATCTGAGCACAATTTTGTGATCGACATAAATCCCTGTAGGCGCGAGGCTTGCCCGCGAAGCTTTTCAGGGCCCGAGAGTTAGATCGGGCAGGTAACGCCCGTACCACCAATCCCGCAATACCCTTCAGGGTTCTTCGCCAGGTACTGCTGGTGATACGCCTCGGCGAAGTAGAACGTCGGCGCTTCATCGATTTCAGTGGTGATTTCGCCTTTCCCGGCCTTGGTCAACTCAGCCTGGAACACGTCCTTGCTGTGCTTGGCGGCGGCCAGTTGCGTCGGGTTGGTCGCATAGATCACCGAGCGGTACTGAGTGCCGATGTCGTTGCCCTGACGCATGCCTTGCGTCGGGTTGTGCAATTCCCAGAACATTTTCAGCAGTTCTTCGTAGCTGACTTTGGCCGGTTCGTAGACCACCAGCACCACTTCGCTGTGGCCGGTCAGGCCCGAACAAACTTCTTCATAGGTCGGGTTCGGGGTAAAACCGCCGGCATAACCCACCGCCGTGCTGACCACGCCTTCACGTTGCCAGAACTTGCGTTCCGCGCCCCAGAAGCAGCCCAGGCCGAAGATCGCGAAATCCACGTCCATCGCGAACGGGCCCAGCAGTGGGGCGTCGTGGACGAAGTGTTTTTCCGGCACGGTCATCGGGGTTTCACGGCCGGGCAGAGCTTGTTCTTTGGTAGGTAGCACGTTTTTGTTCACCAGGATTTCCGAGCGCAAGACCATCATCAGTCCCCTCAGTCAGGTTGAATGTAAATTGTCAGACACGCAGTTTGCCCAATGCCGGCCGGTTACGCACTACCCCTGTGCGAGCGTGCCTGCTTGCGATAGCGGCGGGACATTAAACATTGATGGCGACTGACACACCGCTATCGCGAGCAGGCTCGCTCGCACAGGGGATTACGGTGTTCCACAGGGATTTTGTGGTGTGCTGTCAGACGAGCGGGCCGCGTGGGTAGCGCTTGAGCTTTTCGATCAGCTCGGCGCCGGGGATGGGGCGGTCGAACAGGTAGCCCTGGCCGACATCGCAGCGGTGGCGACGCAAGAACGCAAGCTGCTCGGCCGTCTCGATCCCTTCCGCCACAACTTTGAGTTTCAGGTTGTGAGCCATGGCGATCACCGCGGAGGTGATTTCCATGTCGTCCTGGTTGTCCGGGATTTCGTGGATGAAGCTTCGGTCGATCTTGATGATGTCGATCGGGAATTTTTTCAGGTAACTGAGCGACGAGTAACCGGTGCCGAAATCGTCCATGGCCAGGGTCAGGCCCAGGCGCTTGAGTTGATCGAGCTGCAAGTGGGTGTCTTCGGTGGCTTCCAGCAGCAGGCCTTCGGTCAGTTCCAGCTCCAGCAGGTTCCCCGGCAGCGCTTCTTCCTTGAGGATGTTGGCGATGGACGCCACCAGGTCCGGGTCGGAGAACTGCTTGGGCGACAAGTTGATCGCCACTTGAAGATTGCCCAGGCCGGCGGCGGTCAGGTCTTTGCTCATGCGGCAGGCCTGGCGGGCGATCCATTTGCCGATCGGGATGATCAGGCCGGTTTCTTCGGCAACGCTGATGAACTGGTCCGGGCGGATCATGCCTTTTTCTGGATGGTTCCAGCGCAGCAGCGCTTCCATGCCCAGCAGGCGACCACTGCGCAGGCACAGTTTGGGCTGATAGAACACGTCCAGCTCATTCTGGGTCAGGGCGCGGCGCAGGTTGTTTTCCACGAACAGCTTGTAGCTGGCCTCGGCGTTCAGTGCTTCGGTGAACACTTGGACCTGGTGTTTGCCATTGGCCTTGGCCTTGTGCAGCGCCAGGCCGGCGTTGCGCATTAATGTCTGTGGATCGCGACCGTGCAGCGGCGCGCACGCCAGGCCCACGGAGCCGGTGACGCTGATCAACTGGTTGTCGACGAACATCGGCTTGTCGAGGGTCGCCAGCAATTGGTTGGCGACGTGCTGGCCCATCGCGAGGTCGGTGTTGTCCAGCAGCACGGCGAATTCGTTACTGGCGAATCGCGCCAGGCTGCCGCTCGGGCTCAGGCTGTTGCGCAGGCGCCGGGCCAGGCTGATCAGCAGTTTGTCGCCGGTCTGGTGGCCGAGGCTGTCGTTGATGCGCTTGAAGTTGTCGATGTCCACCAGGAGCAGGCTGATCGGCGTATCGCTGTCCCGGGCGAAGCGTTCGTCGAGGTTGCGGATGAACGCCGGGCGGTTGCCAAGGTTGGTCAGGTTGTCGGTGTAGGCCAGGCGCTCGATGCGCTGCTGGGCGAGCTTGGTCTGGGTGATGTCTTCGTAGATGCCGATGTAATGCGTCAGCTCTCGGTTGTCGCCATAGACCTTGGAAATCGACAACTGGCCCCAGTAGGGTTCGAGGTTTTTGCGCCGGCTCTTGAACTCGCCCTGCCAGCTGTTGCTCTTGGCCAGCGCCGACGGTGCGTCGAACAGCAGTTCGCTGAGGTTCTCCAACGCAGGCAGTTCCGATAGCCGCTGGCCGTGGACTTCCTCGGTGGTGTACTGGGTGATCGCCGTGAAACTTGGGTTGACGTACTCCACCACGCCATCGCAATTGACCAGCAGAAAGGCGTTGGCGCTTTGCTCCACCGCACGCTGGAACAGGTGCAGGGCGCTGGTGGCGGTGCGGCGGTTGTGGTTGTTGATGACTTGGGCGAACTGATCCGCCAGCTCGCCGGCAAAGGCGATTTCATCCGACTGCCAGGCACGGGTCGCGCCAGTCTGTTCCAGGCACAGCACGCCGACCACTTGGCCGTCGACGCGGATACTGGCGTCGAGCATGGCGTTCACATCGCGCGGGCGCAGGTGTTCGGCCATTTCCCGGGTACGCGGATCGCGAATGGCGTTGTGCGCATCGATGGCGCGGCTGCCGTGCAAGGCGTCGAGGTAATCCGGGAAGCCGCTGACGTCGATCGGTTCCGGCAGCTGATATTCCCCGGAGGTGCGGTGATAGGCCGAGATCGGCACCAGTAGCGAGCCTTCGAGGTTCCACAGGCTGGCGCAGTCGATTTCATAGATGTCGCAAGCGCTGCGGGTAATCAGTTCGGCGGCTTCTTGCAGGGAATTGTTGGTGCTGTAGCGCTGGCGGGTCAGCAGCAGGATCAAGTCTTGCTGGGCGCGGACCCGATCCAGATGCTGCAGTTGTTCCAACTGGGCGCGCTGATTGAGTTCCAGAGCGATTTGCAGGCGCGAGTTCTGGGTTTCCAGGTCCAGCGACGGCAGCAGCGGTTCACCCTCGAACAAGCCTTCCACGACCATCAGGTAACCGCGCAGCAGGTGTCGATTGTGTTGTCGGTAGGCTTCGCCCAGTTCGAGCAGGCTCAAGGAGCCTTTGGCGGTGTGCAGGTTGTAGCGGATCAGGTAATGCGGGCTCTCTCTGAGTTGCTGCTGAATCGCGTCGTGCAGTTGATAGCGCGCTTCAGGCTCCATCAGGCTGGCATAAGGCGAGTCGACCAAGGCACAAAGCTCCACGGCCGGCAGACCAAATTGTCGTTCGCAATTGGGATCGAGAAACAGGAGTGCCCAGCTAGCTTCATTCAGCCGTTCGAAACGCAGCATGCCGAGCCGCGAGGGCACAGGCAATTGCGTCACTACCTCGGCCACCATACGGCTGGCGGCATCAGGTTGGCTTTTCATTGAGGGAAACTCGCTTCGAATGTGCTGATCGCGCCGGGCTCTCGCCCTCTTTACTGTTGCCTGCGGCAAGGTTGCATCATTGCGACACTGACTGACAAGAGACATGAAGGCCAAGTGCTATAAGAATATGTCGGCAGGGGCGAGGATTTCTCCAGCCAGGGCCGAAAACTAATGCATTTGGCCTTCATTTTCCTTAGTGCAGCGGGATGTTGATCGATTGCAGGCGCCGGCCGTTCCGGTCGTGGTAACTGACCTGAATCTGCTCCCGATCCACCACCAGATGAGCAAAGTTGTCTTCGCTGACCACCTTGCTGGTCAATTCATGTCGATAATCTCCCGCTGCGGTACGTGCCAGCGCCTGGTTCAGAATGAAGGTGGACTCGGAGGCATAGGGCAGCAATTTGCTGTTGCACAGCGGGGACGAGACGATGGTGTGCACGTCGAAGTCCGGATCCTCGCTGTGGGTCAGGCGACTGGTCAGTGAGCCGTGGACATCGCCGGAAACGAAGATGACGTTCTTGATGCGATGCGTGCGAATCGTCTCCAGCAACCGCAGGCGTTGTTCCGGGAAGGCTTTCCAGGCGTCATCGCCGTTGAGTTTGCGGTCGGGGTAGAACATCACGCTGGTGACCACGAACTTGACCCGGGCCGGGCTGTGGATCAGCCATTTGCACAGCGCCTGTTCCTGCTCATCGTCGAGGATGCGTCGATCATTGGGCGACAAGTTACGACGGGTTCGGCTGTCGGTGACAAACCATTCAATATCGCCTTCGGCGAACTGATACCAATACTGTTCCAACTTTCGGCTTACTTGCCCGCTGGGTAATAAGTCATGCGCCGGACTGTGGCTGGCTTGGTATATCTCATAGGCTGCCATGGCGTTCTTATATAAATAGGCATCGGCCTTGCTTTCGTTGGCGGGCCAGTTGTCTTCTATTTCATGATCGTCGAGGATCATATAAGTCGAGGTGTTGGACATTAATCGGGCGATGTTCGGTTGGGAAAACGCCGCGCGATATTTGCTGAGTATTTCCTTGTATTCCCGGTCGGGAGCAATAACGTTCAGATCATCGACGTAAATTTGATCACCCGTCATTAACATCGCGCTGATGGGCGGCTCGGCCTGCTGCGCAAGTTCGGTGATCGAGGCAAAAATACGGTCGCCCAGATGAGGTGCCGAAGGGATGCCTGCGGTCATGCGCAGGTAGCGGCATGAGCCGACGATGTACGCCCTCGGTGTGTTGGCTTTGCTGGACAGGGTGCGAAAGCGATAAATCTCCCGTGGCCATTGCAGCGGCAGTTCCTGAACGGTCTCCACGGTGTGCACCGGGCTCATGGGGCTGAACCATCCGGCCTGGTATTCATAGTCGGTATCGATGGCGAGGTTGTTGAGTGCAATCACATCGGACATATCGCGCAAGATCGACAGTTTGGCAAAGACACCTTGCGACCAACGCTCTTCCCTCGCGCGCCGATAACGAATGCCGGCAAATACCAGCGAGTTGTCTTGACGTTCTCCGCGCAAAAAAATACGTACGTGGTTAGTTGTAGTGTGGCCAATAATAGGGCCGACAGTTGGTTTAAACATGTTCGAATCCGTTCGAAATAACGTTAACTAAGCAAATGAGGTTTTCAGTATTTAAAAGAAAATGCTGTCGAACTAAGCCTAGTTATTAAACGGCAAAAAATATCGAGCGAAAGCCGCCATGAGTTGTGGGCGGTGTAAGCCACGGCTGTAGGAAATTACTTTGTTCAAGGCAAAAAAAGCCCCGCCAAATTGGCGGGGTTGAGGTACGAGCGTGGCGCTCGGAAAACATGGAACGCGACGGGCCCTCCGATGAAGGAGGGCCGGCCGGTGTTACAGCAGGATGGTACGGATGTCCGCCAGCAGGCTGCTCAGACGCTGGGTGAAGCGTGCAGCAGCAGCGCCGTTGATCACACGGTGATCGTAGGACAGCGACAGTGGCAGCATCAGTTTCGGCTGGAAGGCTTTGCCGTCCCAGACTGGCTGGATGGTTGCCTTGGAAACACCGAGGATCGCCACTTCCGGCGCGTTGACGATCGGCGTGAAGCCGGTGCCGCCAATGTGGCCGAGGCTGGAAATGGTGAAGCAGGCGCCTTGCATGTCGTCAGCGGTGAGCTTTTTGTCGCGGGCTTTGGCGGCCAGCGCAGCGGCTTCGGCTGCCAGTTGCAACAGGCTCTTCTGGTCGACGTTCTTGATGACCGGTACCAGCAGGCCTTCAGGGGTGTCGACGGCGAAGCCGATGTTCACATACTTCTTGCGGATGATCGCCTTGCCGCTTGGCGCCAGCGAACTGTTGAAGTCCGGCAGCTCCTTGAGCAGGTGCGCGCACGACTTGAGCAGCAGCGGCAGGATGGTCAGCTTGACGCCGGCCTTCTCTGCGACGGCTTTCTGAGCGATGCGGAACGCTTCCAGGTCGGTGATATCAGCCGAATCGAACTGAGTCACGTGCGGAATGTTCAGCCAGCTGCGATGCAGGCTCGACGCGCCGATTTGCATCAGGCGAGTCATCGGCACTTCTTCGGTTTCACCGAAGCGGCTGAAGTCCACGACCGGAATCGGCGGGATGCCCGCGCCGCCGGTTGCGCCGGCAGCAGCGGCCGGCGCTTCCTTGGCCTTCTGCATCATCGCTTTGACGTAAACCTGCACGTCTTCTTTGAGGATGCGACCGTGCGGGCCACTGGCGCCGACGGCGTTCAGCTCGACGCCGAATTCACGGGCCAGTTGGCGTACAGCCGGGCCAGCGTGAACCTTGGCGCCCGGCTTGGCCGGTGCAGCCGCGGGTGCGGCAGGTGCCGGAGCAGCAGGTGCTGCGGCGGCCGGAGCAGGAGCGCTCGGTGCAGCAGCGGCTGGAGCCGGAGCAGCGGCCGGCGCAGCGCCTTTGACTTTCAGCTTCAGAATCAGGTCGCCAGTACCGACTTCGTCATCCAGCTTGATGGAAACGCTTTCCACCACGCCAGCGGCAGGCGATGGAATTTCCATGCTCGCCTTGTCGGATTCCAGTGTGATCAGCGACTGGTCGGCGGTGACGGTGTCGCCGGCCTTGACCAGTACTTCGATGATCTTGGCCTTGCCCGACGAACCGATGTCCGGGACATGAATGTCCTGGACGCTATCGGCAACCGGTGCGGCCGGGGCCGCAGCGGCTGGCGCCGGAGCAGCGGCAGCAGGCGCAGCAGCCTGGGCTGGCGCGGCAGCAGCAGGGGCCGCAGCACCCGCCACTTCCAGATCCAGAATCAGGTCACCCGTACCGACTTCGTCGTTGAGCTTGACGCTGATGGCCTTGACCACGCCAGCGGCAGGCGATGGGATTTCCATGCTGGCCTTGTCGGATTCCAGGGTGATCAGCGACTGATCAGCCTCGACGGTGTCGCCGACCTTGACCTGGATCTCGATGATCTGGGCCTTGCCCGCCGAACCGATATCCGGCACGTGCACTTGCTGAACCGAAGCGGCAGCAGGCGCGGCTGCTGGCGCGGCTGCTGGCGCTGGAGCAGCGGCGGCGGCAGGCGCAGCAGCCGGTTTCTCTTCAGCTTTCGCAGCCGGCGCAGCGGCAGCCGCAGGGGCCGCATCAGCGGCACCTTCGACTTCCAGCTCCAGCAGTTCGTCGCCTTCTTTCAGGCGATCGCCCAGCTTCACTTTCAAACTTTTGACGATGCCGGCCTTGGGAGCAGGGACTTCCATGCTCGCCTTGTCCGATTCCAGCGTCAGGATGCTCTGTTCGGCTTCGATACGGTCGCCGACCTTCACAAACAGTTCAATTACTTCACCTTCACCGCTGCCGATGTCAGGTACGCGAATGAGTTCGCTCACAGAGTGTCTCCTCAGCAGTCCAGTGGGTTGCGTTTTTCCGGGTTGATCCCGAACTTGGCGATGGCCTCGGCCACCACTTTAGGTTCGATGTCACCACGGTCAGCCAAGGCTTCCAGGGCTGCCAACACCACGAAATGACGGTCGACTTCGAAGAAGTGACGCAGCTTCTTGCGGCTGTCACTGCGGCCGAAACCGTCGGTGCCCAGGACTTTGAATTCCTTGGACGGGACCCACTGACGAATTTGCTCAGCGAACAGCTTCATGTAGTCGGTAGACGCGATGACCGGACCTTTACGGCCGTTCAGGCACTCTTCGACATAGCTCAGTTTAGGCTTCTGGCCCGGATGCAGACGGTTGGTGCGCTCGACGGCCAGGCCATCGCGACGCAGTTCGTTGAAGCTGGTAACGCTCCAGACGTCGGCGGCAACGTTGAACTCTTCACGCAGAATCTTCGCCGCTTCACGGACTTCACGCAGGATGGTGCCGGAGCCCATCAGCTGAACGTGGTGCGCCGCTTCGCGGGTGTCTTCTTCGAGCAGGTACATGCCCTTGATGATGCCTTCCTCGACACCGGCCGGCATGGCTGGCTGCTGATAGGACTCGTTCATCACGGTGATGTAGTAGAAAACGTCCTGCTGCTCTTCGGTCATCTTCTTCATGCCGTCCTGGATGATCACCGCCAGCTCGTAGCCGTAGGTTGGATCAAAGGTGCGGCAGTTCGGGATGGTGGCAGCCAGGATGTGGCTGTGACCGTCTTCGTGTTGCAGGCCTTCGCCGTTCAGCGTGGTCCGGCCGGCGGTGCCGCCGATCAGGAAGCCACGGGTACGGCTGTCGCCTGCAGCCCAAGCCAGGTCGCCGATGCGCTGGAAGCCGAACATCGAATAGAAGATGTAGAACGGCAGCATTGGCTGGTTGTGGCTGGAGTACGAAGTACCGGCTGCAATGAAGGAACTCATGGCGCCCGCTTCGTTGATGCCTTCTTCGAGGATCTGGCCCTTCTTGTCTTCCTTGTAGAACATCACCTGGTCTTTATCGACTGGCTCGTAGAGCTGGCCGACGGACGAGTAGATGCCCAACTGACGGAACATGCCTTCCATACCGAAGGTACGGGCTTCGTCCGGGATGATCGGGACGATGCGCGGGCCGATTTCCTTGTCCTTGACCAGCTGCGCGAGGATCCGCACGAAGGCCATGGTGGTGGAGATTTCACGGTCGCCCGAACCATCAAGAATCGCCTTGAGGGTATCGAGTGACGGCGTCGGCACGCTGAAGCTTTGCGCGCGGCGCTGAGGCACGAAACCGCCCAATGCAGTGCGGCGCTCGCTCAGGTAGCGGGCTTCGGCGCTGTTTGGCTCTGGCTTGAAGAACGGCAGGTTTTCCAGCTCTTCGTCGCGAACCGGAATGTCGAAACGATCGCGGAACAGCTTCAGGCTTTCAACATCAACCTTCTTGGTGTTGTGCGCGGTGTTTTTCGCTTCGCCGGCACCGGTGCCATAACCCTTGATGGTCTTGGCGAGGATGACGGTCGGTTGTTCTTTGTGGTTGACCGCTTCGTGGTACGCCGCGTAGACCTTGTACGGGTCGTGGCCGCCACGGTTGAGTTTCCAGATCTCGTCGTCGGACAGATCAGCAACCATCGCCTTGAGTTCTGGCGAGTTGAAGAAGTGTTCACGCACGAACGCGCCGTCTTTGGCTTTGTAGTTCTGGTACTCGCCGTCGATGACTTCGTCCATGCGACGTTGCAGGATACCGTCGACGTCTTTAGCCAGCAGTGGGTCCCAGAAACGGCCCCAGATGACCTTGGTCACGTTCCACTGAGCACCGCGGAAAACGCCTTCGAGTTCCTGGATGATCTTGCCGTTGCCGCGAACCGGGCCGTCGAGGCGCTGCAGGTTGCAGTTGATGACGAAGATCAGGTTGTCGAGCTTCTCGCGGCCAGCCAGCGAGATCGCGCCCAGGGATTCTGGCTCGTCGCACTCGCCGTCGCCCAGGAAGCACCAGACTTTCTGTTTGCCTTCAGGGATGAAACCACGTGCTTCCAGGTACTTCATGAAACGTGCCTGGTAGATCGCCTGGATCGGGCCCAGACCCATGGATACGGTCGGGAACTGCCAGAAATCAGGCATCAGCCAAGGGTGCGGATAGGAAGACAGGCCTTGACCATCGACTTCCTGGCGGAAGTTGTTCATCTGGTCTTCGGTGATGCGGCCTTCCATGAACGCACGGGCGTAAACGCCTGGCGAGGTGTGGCCCTGGAAGTAGATCAGGTCGCCGCCGTGTTCATCGGTCGGGGCCTGGAAGAAATAGTTGAAGCCGATGTCATACAGGGTGGCGCTGGAGGCGAAGCTGGAGATGTGACCGCCCAGGTCCGAATCTTTCAGGTTCGTGCGCATCACCATGGCCATCGCGTTCCAGCGTACCAGCGAGCGAATGCGGCGTTCCATGAACAGGTCGCCAGGCATGCGTGCTTCGTGGGTAACGGGAATGGTGTTGCGGTATGGCGTGGTGATGGCGTAAGGCAACTGCGAACCGCTGCGGGTTGCGAGTTCGCCCATACGGGTCATCAGATAGTGAGCGCGGTCTTCGCCTTCTTTGTCGAGAACCGATTCCAGGGCGTCCAGCCATTCCTGGGTTTCGACGGGATCGAGGTCTTGCATGGCTTGCTCCAGGGCGGAAAGGCTTCCAGAATCGGTTGCCTGAGTTTGCGACTGGCCTTGTGGGCAGACGATATAAATTCTTGGATTGCCGAGTGGTAGGTTCCGGCGGCGTGTAGTTTTACTACAAATCATCGGGCATTTCAGCTATCTGGATGTATATACGAGTAGTAAAACTACAGATGAGCGGCTTGTGGCCTCCGGCTGCGTTGTGAGAATAATCGTTAAGGTTGGTCTTTTGCCAACCGAAAAAGGTGAAAGCTTGATGCTGCCTGCCAAAAATAAAGAAATTTCAGCTATTTCTAACCTTTGTTCGACAGTCGATCACGTAGTGCGTTTTGAAAAATCACTACATGCCGCCCTCTACACGCCGATCAAGGATAGACCATGAGCCTCCCACCGCTTGCCGAACTGCCCGGCATTCTCCTGCCGTTTGTCACCCGCGCCGAGCAGTCGTTCCGTACCGCCGTTGCCGAGTTGGAAGATGACCATGGCCTGTCTGCCTGGACAGCTGAGCGCTGGGCGCAATTCGCCCGCGTCACCGCCGCCAGCGATTTCGTGACCGAACAGAGTGTGCGTGACCCCTTGATGTTGCTGGCGCTGGTGCAGTCCGGCGAACTGGACCGCAGCTTCGCACCGGGCGAGTTGTGCGGGCAGATCGCGGCAGCGGTGAATGCGGCCGAAACCGATGACGAGCTTGGTCGCGCCTTGCGCCGTCAGCGCACGCGTCAGCAAGTGCGGATCATCTGGCGCGACCTGACTCGTCAGGCTGATCTGGTCCAGACCTGCCGCGACCTCTCGGACATGGCCGATGCGAGCATCGATCAGGCCTATCAGTGGTTGTACTCGCGGCATTGCCAGCAGTTCGGCGTGCCCACCGGCCGGCGCAGCGGCGAGCCGCAGCAGATGGTCATCCTCGGCATGGGCAAGCTCGGCGCGGTGGAGCTCAACCTGTCATCGGACATCGACCTGATCTTCGCCTACCCCGAGGGTGGCGAAACCGTCGGCGTGAAACGCTCGCTGGATAACCAGGAATTCTTCATTCGTCTCGGCCAGCGCCTGATCAAGGCGCTGGACCCGATGACCGTCGACGGTTTTGTGTTCCGGGTCGACATGCGTCTGCGGCCTTACGGCTCGGCCGGTGCCCTGGTGTTGAGCTTCAACGCGCTGGAGCAGTATTACCAGGACCAGGGCCGCGACTGGGAACGCTACGCGATGATCAAGTCGCGGGTGGTGGCTGGCGATCAAGTGGCCGGCGCGCAACTGCAAGAGATGCTGCGCCCGTTCGTTTACCGGCGTTACCTCGACTTCTCTGCGATCGAAGCGCTGCGCACCATGAAGCAGCTGATCCAGCAGGAAGTGCGGCGCAAAGGCATGGCCGACAACATCAAGCTCGGCTCGGGCGGCATCCGCGAAGTGGAATTTATCGCCCAGGCGTTCCAGCTGATCCACGGCGGTCGCGACCTGAGCCTGCAGCAACGCCCCTTATTAAAAGTACTGAGCACCCTGGAAGGTCAGGGCTACCTGCCGCCGGCGGTGATCAGCGAGCTGCGCGAAGGCTATGAATTCCTGCGGTACACCGAGCACGCGATCCAGGCGATTGCCGACCGCCAGACCCAGATGCTGCCGGACGGTGCGCAGGATCAGGCGCGCATTGCCTTTATGTTGGGCTTCGCTGACTGGGAGGCTTTCCATGCGCAGCTTATGTATTGGCGAGGCCGCGTGGCCTGGCACTTTGGACAAGTGATCGCCGATCCCGATGAAGAGGAAGGCACCGAAAGCGAAGTGGTGGTCGGCGGTGAATGGCTGCCGCTGTGGGAAGAGGCCCAGGATGAAGAAGCCGCCTGCCGCCAGTTGGAAGAGGGCGGTTTTGCCGATGCCACCAAGGCACTGAAAGCGTTGGCCGGTTTGCGCAGCAGCCCGCAGTTGCGCGCGATGCAGCGTCTGGGGCGCGAACGCCTCGATGCATTTATTCCGCGTTTGCTGGCTCAGGCGGTCGAGCATGCCAATCCGGATCTGGTACTTGAGCGCGTGCTGCCGCTGGTTGAAGCGGTGGCCCGTCGCTCGGCGTATCTGGTGCTGCTGACCGAGAACCCCGGCGCCCTGCGACGTTTGCTGACCTTGTGCGCGGCAAGCCCATGGATCGCCGAGCAGATCACCCGCTTCCCGCTGCTGCTCGACGAATTGCTCAATGAAGGTCGATTGTTCAAGCCCCCACTGGCGCCGGAACTGGCCGCCGAGTTGCGCGAGCGCCTGACGCGGATTCCCGAAGACGACCTCGAACAGCAAATGGAAGCCCTGCGCCATTTCAAACTGGCGCACCGCTTGCGGGTCGCCGCTTCGGAAATCGCCGGCAGCCTGCCGTTGATGAAAGTCAGCGATTACCTGACCTGGCTGGCTGAAGCGATCCTCGCACAAGTACTGGCCCTAGCCTGGCGCCAGACCGTGGCCAAATATGGCACGCCACTGCGCACCGACGGCACCTTGTGCGATCCGGGCTTCATCATTGTCGGTTATGGGAAAGTCGGCGGACTGGAATTGGGGCATGGTTCGGACCTTGACCTGGTGTTCATCCATGACGGTGATCCGCAGGCGGAAACCGACGGAGCGAAACCTATCGACGGCGCGCAGTTTTTCACCCGGTTGGGGCAGCGGATCATTCATTTGATTACCACCCAGACCAACTCCGGCCAGCTGTATGAAGTCGATATGCGCCTGCGACCTTCCGGCGCCTCGGGGTTGCTGGTGAGTTCGGTCGGGGCGTTTGCCCGCTACCAGGAAAACGAAGCCTGGACCTGGGAACATCAGGCACTGGTGCGGGCCCGGGTGCTGGTGGGCAGCCAGGATGTCGGCCAGGCATTCGAGAAGGTGCGCGCGACGATATTGGGCAAGCACCGGGACCTGGCGACCTTGCGTCAGGAGGTGAGCGAGATGCGCGCCAAGATGCGCGATAACCTCGGTAGCAAGAGCACCGCAGCCGGCACGGCGGCAAATGCCTTCGAGGCCACGGCGCCATTCGATCTCAAGCAGGACGCCGGAGGTATCGTCGATATTGAATTTATGGTGCAATACGCGGCCCTGGCGTGGTCCGAAACACACCCGCCATTGCTGCGCTGGACGGATAACATCCGCATTCTGGAAGAGCTGGAACACGAAGGGCTGATGCCTGCCGAAGACGCCAGCCTGCTACGCGAGGCCTACAAGGCCTACCGTTCCGCCGCCCACCGGCAGGCCTTGCAGAAGGACCCCGGGGTGATACCAGGTGACCAGTTTGTCGATGAGCGTCGGCAGGTATTGCGGATCTGGCGTGAACTAGGGTTAAGCTGAAACGCGCGAGTTGAAGCAACAAGATTCAAATGTGGGAGCGAGCCTGCTCGCGAAGGCGGGGTGTCAGTCGCCATCGATGCTGGATGTGACGGCCCCTTCGCGAGCAGGCTCGCTCCCACAGTAGATCTGCTTTGTATCGCAGAACGATGCACACCAAATCCCAATGTGGGAGCGAGCCTGCTCGCGATAGCGGAGTGACAGTCGACAGCAATGTTGAAGGTGATGACCCATCGCAAGCCGACAGGCTCCCGCAGTGATTCTCGAGGCGGGGAGGCGTATGCCTCCCCGGTTCGTTTATGGAAACCACATGAAAATTCTGATCGTTGGGCCCAGTTGGGTCGGTGACATGGTGATGGCGCAGACACTGTTTCAGTGTCTCAAGCAACGCCACCCGCAATGCGAAATCGACGTCCTGGCCCCCGAATGGAGCCGGCCGATCCTGGAGCGCATGCCCGAAGTCCGTCAGGCCTTGAGCTTTCCGCTCGGCCATGGCGCCTTGGAGCTGGCGACGCGTCGGCGCATCGGCAAATCCCTGGCCGGCCAGTACGATCAGGCGATCCTGCTGCCAAACTCCTTGAAGTCGGCTCTGGTGCCGTTCTTCGCCGGGATCCGGAAACGCACCGGCTGGCGCGGCGAGTTCCGCTACGGCCTGCTTAATGACGTGCGCACGCTGGATAAAGAACGTTATCCGCTGATGATCGAGCGCTTCATGGCGCTGGCATTTGAGCGCGGTGCCGAACTGCCGACACCGTATCCACGGCCAAGCCTGCAGATCGACCCGGTCACCCGCGAGGCGGCGCTGGCCAAGTTTGGCCTGACCCTCGACCGCCCGGTGTTGGCCCTGTGCCCAGGTGCAGAGTTCGGCGAATCCAAGCGCTGGCCGTCCGAGCACTACGCCAAGGTCGCCGAAGCGAAGATCCGCGAAGGCTGGCAAGTCTGGTTGTTCGGTTCGAAAAACGATCACGCGGTCGGCGAGGACATCCGCGCACGGCTGATTCCCGGCCTGCGCGAAGAGTCGGTCAACCTCAGCGGCGGGACCTCCCTGGCCGAAGCTATCGACCTGATGTCCTGCGCCGATTCGGTGGTGTCCAACGACTCCGGCCTGATGCACGTCGCCGCTGCGCTCAACCGCCCGCTGGTGGCCGTCTACGGTTCGACATCGCCGGGCTTCACGCCACCCTTGGCCGAGCACGTCGAGATTGTGCGCCTGGGCCTCGAATGCAGCCCGTGCTTCGATCGCACCTGCCGCTTCGGTCATTACAACTGCCTGCGCCAGCTCATGCCGCAAGCGGTGAACGAAGCCTTGCAGCGGTTGCAGGGCACTGTGGTCGAGGTCAAATAGCTTGCGCGTTCTGTTGATCAAGACATCTTCGCTGGGCGACGTGATTCACGCGTTGCCCGCGTTGACCGACGCGGCGCGGGCGATCCCCGGCATCACGTTCGACTGGGTGGTGGAAGAAGGCTTCGCCGAGATCCCGACCTGGCACCCGGCCGTGGGCAAGGTGATCCCGGTGGCGATACGTCGCTGGCGCAAGAACCTCTGGCAAACCCTCAAGAGTGGCGAGTGGAAGCGCTTCAAACAAAGCGTTCGCGCCACCCGATACGATCTGGTGATTGATGCCCAGGGCCTGCTCAAAAGCGCCTGGTTGACGCGCTATGTCAAAGCGCCGGTCGCCGGGCTCGACAAGGACTCGGCGCGCGAGCCCATCGCCGCACGTTTCTATTCCCGTCGTCTGGCCGTGGGCCGTGGACAACACGCGGTAGAGCGGGTACGTCAATTGTTCGCTCTGGCCTTGGGCTACGACCTGCCCAAAGGCCTGGGCGATTACGGCTTGAACGTCGAGCGCCTGGTGGAACTGCCGCGCAAGAACCCCTATGTGCTGTTCCTGCACGGCACCACGTGGGACACCAAGCACTGGCCGGAAGCCTATTGGCGCGAACTGGCCGAGCGCGTTGGCTATCTCGGTGTTGCCGTGAAGCTGCCGTGGGGCAATCCGGTCGAGAAGGCCCGGGCCGAACGCATCGCCGCCGGGTTCCGGCATGTCGAAGTGCTGCCCAAACTGAACCTGGCCGGTGTCGGCAAAGTATTGGCTGGCGCTCAAGCCTGCGTGGCCGTGGACACCGGCCTCGGTCATCTGGCCGCCGCGCTCGACGTACCGACCCTTTCGCTGTTCGGTCCGACCAACCCGGGCCTGACCGGCGCCTACGGCAAGGCGCAGATTCACATCGCCAGCGATTTCCCCTGCGCGCCGTGCCTGCAAAAGAAATGTACGTATCAACCGACGGCCGAAGATGCCCGTCAGTTCGACCTGAAACGCGAGTGGCCCCTGTGCTTCACGCGTCTGAATCCCGAGCGTGTCGCGACCCGACTGAGCACGTTGTTACTGGCTGAGGAGCTGCGCTGATGCAATTGGCATTCGTCTTGTACAAGTACTTTCCGTTCGGGGGGTTGCAGCGCGATTTCATGCGCATCGCCCTGGAGTGCCAACAGCGCGGCCATCAAATTCGCGTCTACACGCTGATCTGGGAAGGCGATGTCCCGCCGGGTTTCGAAGTGCTGGTGGCGCCGGTCAAGGCGTTCTTCAATCATCGCCGTAATGAAAAGCTCAGCGAGTGGATGGAGGCGGACCTGGCCAAGCGTCCTGTGGACCGTCTGATCGGCTTCAACAAGATGCCGGGCCTGGACGTTTACTACGCCGCCGATGGTTGCTTTGAAGACAAGGCGCAGAACCTGCGCAACTCGCTGTACCGTCGTTGGGGCCGCTACCGGCACTTCGCCGAGTACGAGCGCGCGGTGTTCGCCAAGGACGCCAAGACGGAAGTGCTGATGATTTCCGAAGTCCAGCAGCCGCTGTTCATCAAGCATTACGACACACCGCTGGAACGCTTCCATTTGCTGCCGCCGGGGATCTCCCAGGACCGTCGCGCACCCGCCAATGCCGCCGAAATCCGAGCCGATTTCCGTCGCGAATTCAACCTCAAGGACGATGAGCTGCTGCTGGTGCAGATCGGCTCCGGGTTCAAGACCAAGGGGGTGGATCGCAGCCTCAAGGCGCTGGCCGCGTTGCCCGCTGATCTGAAGAAACGCACCCGGCTGTTTGTAATTGGCCAGGATGACCCCAAATTATTCCAGATGCAGAGCGCCACTTTGGGGCTCGGCGACAACGTGACGTTCCTCAAGGGGCGCAGCGATATCCCACGTTTCCTGCTGGGTGCCGACCTGCTGATTCATCCGGCGTATAACGAAAACACCGGGACTGTGTTGCTCGAAGCCCTGGTGGCCGGGTTGCCGGTATTGGTGAGCGCGGTCTGTGGTTACGCCCATTACATCGCCGAGGCCGACGCCGGCCTGGTGTTGGACGAACCGTTCGATCAGGCGCAACTGACGCAGTACCTGACCGGCATGTTGAACGACGCTCAAGCACGGGCGGCCTGGAGCCGCAACGGTCTGGCCTTCGCTGAGACGGCCGACCTCTACAGCATGCCGCAGCACGCGGCCGATGTGATTCTGGCGGAGCACGCTTAATGAAGTTGATGCTGGCTGAACCGTTCAAGAGCCTTTGGGCCGGACGCGATGCGTTCACCGAAGTGGAAGGCTTGCAGGGCGAGGTTTACCGTGAACTGGAAGCGCGCCGGACCTTGCGCACTGAAGTGAACGGCAATGGCTTTTTCGTGAAGATCCACCGTGGCATCGGCTGGGGCGAGATCTTCAAGAACCTGCTGACGGCCAAGCTGCCGGTACTCGGCGCGGGTCAGGAGTGGAAGGCCATTCAGCGCCTCAAAGAAGTCGGCGTGCCGACCATGACCGCCGTCGCTTATGGCGAAAAGGGCAGCAACCCGGCGGATCAACACTCGTTTATCGTCACCGAAGAGCTGGCGCCCACCGTTAGCCTCGAAGACTTCAGCATCGACTGGATCAAGAACCCGCCCGAGCCCAGACTCAAGCGCGCGCTGATCGCCGAAGTCGCGCGCATGACCGGCATGATGCACCGCGCCGGGGTCAACCACCGCGACTGCTACATCTGCCACTTCCTGCTGCACACCGATAAACCGGTGACGGCTGAAGACTTCAAGCTCTCGGTGATCGACCTGCACCGCGCCCAGACCCGGCCGGCCATTACCCAGCGCTGGCGCAACAAGGATCTGGCGGCGTTGTACTTTTCGGCCCTGGACATCGGCCTGACCCAACGCGACAAACTGCGATTCCTCAAAGGCTACTTCCAGCAGCCATTGCGCCAGATTCTGGCTGAAGAAGCGCCGTTGCTCGCCTGGCTTGAAGGCAAAGCCAACAAACTTTACGACCGTAAACAGCGATACGGGGATGCGCTCTGATGCCCGGTTGGAAGTTGGAACCTGCTTACAGCGATCTGACGGAAGATTTTGGCAGCCTGGAAGCAGTGTTTGCGCTTCAGGGTGAACGCCTGACCCGCGACCCGTTGTCCGAGGTCATCCGCGTCAATCGCAACGGCGTCAATTATTACGTCAAGCGCTACGTGGGTGCCGGCAAAGGCCTGCGCCGCTACCTGGGCAAACCCCGGGTCAAGGCCGAATGGCAGAACCTCAAGCGCTTCGCCAAGTGGGGCATTCCGACCGCTGAAGTGGTTGCCTGGGGGCTGGAGCGGCGAGGCGCGGCGTATGCTCGTGGCGCGATGATCACCCGCGAACTGCCCAACACCGAAGACTTGTCGGCCCTCGCCGACCGCCACGATCCCAAGCTGGCGGACCGCGCCTGGGTCGATTCCGTCAGCCGTCAGTTGGCCGGTTACACCCGGACCATGCACGACAACCGTTTCACCCATAACGATTTGAAGTGGCGTAATCTGCTGATCGACGATGAGGCCAAGCTGTTCCTGATCGATTGCCCCAACGGCGATTTCTGGCGCGGCTTCTGGCTCAAATACCGGATCACCAAAGACCTGGCCTGCCTCGACAAGGTGGCGAAATATCACCTGTCGGCCACCCAGCGCCTGCGCTTTTACCTGCAATACCGCCAGCGTGACCGGCTGAATGCCGACGACAAAAAACGCATCCGGCACGTGGTGAGATTTTTCGAGGGGCGCGAATGACTGATTTCCTGGCCGCTGAAGACCGTGCGCTGCTTGAGCGCCACGGCCTCGGCACGTTCGATGCACTCTGGGACAAGCAACTTGAGGCGGTGGATGAGCCCAACACCGTCAGTGGCGGCTGGAGTAGCGTGTTTCGGCTGGATCTGGAAGGTCATGGCTACTACCTCAAGCGCCAGAGCAACTACCTGACGCGCACCTTCCATGCGCCGTTCGGCGAACCGAGTTTTGCCCGCGAGTTTCGCAACATCAGTCGTTATCAGAAGCTGGGTATTCCGGCGCTGAAAGCGGCGTTTTTTGGTGAGCGCAAAGTCGATGGGGAAGTGCGGGCGGTTCTGCTGACCCGTGCGTTGGACGGTTGGGATGACCTGGATTCGCTGTTACAGCGCTGGTCGGACCTGAGCGAAGCGCAACACACGGCCATCATGAAAGCCTGTGGCGAACTGGCGCGGCGCCTGCACGGCGTGCGCCAGCTTCACGGCTGTTTCTACCCCAAGCACATTTTCCTCCAGGCCACGGGTGAGGGTTATCAGGCGCAGTTGATCGACCTGGAAAAAACCCGGCCGTTGCTGTTCGGCCAGCGTGACCGGGTCAAGGACCTGGAACCGTTGCTGCGCCGCGCGCCGGAGTGGACCGAAGCGCAGTTGCGCGAATTGCTGGCGGTTTATGTGGATCAGCCACGGGACAGTTCGCTGGTGGACAGTTGGGTTTCGCGCCTCACCGCGCGACGCAGTCACAAGGAGGCGCGCTGATGCGTTTGTCCGAATTGAAAGGCGCGGGCCGCAGCCCGAGCCTGCCGATGAGCATTTCACTGGCCGATGCTGCCGGTCCCGCCGAGTTGCAGTTGCTGAGCTTGTTGCGCGTATTGCCGGGGCAGCGTTATGTCGGCGCCGGCGTGTGGCGCGGCCGGCCGGTGCTGGCCAAGTTGTTGGTCGGCGGCAAGGCGGCGCGGCATTTTCAGCGTGAACTGGACGGCGTGCGTTTGCTCGCCGATCAAGGGCTGACCACTCCGCAGTTGCTGGTGGACGGCCTGAAAGAGGGCGAGGGCGGCTGGCTACTGTTCGATTTCCTCGAAGGCGCCGAGAGCCTGGGGGAGACCTGGAAAAAAGTCGAACACTTGCCGGTGCTGGCTGATATGCAAGGGGCCGTGTTGGCCGAGGCGTTAGGCGCTATCGGCCAAATGCATCGCAAGGGGCTCTGGCAGGAAGACCTTCATCTGGACAATCTCCTGCGTCAGCGAGGTCGGCTGTACCTGATCGATGGCGGCGGAGTCTGTGCTGAGACCCCGGGCCAGCCGCTGTCTCGGCAGAAAGTCCTGGAAAACCTCGGCGTGTTCTTCGCCCAGTTGCCCAAGTCTTTGGAACCGTACACCGAAGAATTGCTGGTGTATTACCTGCTGAGTAACGGCGAACACGCCTTGCCGATGGAAGCGTTGCAGAAGCAGATCGACAAGGTTCGCAGCTGGCGCTTGAAGGACTACCTGATCAAGGTGGGGCGCGAGTGTTCGTTGTTCAGCGTCCAGCGCGGGCCTTTTGGCTTGCGGGCTATTCGTCGTGAAGAAGAGGCGGCGATGCTGCCGGTGCTGGAACAGGCCGATGCCTTGCTCGATCAGGGCCATCTGTACAAGACTGGCGGTGCAGCGAGTGTAGGAAAAGTCGAGGTTGGTGGTCGGACGCTGGTGATCAAGCGCTACAACATCAAAGGCTTTGCCCACTGGCTCAAACGCTTCTGGCGTCCGAGCCGTGCCTGGCACTCGTGGCGCGAAGGCAATCGCCTCGCGTTCCTCGGCATCGCCACGCCCAAACCGCTGGCGTTGCTGGAGAAGCGTTTTCTCTGGCTGCGCAGCCGGGCGTACTTGATCACTGAGTATCTGCCGGGGCCGGACATCATCGAGCGCTTTGCGCCGTACGTTGAAAAGGGTGATGCGCCCGAGGCTGAATTGGTGGCGCTGGATCATTTGTTTGCCGAGCTGATCCGCGAGCGCATCAGTCATGGGGATTTCAAGGGGCATAACCTGTTCTGGCAGCAGGATCGCTGGGCGCTGATCGATCTGGATTCGATGTGTCAGCATGGCTCTGTAGGGAGCTTTGCCCCGGCGTATGCGCGGGACCGGGCGCGGTTCATGCGTAACTGGCCCGAGAGCAGTGCGCTGTATCAGGTCATTGACCAGCGTCTGCCCAAAGACATCTCTGGCGCGGCCTGAATCGGGTCTTCGACCCTATCGTCGGAACGCCGCCCGGAGCCGGCTCGCTCCCACAGGGGCTCTGTGTTCACCGCAGATCAAATGTAGGAGCGAGCCTGCTCGCGATGGGGCCAGAACAGACACCCGAGATTAAGAGGACAAGTTCTTGTGAACCGTCCTACATGATCCCCAGACCCCGTGAACTGTGCGCTGAAGAGCCGCGATGCTAGTTTCGCCTGACGTTCACGGAGGGCAAACCTTGACCATAAAAACGGCTGTTGCAATCGGTACATTCTCACTGGCTTTATCGGGATGCGGGACCGCGCTGACGGTGCTGCAAGATGACGAAGACGCCGCTCGCGGCCTGCGAAAACAAAAAACCTACTGCCAGTCCATCCCCCGCATCTACAGCGGCCTGGCCTACGACTTCTGCATCCTGAATGCCCCGCCAGATCCCACCGGCTTCCTCGTCCCCTTTGTGTTGCTGGACCTGACCCTGTCAGGGGTCATGGACACCGTTTCCTTGCCCTATACGATTTACCGCCAGGCCGCCGACGGCAATCTCGGTATTTACTGGCGCGCTGGCCGCGGGTAGCGCTTTTGTAATCCGGCGGGTGATGTGTCTAGTCCTGAAACAGGTTTTCCCAGTTTCAGAAAGCGAAAAGCCCCGATGAACTCACCGAGGCTATAGCGCCGACCGGGATCTCCCAGTCCATTTGAGCAGGAGCCTATGTCGACGTCTTTCTGCTGTCAACGCGTGAGCTTGCTGCTTGCCACTTCCCGCTAGAGGCTTGCCGTCGCTTTTAAGCTATAATCCCGCCCTTTAGCTGTCTCTCGCCCCTTGCGAGGGGCACATCAATTTTTGAGGCGCTTGTCGCCTGCATGCAGACTAAAGAGGCTAGACCCCTGTGGCATTGACGATTCTTGGCCTGTCCGGCGCCCTTAGCCATGATCCTTCAGCAGCCTTGTACATCGACGGCAAGCTGGTCGCGGCGGCTGAGGAAGAGCGCTTCGTACGCGATAAACATGCAAAGAACCGCATGCCTTACGAATCGGCGAAGTTCTGCCTGGAGCAGGCAGGCATCAAGCCGTCCGACGTTGACGTGGTCGCGATTCCGTTCGCCCCGATCAGCATTTTCGGCAAGGCTCGCTGGCAGTACGCCAAGCGTTACTGGTACGCCCCGGACCGCGCACTCGACGCGATCCTGATGGGCAACCGTCGCTACAAGCGCTATCGCAACAAGATCGTCTGGTGCCTGGAGCAACTGGGCTTCGATCCGAAGAAAATCAAGATCGAGCCGGTTGAACACCACCTGGCCCACGCTTCCAGCGCTTATCACTGCTCGGGTTTCAAAGAGAAAACCGCGATCCTCGGCATCGACGGCAAGGGCGAGTACGCCACGACCTTCTTCGGTTATGGCGAAAACGGCAAGATCCACAAGATCAAGGAATTCTTTGATCCGGACTCCCTCGGCGGCCTGTACGGCGCGATCACCGAGTTCCTCGGTTTCGACATGCTGGACGGTGAGTTCAAGGTCATGGGCATGGCGCCGTACGGCGATGCCAGCAAATACGATTTCTCGCGTCTGGCCTCGTTCGAGAACGGCGAACTGGTGATCAACACCGACTACGCCAACGTGATCGGCCTGCGCCGTTATAAAGAGAAGGGCAAGGGTTACTACTTCTCGCCGAAGCTGATCGAGTGGCTGGGGCCGAAGCGCGAAGGCGACATCGCCGACGAGCCGTACATCCACTACGCCGCCAGCATTCAGGCGCTGTTCGAAAAAATTGCGCTGCAGATGATCGACTACTACCTGGGCGACGTGCTCAAGGAAACCGGCAAACTGGCCTACGCCGGTGGCTGTGCGTTGAACGTCAAGCTCAACCAGAAAATCATCGCCCGTGACGACGTCAAGGAGCTGTTCGTACAGCCTGCTTCCGGCGATGCCGGCACCGCAGTCGGCGCAGCAGCCTACGTGTCCAATGCCCGTGGCGTGCCGGTCGAGAAGATGGAACACGTCTACCTCGGCCCGTCGTACAGCAACGAAGACGTGGTCGCCGCGTGCGCCCGTCATCCGAGCAAGCCGGTCTGGCGCAAACTCGAAAACATGCCGGAAAACATCGCCAAAATCATGGTCGACGGTAACCCGGTAGCCTGGTTCCAGGGCCGCATGGAGTTCGGTCCGCGGGCCTTGGGCGGTCGTTCGATCATCGGTTGCCCGAGCGCTGTCGGCGTGGCTGACCGCATCAACCACCAGATCAAGTTCCGCGAGCGCTGGAGGCCTTTCTGCCCGTCGATGCTCGACACCGTGGCCCCGCAGATGATCAAGATCGATCACCCGGCGCCGTTCATGACCTTCACTTTCGAAGTGGCTGAAGAATGGAAGACCCGCGTGCCGGAAGTCGTCCACGAAGACGGCACGTCCCGGGCCCAGGTGCTCAAGCGCGAATACAACCCGCGTTATTACGACATGATGAAGGCGCTGGAAGTGCTGACCGGCAACGGCGTGTCGCTGAACACCTCGCTCAACCGTCGTGGCGAGCCGATGATCTGCTCGCCGACCGACGCGCTGAACATGTTCTTCGGTTCCGATCTACAGTATCTGATCATGGAAGACATCCTGGTGGTCAAAGAGGGCGCCAACGCTTATGACACGCTCGGCTGAACGCCATGTGTTGCAGTTCTGCCACGGCTATGACGGGCCGTTCCTGGACTGCGCCCGGCAGTACGCCAGCCTGTTCGCGGGGACCGGTTATCGGGTGACCACGGTCTTTTTGACCGGGGCCGCCGATAGCGAAGTCGCCGCGAACTGCGCTTCCGATGAAGTGCTGTTCATGGAATACAGCTCCAAGGCCATTCGTGGCCTGAAGCTGGGCGCCATCAGCGATCTGCGCAAGATCGCCGCCTCGCGCAATTTCAGTTTCTGCATTGCTCACCGCTTCAAGCCGATCTACATCGCCTTGCTCGGCACCTCGCTGCCGGTGATTGGTGTGCATCACGCGTTTGGCGATTACAAACGCGGCACCCGCAAACTGTTCGCGCATATTTTCCGCAAGCGCCTGAGCCTGCTCGGGGTCTCCGATGCGGTGCGTGACGACATGCGCCGTTGCCTGCCGAAATGGCCGGCCGGGCGGATTCAGACGCTGTATAACCGTGTCGATGTGCCGGCGTTGCAAACCAGCCAGGTGTCGGTGCGCGAGGCCCGGGAAACCCTCGGCCTGTCGGCGGATGCCTGGATTGTCGGCAACGTCGGACGGCTGCACCCAGACAAAGACCAGACCACGCTGCTGCACGGATTTGCCGAGGCATTGCCGGGCTTGCCGGGCAACAGTCAACTGGTGATCCTCGGCAGTGGTCGCCTGGAGGAGGACCTCAAGGCCCTGGCCCGGGAGCTGGGTATCGGCGACCGCGTGCTGTTCCTCGGCCAGGTGCCGGATGCCCGTCGTTACTTCCGAGCCTTCGATGTGTTTGCCTTGAGTTCTGATCATGAGCCGTTCGGCATGGTGCTGCTCGAAGCCATGGCCGCCGGTGTACCGTTGCTCGCCACCGCGTGCGGTGGGGCCAAGGAGGTCGTCGAAGGCGTGGGCATTCTGTTCCCGTTGGGCGATGCCGAACACCTGGCCCAAGGGCTGCAACACCTGGCCGCGATGGACGACCAGCAACGTCACCAGTGTGCCGAGCTGATGCTCGATCGCCTGCGTGAGCGTTTCTCCGACCGCGCGGTACGCGATGCTTTCTGGCATTTGCCGCACGTCACTGAACTGGCACCGAGGGGCTGATGCTCAACCGATTTCAAGGCTGGCGCGAACGGGGCTGGGCGGTGGTCGACGCCTCGACTTATGCACAGGCCTGGCAACGTTTTGGCGGCAGCGTCGCGACCCATCCTCTGGTAGTTGAACGTCTGGCAAAGTTGGCCGGGATCCCGGTGCGTTACCTGGCCTGGGAAAAAAACGGTGAAGTTAAAGCCGCTATCCCGACCTGGGGCCGTGACCTGGCGCTGTCCAAAGACGTACTCAAGCGCCGTGGTAAAAAAGGCCTGTTCGACCTCGGCAATGCCGAGTTGATCCTGCCGGCCGCCGCCGATGCGCAGGCGCCGCTGCGCCATCGCGGACGTTATTTGTCGGCGCTCAACGAAGGCCG
This sequence comes from Pseudomonas sp. FSL W5-0299, assembly GCF_005930655.1. Classification (NCBI taxonomy): domain Bacteria; kingdom Pseudomonadati; phylum Pseudomonadota; class Gammaproteobacteria; order Pseudomonadales; family Pseudomonadaceae; genus Pseudomonas; species Pseudomonas sp. FSL W5-0299. The sequence continues at coordinate 385,457 of NZ_RXHX01000002.1, forward strand.
TTTCACCGGCATCAAGCTGCAGACTGAGCAACTGGCGATGGCCCGCACGCCCGAAGAGTTGTCGAAGAAGTTTCGCTACAACCAGCGCCGTGAATTGCGTCTGCTGGAAGAGGCGGGCGGGGTGGTGCGGCCGGTCGCCGAGTTTTCCAGCGCTGAGCTGGGCGCGATCTATTGCGACCTGTTCCAGCGTCGCTGGGGCTTCCCGGCCACCGGCGCCGAGCGCATGGGCGAGGTGATCGAGCTGCTGCGGGACTTGCTGATCGGCTCGGTGATTTTCCTCAACGATGCGCCGATTGCGATTCAACTGGTGTACCGCGTCGAGGCGCCGGAGTGGATCAGCGTCGAGTACATCAATGGCGGTGTCGATCCCGAAACGCGAGAGTTCAGCCCCGGCAGCGTGCTGAGTTTTCTCAATACCCAAAGTGCCTGGGAACACGCCCGCGCCCTGGGTAAACCCTTGCGGTTCTCCTTCGGCCGCGCCGACCGGGAATACAAGGACCGCTGGTGCAATCCCGTGCCGGTCTTCACCGTGTGAGTGAACCCATGAGCCGCAAACAGCAACTGCTCAAGCGCCATCGGCGCAACAAACGCATCGGCCTGTTGATCGCGCTGGTGCTGTTGATTGCCATCGGCGTGCTGGTGGCGTGGTGGTTGCCGCTGGTACTCGCGGTGCTGGGCTGGATTGCCCACGAGGCATGGTTCGCCGACCATTTGTTCTATTCGCCCAAAGACGATTACCAATACAGCTTCCCGCCCTACACCCCGCAGCCCAAGGTGCATCTGGACGGTGAGCGGTTACGCCTGGACGAAGGCGTGATGCTGGTCGACGACGCAACGCTGGTGTTGGCGCTGCGGGTAAAAAGCACGTGGCTGGGGCGCTTTATCGACCCGGTGGTCGAGTTGTTGGGTGGCGACAATCCGGACCGGCAAACCTTTGAGCGCGGTGTGAATGGCCTGCGTTACCTGAACCTCAGTGGTCAGGCGCAAGTATTGTCGCGGGGCGAGTTGCGCCTGCACGGACGCTTCTGCCGCTTGCTCGGTGAGCCTGTGCTGTGGGCGCTGGAACAACCGGATTACCGCCGCCAGCGCGTAATGGTGATCGCCCCTCATGCCGATGACGCCGAACTGGCCGCCTATGGTTTATACAGCCAGGCCGATGAAGCCTGGATCGTGACCCTCACCGCCGGTGAAATCGAAGCCGAGCATTATCAGCAGATCGGCCTGAACAAGGTCGAGGCGGCGCGGCTCAAGGGCCGTTTGCGCGCCTGGGACAGCATCGCTGTGCCGCGTTGGGCTGGCGTGCCTGAAGCGCATTGCGTGCAACTGGGTTATTTCTGCCTGCAACTGGCGGCGATGCAGGCCGCACCGGCGAAGCCGATGGGTTCCCGCGAAGCCGAATTGAGCGACACCCGCGTCTATCGCCAGTTGAATCCATTTGCCCTGCCGGGCGACGTCGACGGTGCTCCGACCTGGAACAACCTGCTGGCCGATCTGCGTGAACTGATACTGCGCGCGCGCCCTGAAGTGATCGTGCTGCCGCACCCGACGCTCGACCCGCATCCCGATCATCTCTGTGCCCAGCAAGCGGTCCTCGAAGCCTTGCGAGGCCTGGAATGGCAACCGACCACCTTGCTCGGCTACGCCAATCATCTGCACGATAACGATCGCTGGCCGATGGGCGATGCGGGGCATGGCATCGCGCTGCCGCCGGCCTTCGACTCGACCACACCGATGCAGCCTTGCTGCCTGCCGCTGTCGCTGGACCTTCAGCGTGATAAAGCCATGGCACTGGGCATGATGCATGACCTGCAACCGCCCATGCCGTTCAAGCGACGTTTGCGTCGGTTGATACAGCGTCTGCTGGCCCGTAGAGTGCCGCCCCTTTTTGGCGAAAACGAATTTTTTCGCAAGGCGGTCAGACGTCATGAATTGTTATGGCTGTTGAATCATGGTGAAGCATCTCGACAGCAGAAATGAAGCACTTCGCGGCCTAGCATGGCCCCGTTATGGCGATCGCCGGTTTCCGTACTTTCATTTCGTTTGCTGGAAACGCAACGAGTGGTCACGGTTGCCTCCACCCGATCCAGCCGAGGTCAGGCGTATTGCCGCCGAACCGGTCTGGGTCATCGATGCGACAGGTTTTCACCGGGGAGAGTTATGAGTCAACGGTCAAAGGTTCTGCAATTGCAGCCTGACTACAACGTCAAAGCCCATGATTTTGCCGACCTCGCGGAGCAGATCGTCAAGGCGCTGCCGAGTGATCGCTATGAGGTCACGGCGGCATTCCTGCGTGGCAAACCCGGGCCGGGCGAGGCTGTGAGCCGGGCCGACCGTTCGGTGTACTTCGAGTTTTCCGACAAGTCCCTCAAGGGCATGCGCCTGCGGGCGATGTGGCAGCTGTACAAGTTTTGCCGCGCAGAAAAATTCGACGTGGTGATTTGTAACCGCTTCAAGCCGGTAAACATGATGCTGACGCTCAACCGCTGGTTGAAGGTGCCGCTGTGCATCGGCATTTCCCACGGTTTTGGCGAGTACGACCGGTTTTACCGGCGCCGCCAGACCCAACGCCTGATCGATCGTCACTGGCGCTTCGTCGGTGTGTCGCCGGCGGTCAAGCAGTACCTGTTGGACTGTGACTGCGGTTTCACCGACCAGAATACCTACGCCATTACCAACGCCATCGACATCGAGCAGGCCGAAGGCTTGCAGCACAGCCGCGAGCGTGCTCGTGAACTGCTGGGCATCGATCCGTCGGTGCGCTTGATCGGGGCGCTGGGTCGCCTGGTGCCGGTCAAGGGTCACACCTATCTGTTGCAGGCGTTTGCTGCCCTCAAAGACAAATACCCCAATACCCAGCTGGCGATCATCGGTGCCGGCCGCGAAGAGTCGCGCCTGAAATCCGAAATCGAAAGCCTGGGCCTGACCGGTCGCGCGCACCTGCTGGGCTTCAAGGAAATCGCCTTGCAGTACATTCGCGCGTTCGACATCTGGACCATGCCGTCCCTGGCTGAAGGCCTGGGACTGGCGCTGCTCGAAGGCATGAGCGGGCATCTGCCGGTGATCGCCTCCAACGTGCCGGCCATGCTGCCGTTGATCGAAGGTGCCGGCGGGTTGTCGATTACGCCAAAAGACGTGCCGAGCCTGATCACGGCACTGGATAACTACCTCGGGCTGTCGGATGACGAGCTCAAGGTCAAGGGCGAGCAGTCCTTCCGTTATCTCCAGGAACAACATGACATCGAGGTGTTCCGCCAGGAATACCTGAACCTGATCGACTCCGGCCTGGAACAGGCCCGCAAGGAACAACCATGAGCGACGCGCAACCTCTCGTAACCGTCATCATCGCGTCGTACAACCACGCTCGCTACATCGAGGAAAGCATTCTCAGCGTCCTCAACCAGACCTATAAGAACATCGAGCTGCTGGTGGTCGACGACGGTTCCAAGGATGACAGCGTCGAGCGGATCAAGGTGTTGCAGGCGCAGTACGGTTTCGATTTCCAGGTTCAGCAGAACCAGGGGCTGACCAACACGCTCAATGGCGCCATTGCCCGTTCAAAGGGCAGCCTGATCGTGCCATTCGGTTCCGACGACATCATGCTGCCGGAGCGCATCGCGACTCAGGTGGCGTACATGGATGGCAAGCCCGAGGTTGGTATCTGCGCCGGCAACATCGAGCTGATCGACGCCGACGGCAATCTGTATCCCGAGAAGCGTCAGCGCCGTGATGTGCCGTTCCGTCGTCTGGATTTCGATGACATGTTCCTGGAGCGCAAACCCTATCCGCCCGCGCCAACCCTGATGATCCGCCGGGAAGCGCTGGACAAGGTGGGTGGGTTCGATCCGAACATCCGACTGGAAGACTTGCTGATCGAGCTGAAGGTGACCCGTGCCGGTTACTTTATCGATGGCCTGAATGTGCTGATGGCGCGCTATCGCAAGCACGCCACCAACTCCTATAAGAACCACCGCTTCATGGTCGACAACATCCTGCGCTCCTACGCGCTGTTCAGCGATCATCCGCTGTACGACGAGGTGCGTTACAAGTTCCTCAGTTCTATGTTCCTCAAGACCGCCAACCGTGACCGCAAGCTCGCCCGCGAGCTGCTGGCGCAGATCCCGTTCAGGGCCTGGAACAAGAAGACCTGGCGCGGTCTGGGGCGGCTGTATTTTTCGCCGCTGGAAAAAGACTAAGGTCGTATCGCGATCTGTGCAGCAGCTGGCGAAACCTGCGTCCGGTTGTGCCAGCTGCTACAGAGGATGCGTTATCAGCTTTGGAAAGGGGGCTGATCGCTTCAGCGAGCGACCTTCTCCGTCAGGCTCTTTTCGGCCTTTTTGCCTTGGCGCAGCCACTGCAAGAGTTTGCGGCCGGCCGACATGCCTGGCTTTTCTATATACAAGAACGTCAGGCTACTGATGACAATCAGCAGGCACGTGCATACGGCCAGCAGCGACAGATAGGTCCAGGTGTCACGAGCGTCCAGATCCATCACCAGCGGCAGGCGTTGCACCATCACCCAAAGCACGAACCCGTGCAGCAAATAGGTGCTGTAGCTGATTTCCCCGAGCCAGCGGATGCTGCGCGGCTTGAGAGCGCCGAACAGTGTGTTTCCAGAGGCCACGATGACAAAAAACAGGGAAAGCAGCAGCAGTGGCAGCAGGTTGAACGCGCGGTTGAATGCCGTAAAGGCAATCGCCAGCGCCAGCAACGCGATAATCCCCGCCTGTCGCGTCTGACCCCAGGCCATCAAGTGTGGGCGGCGTATCCAGTACGCCGCACCAATGCCGCCCAGGAAACTCGCCAGAAAGTGCTTCTTCAGTGAGTGCTCCCACCCGACCAATTGGTACAGAGCGTAAATGCCGATCAGGCACAGCACCACTTGCAGCCAGCTGCCGCGATAAATGAAGACCATGCCGGCCAATGGCAGCGCCAGATAGAAAAACACCTCGTAGCCCAGGGTCCAGGTGACGTTGGAGATCAGCATGCCGGTTTGGTGGTACTGGTTGACGTCCGGTCGGTCGAACGTCAGCCAGGCCAGTATCTGCCCGGCCAGTCGGATGCCGGGGTCCTTGAGTTCCCAGTCCTGCAAATAGAACACCGTGACAAATACAATCAGCATCAACGGCAGGTACAACGGGTAGAGGCGAAACACCCGAGAGACTGCGAAGGCCAGCCAGTCGTGTTGACGTCCCTGAGTGAGCAATCGGTTCCAGAACAGAAAACCGGTGATCATGAAAAACAGCGCGACGCTTCCCTGGCCCAGCTGCGAGTAGAAGTTGCTTGGCGGAAATTCGATAACGCCGGTGCGCAGGAAGATCCAGGTGATGACCGAATGGTGCACGAACACACCAAACGCCAGATAGCCGCGTAGTCCGTCAATGCTGGCATAGCGGCTTTCGCCGGAATGCTCCAGGTGACGGGTGATTTTCGGAACGGCGCGCAACAACAGGGCGGCGGTCACGATGGCCAGCAGGTAGGCTGCCAGCGCAATGAACGGATTGGTTTCAGTCATCATTGAGTCCGAGCCGGGGAACTCCCGGCCAGCACTTGCCTGTGCAGGTTATCGACAGCGGATTTCGACGCCATCATGGCGTATCCCTGGAGCAGTGCTTCGAAATGGTCTTCAAACAGCCAGCGCTTATCCACCGTGTAGCGCTGCATATGGCGCAGATTACGCTGACGCAGGGACAGGCTCAGCGACGAAGGATAGATGCGCATGTCGGCGACATCGATCAGGCCGAACTCGCCATCTTCCAACACCAGCACGTTACCCAGATGCAGCGAGCGGAAATAGACGCCCTGTTCATGCAGTTGCGCCATGAACTTGCCGAACCGCTCCACCAGCGCCTGACGTACCGCCGGTGCGGTAATGCCTTGCAGCACCTGACGCAACGTATTGCCCGGCAGTGGCGAGTAGTGCACGGCGCTGCTGCCATCGTCGAGCCGATACAGGTCAAGGATTTGGGGGGTGGGAATGCCGAGGTTGCGCAATTGCTCACTGTTGACCGCAAAGCGTTCGGAATAGGGGTTGAAGTTACCCGAGGTGTACCAGCGGCGGCGCCGGAACAGCTTGAGGAAGCTGCCATCGACCAGACGCAGCACTTTGGGGCCCAGACCATCTTCTTCAATCACATGCGCATTGGCAGTCATCGTATGCATGACGGTCGATTTCAGTGACTTGACCGGCATCGCCAATAAACGTTTGGCGCGCTGGTTAATGCTCAGCGCAGCGATCAGCGCCAACGGAATCCACAGCAGGAACCAGTGTTCCTTCGGTCGGGAAATGATCCCGCCACCTTCGGTCAAACCCGCGCCGATGCCGAATACCAGCCAGGTGGACGCAATGATGAACAGCGGTTGCACGCGATGGCGCCAGCTGCTCAATAATCCCCAGCCCTGGAAAAACAGCCACGGCAACAAACCGAAAATACCGACGTAATAGAGCACTCCCAAGGCAAAACTGTGCGGTTCCTGCAAAGAGTAGCCAATGCCGGGGTCGAGGGTCAGATCGGCGTTGTAGCCATGACCGATCCATGGGTGGTCGGCAATTTTGTTCAGGGCCAACTGCCAGATTTCAAAGCGATAGGAGTCGCCGCGTTCGATGATCATGTGTGAAAACATCGCCGTCACGGCCGCGCTGCTGACGATCAGGGCACTCAGTAATACAACGGAGCGGCGGTTCCAGCAGATAAAGCCCAGCCATAGCGCGGCCAGTGTCAGGGCGACCAGGGGGGTTCTGGAACCGGTGGCGATCACGGCAGCGAACATCGTGGCCATTGCAGGAATGCTCAGCCAGAGCATCTGCCGGCGCTTGCAGATCATGCTCAGGCTCAGCCAGTAAGCACAGAAAAAGCCGTACATGTGGGAGGCGAGCAGCGGGTTATCGAACGCGCCTCCGCCAATCAGGCGCAAGCCTGGCTCGTAGATGCGAGCGTACATGAACAGGTTATAGACCGTACCGATCAGCCCGACCATCGCCGCGGTGAACAGCAAAGGCTGGACGATTTCACTGCGATAACGCACGAGCAAGTAACAGCCGGCGAACAGTAGCAGGGTATGGAGCGGGGGTTTGAACTGGGCGGCGATGCGATCGCTGCCAGGCCCCCAGCACAAACTGATCAGCGCCCAGGCCGCGAACAGCAACGCAGCGACGAAGATCGGTTCGCGCAGCAATTCCTTGAATTCACGGGGCCGCAAGCAAAGGGCAATCAGCGCTGGAATGCTGAACAGACCATAAAAAAGCTTGTGATGCAGACTTCGTCCCGGCAGGAAAAACAGCGCGCACAAAAGCAAAAAGTAGCCGACCGGAAGAATCCAGAGGCAAATGAAATCGAAGACTCGATTGGATACGCTATTGAAACCGCTGAGTTGCATGCTGAGAGATTCAATCCTGAAGTTGATCGGCCATTTTGGAGCGATGGCTATTTGATGCTTAATCTGACGCGTAACAATAACAGCCTTTATGCGATTGCCAGAACCCTGAGGAAGCTGTGCTAAAGTCAGCGTCCTTTTTATCGACATTCGCGTGATATGACCGACTCCAGTCTCTCCGCAAGCCCTTCGAGCTTGAAAATCTACTTCCGCCTGCTCGGCTATGTCCGGCCGTATATCAGCCTGTTTCTGATCAGCATCGTCGGTTTTCTGATTTTCGCTTCGACGCAGCCAATGCTCGGCTACATCCTAAAGTACTTCGTCGACGGCCTGTCCAACCCCGAGGCAGTGCTGTTTCCAACCGTGCCTTACCTGCGAGACCTGCAACTGCTGCAGGCGGTGCCGTTGCTGATCATCCTGATCGCCGCATGGCAGGGGCTGGGATCTTATCTGGGCAACTACTTTCTGGCCAAGGTTTCCCTCGGGCTGGTCCATGATTTACGTGTGCAGTTGTTTAATAACCTGCTGGTTTTGCCCAATCGGTATTTCGACAAGCATAACTCGGGTCATCTGATTTCACGTATCACCTTCAACGTGACGATGGTCACCGGGGCGGCAACAGATGCGATCAAGGTCGTAATCCGAGAAGGCATGACAGTCATCTTCCTGTTCGCCTCGCTGCTGTTCATGAACTGGAAGCTGACGCTGGTGATGGTTGCGATCCTGCCGTTGATCGCGGTGATGGTGCGCACAGCAAGCAAGAAATTCCGCAAGCAAAGCAAGAAAATCCAGTTGGCCATGGGCGACGTGACGCACGTGGCTTCGGAAACCATCCAGGGCTATCGCGTGGTGCGCAGCTTCGGCGGCGAAGTCTACGAAGAAAAGCGCTTTTACGAGGCCAGCCAGGGCAATACTGACAAACAACTGCGCATGACCCGTACCGGCGCCATCTATACACCGTTGCTGCAACTGGTGATCTACAGCGCCATGGCGGTGCTGATGTTCCTGGTGCTGTACCTGCGCGGCGATGCGTCGGCCGGTGACATGGTCGCCTACATCACCCTGGCCGGCCTGCTTCCCAAGCCGATCCGTCAATTGTCCGAAGTCAGCTCGACCATCCAGAAAGGTGTGGCTGGTGCCGAGAGCATCTTCGAGCAGCTGGACGTCGCGCCGGAAATCGATACCGGCACGGTCGAGCGTGATGCCGTCAGCGGTCGTCTGGACGTGCGCCACTTGAGCTTCACTTACCCGGACACCGATCGCCAGGTACTCGACGACATCAGTTTCTCGGTCGAGCCGGGGCAAATGGTGGCGCTGGTCGGGCGTTCGGGCAGCGGCAAGTCGACCCTGGCCAACCTGATTCCGCGTTTCTATCACCACGACAAAGGCGAGATCCTGATCGATGGCGTTGAAGTGGAGCAGTACAAATTGCTGAACCTGCGCAAGCACATCGCCCAGGTGACCCAGCACGTGACCCTGTTCAGCGACACCGTGGCCAACAACATTGCCTATGGCGATCTGGCGGGGGCGCCCCGTGAAGACATCGAAAAAGCGGCAAGAGACGCCTATGCGATGGACTTTATCGCGCAGTTGCCCGAAGGCCTGGACACTCAGGTCGGCGAGAACGGCGTGTTGCTGTCCGGCGGTCAGCGCCAGCGCCTGGCGATTGCCCGTGCGTTGTTGAAGAACGCTCCGTTGCTGATTCTCGACGAAGCCACTTCGGCCCTCGATACCGAGTCCGAGCGGCATATTCAGGCGGCACTGGACCAGGTCATGAAAGGCCGGACCACCCTGGTGATCGCTCACCGCTTGTCGACCATCGAGAAGGCGGACCTGATTCTGGTCATGGACCAGGGCCGGATCGTCGAGCGCGGCACCCATGCCGAGCTCCTGGCGCAAAATGGCTATTACGCCCGCCTGAACGCCATGGGCCTCGACGCCCCGGCGGAAGACATCGCCTGACCTTTGTTCACCGGGCGCGCAATGTGCCCGGTGATTTGTATCAAGACCTTTACCTTCCTTGACCAAACCTGAATAAAACTACGCTCCGCGCTTGTTAATGTTCCTGAACGAACCTTGACTTCAATCGAGAGGGCCATCCCTTTCGCGCGGGTGCTTTCATGTTGCAACGTTATCTCTGGAAACTCCTGCCCAAGCCGCAACGGGCTTTCCTGCTGGGGCGCCTGTCGGTGGTCGACCGTCAGGTGGTGAACAAGTCAATGTCGGCCAACCTGCATTTTCCCAAGGCCTTCGAACAGCGCTCCTGTCTGTTCATTCATGTCCCCAAGTGCGCCGGAAGCAGCGTCTGCGCGGCGCTGTTCGATAACTGGAGCCCGGGTCACTTGCCGCTGTACTGGTACGAACAACAGTTTCCCGAGCAGTTCGCCGCCTGTTTCAAATTCGCTTTCGTTCGCGACCCGTTGGAGAGGGCCTATTCCGCCTACGCGTTTTTGCGAGGCAACGCGTTGGGACCGCGCGATCACGCGGCGCAGAAACTGGTCAGCCATTACCGCGACTTCGACGACTTTGTCGGTCGCTGGCTGCACCCTGAAACGATCCGCCAGCAACTGCATTTCGCCGCACAGACGGATTTTCTCACCGACTCCCTGGGGCATCTTGCGTTGGACTTCATGGGTTACCAGGAGCATCTGGAGCGGGACTTCCAGCTGGTCTGCGAGCAATTGGGACATTCGGCGTTGCTGCCGCACGTCAACAGTTCCCGGCAGCGGCAGTCGATGCCGGCCCGTGACTTCTGCTCGGTTCGGACCCGTCGGCTGGTACGGCGGGCGTACCAGCGTGATTACGAGCTGCTTGGTTATGAATGAGGTGCTATCCATGCCCGCTTGCGCCATCAGACCTTACAATTTGTCGCTGTCGAATGAAGCCCGGGCCTCGATCAAGTCCCAGCGACCGCGCTGCCTCTGGCTGACGGGGTTGTCGGGGGCGGGCAAGTCGACCCTGGCCAACGCCCTTGAGCTGCGGCTCAATCAGTTCGAGCTGCACACGTTTCTACTCGATGGCGATAACTTGCGCGCTGGTTTGTGCCGTGATCTGGGGATGGGAGCGGATTGTCGCCGGGAAAACATCCGGCGCATGGCCGAGGTGGCGCGGCTGATGGTCGATGCCGGCCTGATTGTGATCGTTGCGGCGATCTCGCCCTTTCGCGCCGAGCGTGAGGCCGCACGTCGTTTATTCGCCAAAGGCGATTTCATCGAGGTGTATGTCAGCACGCCGTTCGCGGTGTGCGCGCAACGCGACCCGAAAGGTTTGTATCAGGCTGCACGGGAAGGGCGCATCAAGGACTTCACCGGCATCGACAGCCCGTACGAGGCGCCGCTGTCGGCCGAGTGCGAGATCGATACCGAGGCACTGGGCCTGGCAGACGCTTGCCTTCGACTGACGGCATTTTTGCTCAATAAATGAACAGTTTTACCCTGAAGGCCATCCCGTTGCAGCCGTCGCGCAAGCCAGTGCCAACCCTGTGGTAATATCGCGCCCCTGTTCATTTTGTATGTGGGTTGCTCCATGAAGTTGTCCATGCCGCGATTCGATCAAGCCCCTGTCTTGGTGGTCGGCGATGTCATGCTCGACCGTTACTGGCATGGTGGTACCTCACGGATTTCCCCTGAGGCGCCGGTGCCGGTAGTCAAGGTCGAGCAAATCGAGGACCGCCCGGGCGGTGCCGCCAACGTTGCGTTGAACATTGCCGCCCTCGGCGCACCGGCCTCGCTGGTCGGCGTGACCGGCGACGATGAAGCTGCCGACAGCCTGGCCAATAGCCTCAAGGGCGCTGGCGTGCGGGCATTGTTCCAGCGCATTGCGCACCAGCCGACCATCGTCAAGCTGCGGGTCATGAGCCGTCACCAGCAATTGCTGCGTATCGACTTCGAAGAACCCTTCGCCACCGACGCCCTGGCGCTGGGCGAGCAGGTCGACGAACTGCTCGAAGGCATCAAGGTGCTGGTGCTGTCCGACTACGGCAAAGGCGCACTGAAAAACCATCAGGTGCTGATCCAGGCCGCCCGGGCCCGTGGCATTCCGGTGTTGGCCGATCCCAAGGGCAAGGACTTCTCGATCTACCGTGGCGCGAGTTTGATCACGCCGAACCTCAGCGAATTCGAAACCATCGTTGGCGGTTGCGCCGATGAGCATGAGCTGGTCAGCAAGGGCGCGCAGTTGATGCACGACCTTGACCTCGGCGCGTTGCTGGTGACCCGTGGCGAGCACGGCATGACCTTGTTGCGCCCGGACCATCCGGCGCTGCACCTGCCGGCTCGTGCGCGTGAAGTGTTCGACGTGACCGGTGCCGGCGACACGGTGATTTCCACGCTGGCGGCCGCGATTGCTGCAGGCGAAGAGCTGCCACACGCGGTGGCCCTGGCCAATCTGGCGGCGGGCATCGTCGTCGGCAAGCTCGGTACGGCGGCGATCAGTGCCCCGGAACTGCGTCGTGCCATCCAGCGCGAAGAAGGTTCCGAGCGCGGTGTGCTGGGCCTTGAGCAGTTGCTGCTGGCGGTCGACGATGCGCGAGCACATAAAGAGAAGATTGTTTTCACCAACGGCTGCTTCGACATCCTGCACGCCGGCCACGTGACCTACCTCGAGCAGGCACGCGCCCAAGGCGATCGTCTGATCGTTGCGGTCAACGACGATGCCTCGGTCAGCCGCCTGAAAGGGCCGGGTCGTCCGATCAATAGCGTCGACCGTCGCATGGCCGTACTGGCCGGTCTGGGCGCCGTGGATTGGGTGATCAGCTTCCCTGAAGGCACCCCTGAAAACCTGCTGCGCGAGGTCAAGCCGGACGTGTTGGTCAAGGGCGGGGATTACGGGATCGACCAGGTGGTCGGCGCGGACATCGTGACCGCTTACGGCGGAACCGTGAAAGTACTGGGGCTGGTGGCAAACAGTTCGACTACCGCAATAGTCGAAAAAATCCGCAATAACTGAAGACGACGCGGTCACTGTGGTGAGGGAGCTTGCTCCCGCTGGGCTGCGAAGCGGCCCCAAAACCATACACCGCGTGATTTCAGGGAATACTCGTTAGCCGGTGCGGCTACTGCGTAGCCGAGCGGGAGCAAGCTCCCTCGCCACACAAGCACTCTTGTTCCTATCGCACTGCCTTACGCGGCACAATCTTCTTCAGCAATTGCTTCGCCTTCCCGCGTAACCGGGCCAGACCCGAATCCTTCCCCGGCGGGCTCAACCCCTGCTGCCGTACCCAATCCTTCCAGCGAATCCGCTCATCGCGCACCAGCCAGCCTTCCTGCTGGGCAAAACTCTCTGCTAGGTACAGCCCGCGCGTACTCGCCGGGTACAGCTGATCCTTTTTCAAGGTATACAGCTCGGCCATCGGCTGGCCGTCCTGCAGCGGCATCAAATACAAATCGGGGCGCTTGCGATCGAGCCGGGCCACCAGCTGATCGCCCTCCAGTCGCTCATCGACATGAAACAGGCTCAGGGACTTGGCTTCCTTGGGTACGTCCAGGCGCAAGTCATAAATCAATTGCAGCGAAGCCGTCGGCAAATGCACGTAAGCCCGCGGACGTTCGATCAACTGCATCTTGGCGCAACGCACAGGCCGCGCGGAGCCGGACAACGGCGTCAGGCGAAAGGGTAATGCCTCGCGATAATGCAGCGCCGAGGAGTAGGGCGCCGGCAGCCAGGTGTCATTGAAGCGTCCGCCAAGCCAGCCTTCCGGGGTTTCCAGCAGGCACTCTTCGGCGATCTCCTGGATCGCCGTATGCAGTGGCAGGTTCAGCTCGTGGGCTGGCACGTAACCGGAGATTAACTTGAGCACCACATCGCCGCGGTCTTGCCGGCGTTGACGCACCAAGACCCAGTAATCGCGATTCTGCCAATGCAGGGTCAGGCGCACCGAGACCCCAAGGTTGGCCAGTTCCAGCGAGAAGCGCTCAGTGTCGGGCACCGTCACCGGGCGGCGACGTTGCAGGGTCTGGGAGAAATTGAGCGGCATCCCGACGCTCTGATAGCTCAAGCCTTCGGGAGTCGCTTCGACGTACAACGGCAGGGTCTTGAAGTTGCTCGGGTTCTTTCTTATGAGCGTGCGCGGCATGTCGGCTCCTGCTTAAGGCCGCGTGGGCGGCATCAGTTTCTACGTAGGACCTGGGCAACGGTCGCGACGTTGTGGGCGAGGTGCAGCGGATTGATGGTCCCGACAATAGCACTGGCAACACCCGGATGTTCAAACAACAACTCGAAGCTGGCGCGCACCGGGTCCACGCCCGGACTCAGGCAGACGTGACCGCTGGCGAGGGCTTTTTTGACCAGAATGGCTTTGCCGTGAGCAGCAGCATAGTCAATGACCGGCTTCTCGCTCTGTTCGTTCAGATTGTAGGTGACCATGGCGCAATCACCCTGTTCCAGAGCCTTCAAACCCCCTTCGACGGTTTTGCCGGAAAAACCGAAGCCGCGAATCTTGCCTTCGGCCTTGAGCGCGGCGAGGGTCGCGTAGACCTCGCTGTCATTGAGAATTGCCAGGTCGTTGCCGTCGGAGTGCACCAGCACCAGATCGATAACATCTGTTTCCAGGCGTTGCAGGCTGCGCTCCACTGAACGTCGAGTATGGGCGGCGCTGAAGTCGTGACTCGACTGGCCGTCGGCAAATTCTTCGCCGACCTTGCTGACGATCACCCAGTCCTCACGCTGACCACGCAACAGCGGGCCGAGGCGCTCTTCACTGCGGCCATAAGCCGGGGCGGTGTCTATCAGGTTAATGCCCATATCGCGCGCGAGTTTGAGCAGCATGCGCGCTTCGTCATCGCCGGGAATCTGGAAACCGTTGGGGTATTTGACGCCTTGGTCGCGGCCCAGTTTTACCGTGCCCAGGCCCAGGGGCGAAACCATCAGGCCAGTGCTGCCCAGGGGGCGATGCAGGTCGTGCAGGGTCTTTACGCTCATGGCAGCAGTTGCTCCCAGGCTGGAACGCAAATCGGTGGTTTTGGCAAGTCGGGCAGCGGCGCTGTATGGCTTGGCTGGATGCCGTCACGCTGTAAAGACGCGATGACCCGGTCGGCGAAGTCCGGCGCCAGTGCCAGTTTGGTCGGCCAACCGACCAGCAGCCGGCCTTCTTCGGCAAGGAAGGCATTGTCCGGGCGCGTCAGTCCCGATTGCAGCGGTTCGGCGCGATCCACACGCAAGGTGGCCCATTGCGCGGTGCTCAGGTCGATCCATGGCAGCAACTGGCCGAGTTCTTTCTGCGCTGTGGCGATTTGCTCGGCGGGTTCACGGGCAACCCCTTCGGCTTCAGCGATATCGCCGCCCATGTACCAGACCCATTGGCCATCGGCGGCCGGATGGGTGGTCACGGTCAGGCGCGGTTTGGTGCCGCCGCCCAGGCAGTGGGCATACAGCGGTTTGAGGCTCGGGCCTTTGGCGATGATCATGTGCAACGGCCGGCGCTGCATGGCGGGCTGGCTCAGCCCCAGGGCGTCGAGCAGCGTCGCGGTGCCGGCACCGGCGCTGAGCACGATGCGCTGGGCGCGGATCTCACGTCCGTCGACCTTCAGGCCCACTAGAACCCCGGCCTCCAGCAACGGTTCGATCTTCTGACCGGCGAGCAGGCCATCACCGGCCAAGTCGGCCAGGCGCTGAATCAGGCTTGGCACGTCGATGACCAGTTCCGCCAATCGGTAAACCTTGCCCTTGAAGCGCTTGTCTTGCAGGGCCGGCGGCAGTTGGTCGCCCTTGACCTGATCGACACGGCCACGCACGGCTTTGCTGGCGAAGAAACTGGTGAGGTTGCCAGCGAGGGTGCCAGGGGACCAGAGGTAATGGGCTTCGGACAGCAAGCGCACGCCGGTCAGATCCAGCTCGCCGTCGCCGGCAAGGGCTTCACGCCAGCGGCGTGGCATGTCGGCGATGGCTTCCGAGGCACCGGTCAGGGCGCCATGCAGCGCGTACTTGGCGCCGCCGTGGATGATGCCCTGGGACTTCACACTCTGCCCGCCGCCGAGGCTGGCGCTTTCCACCAGCACGGTCGAAAAACCCTGGCGGCGCAGGCGCGCATTCAGCCAGAGGCCGGCGACACCAGCGCCGACAATCAGAACGTCGGTGGAAATAACGGATGGCATGCAGCGACCTCAGTGTTCAAGACGAGGGCGCAGTATACAGACTCGAAGATTGGAGGTTTTATTGCTGATCAACAGAGGCTATACGCAGGACCTGTGGCGAGGGAGCTTGCTCCCGTTGGGTCGCGAAGCGGCCCCAAAATCTAACGATGCGGTTATTCAGATAAACCGCATCAGGCTATTTACGACTGCTTCGCAGCCGAGCGGGAGCAAGCTCCCTCGCCACAGGGGATCGGGGTGACAGTCAGTGGCCAGCGGTTTTGGAGAAGAGCTGGATGACGACGACGCCCAATACGATCAACGCCATCCCCAGCATCGCCGGTACATCCAGTTTCTGCCCGTAGATAAACAGCGCCGCGATGCTGACCATCACGATGCCCAAACCGGCCCACACCGCATAAGCGACGCCCACCGGAACGCTGCGCACCACCAAGGTCAGCATCCAGAAGGCAATGCCGTAACCGACAATCACCAGAATCAGCGGCAGCGGGGTGCTGAAGCCTTTGACGGCTTTCATTGAAACGGTCGCGATCACTTCGGCGCAGATGGCAATGGCCAGGTAGTAGTAAGCGGTCATAGGTGCATCCTCGTGTGAAGTGTTGCTGTCTGAGTTCGGCATTCTAGAGATTCTCCAGATGCGGTAAAGTCATTACCTATCTG
The DNA here is from genome assembly GCF_005930655.1 of Pseudomonas sp. FSL W5-0299. Classification (NCBI taxonomy): domain Bacteria; kingdom Pseudomonadati; phylum Pseudomonadota; class Gammaproteobacteria; order Pseudomonadales; family Pseudomonadaceae; genus Pseudomonas; species Pseudomonas sp. FSL W5-0299. The sequence continues at coordinate 401,575 of NZ_RXHX01000002.1, forward strand.
TTCTGAAGATGGGTTGACTCATGAGCATGCAATGGAATCTGGAGCAGCTGCGCCTGTTTGTCAGCGTAGCGGAGCAGCGTTCGTTTTCTGCCGTAGCACGGGTTCAGCGCAAGGCGCAGTCGGCGGTCAGCAGTTCGATTGCGCTGCTGGAGGAAGACCTCGGCGTCAGCCTGTTCGACCGCAGCAGCGGCCGGCAGCCGAAACTCACCGAGGCCGGCAATGCCTTGCTGGAGGAGGCGCGGGAAGTCTTGCGTCAGTGCGAGCGCCTGAACGGTCGGGCGCTGGCGATGATGCGCGGACAGGAAGCGCGTCTGCGCGTGGCTCAGGATGAGGCGATGCCCTATCAGCCGATCATCGAAAGCTTTGCAGCCCTGGCCGACAAATTTCCCAGCCTTGAAGTGCAGCTGACCAGTGCCGCTCAAGGTGATGTGGCGCGCAAACTGGTCGAGCGTCGGGCCGATCTGGGACTGTTGTTTTATCACGACCAGATCCCCGAAGCGCTTGAGCGTCGGGTGCTCGGCAGCGTCGAAATGCTCACCGTATGCGGCGTGCGTCATCCCCTGGCGAAACAGGCGCACGTTGATTGTCAGCAACTGGCGCAGCACCGCCAGCTGTTGATGTCCACCCAGTCCAGTGTCTATCCCGGCAGTGAGCCGGCCAGTCCGCAGGTCTGGCGGGCTGACAGCTTCTACGTGATGGCCGAATGGCTGGTGCGCGGCCTCGGCTGGGCCTGGCTGCCACGGCACGTGGTGCAGTATCCGGCGTATCAGGACCTGATGGTCGAACTGGACAGCGAATGGACCCCGCCGGCGCTGGTTGTTGAGCTGGTCTGGCGCCGCGATGAACCCCTCGGCCCGGCGGCTCGTTGGCTGGCAGAACGTTTTGCCGTGCATTTGCGGGCGATCGGCGAAAAAACCGATAAACTCCGCCGCCATGAATAGAACTCTCTACACCGCGCTGTTTTACTTGGGGCTGCCATTGGTAGCGATTCGGCTGTGGCTGCGTTCGCGCAAGGCGCCGGCGTATGCCAAACGCATTGGCGAACGCTTCTCCCTCGGCCTGCCGACGATGAAGCCGGGCGGCATCTGGGTGCACGCGGTGTCCGTGGGCGAGAGCATTGCCGCAGCGCCGATGATTCGCGCCCTGCTGCAACGTTATCCACAGCTGCCGATTACCGTGACCTGCATGACCCCGACCGGTTCGGAGCGCATCCATGCCCTGTTTGCCAACGAGCCGCGCATCCAGCACTGCTATTTGCCTTACGACTTGCCGTGCGCGGCAGCACGGTTTCTCGATCGGGTCCAGCCGAAACTGGCGGTAATCATGGAGACCGAACTCTGGCCGAACCACATCCATCAGTGCGCCAAGCGCGGGATTGCGGTGGCGTTGGCCAATGCGCGATTGTCCGAACGTTCGGCCAAGGGCTATGGCCGCTTCCGGAAACTCACCCAGCCGATGCTTGCCGAGATGAGCCTGTTCGCGGTGCAGACCGAAGCCGAAGCTCAGCGCTTCCTTAACCTGGGTGCGCGTGCGGACACTGTCGAAGTGACCGGCTCGATCAAGTTTGACCTGACCATCGATCCGCAATTGCTTCTGCGCGCCACCGAATTGCGCGCGCAATGGCAGGCGCAGGAACGCCCGGTGTGGATCGCCGCGAGTACTCACGAAGGTGAAGACGAAGTGGTGCTGGCGGCCCATCGTCAGTTGCTGGCCAATCATCCCGATGCGTTGCTGATTCTGGTGCCACGTCATCCAGAGCGTTTCAACTCAGTGTTCGCCTTGTGCCAGCAGCAGGGATTCGCCACGGTGCGTCGCTCCTCCGGCGAGCCGGTCACGGCTAATACGTCGGTGTTGCTGGGCGACACCATGGGTGAGTTGCTGTTTCTTTATGCCTTGGCGGACAGCGCGTTTGTCGGCGGCAGCCTGGTGCCGAACGGCGGGCATAACCTGCTGGAACCGGCGGCGCTGGCCAAACCGGTGCTGTGCGGCCCGCACCTGTTCAACTTCCTCGAAATCGCCGCACAATTGCGCAGCGCCGGGGCGTTGCAGGAAGTGGAGGATGCCGAAGGCCTGGCGCTGGCGGTACAGCGGCTGTTCGAATTGCCGCGCGATGCGCAGCGAATGGCGGAGGCTGGGTTGAAAGTGATGCGCACCAATCAAGGCGCGTTGCAGCGGCTACTGGATGGGTTGGGGCGGTTGATCGACTTGACTTGATACCTGTGGCGAGGGAGCTTGCTCCCGTTCGGCTGCGAAGCAGTCGTCAGTCCGGCTTTCTCGGTGTGTCAGGAAACTGCGAGTTGCAGGAGTTGGGGCCGCTTCGCAGCCCAGCGGGAGCAAGCTCCCTCGCCACAGAACCGGTTTTTACTGCGTTGGATTTGCCTTCAACTGCGCCGCCGCAGCCTTCGCCAGATCCGGTGGCAGGAAGTCCTTGTCCGGGTTGTAGTCGGCCTTGAGATAACGCGCCAGGTCCTGCAAATCCCCCGGGTTCAACGTGCCGGCAGCCTGCTTCAAACGCAGGTTGTCGAGGATGTAGTCGTAGCGGGTGTTGTTGTAGTTGCGCACCGAGGTGTACAGCTGACGCTGGGCATCCAGCACGTCAACGATATTTCGCGTGCCGACCTGATAACCGATTTCAGTCGCTTCCACCGCACTCTGGTTGGAGATGATCGACTGTTTGCGTGCCTGCACCTGCTCGACGTCGGTGTTCACCGCCCGGTGCAGGTTGCGGGTGCTTTCCACGATTTGCCGGCGCAGGGATTCACGTTGCTGCTCGGACTGGTCCAGTTGCGCATACGATTGGCGCACCTGGGAGTTGATCAGGCCGCCACTGTAGATCGGGATGTTCACTTGCAGGCCCACCGTCGTTTGTTCGACGTTGCCGCCATACGGCTGGCCAAAGGCGTTCGGGTTGCCGAAGCCCAAGGCGTCGTTATCACCTTTTTCGTACTTCGCCACGGCATCGAGGGTCGGTGCATGACCCGCCTTGCGCTGCTTGAGTGTTTCTTCGGCAGCACTGACGGCGTAGTTGCTGGCCAGCAAATTAAGGTTCTGCTTCGCCGCGGTATCGACCCAGGCCTTGGCATCATTCGGTGATGGCGGCAGGATCGGCAGTGTGTGGACAATGCCCTGGATCGAGTTGTATTGGCGGTTGGTCAGGGTGATCAACGCTTCGAACGCATCATCCACCTGGCGCTGGGCGAGGATCCGGTTGGCCCGTGCCGTGTCGTAGCTGGCTTGCGACTGCAGCACGTCGGTCTTGTCCGACAGGCCGACATCGAAGCGCTCGTTGGACTGGTCGAGCTGGCGTTTGAACGCCGCTTCCTCGGCCTTGGTCGAGGCCAGGTTGTCCTGGGTGCGCAGAACGTTGAAGTAGCTTTCGGCTGTCTGCAGGATCAGGTTCTGTTCAGTTGCCGAGAGTTGCAGCGCGGCCTGTTCGTTGACGTCCTTGGCGGCCTGGAACTGGAACCAGCGATCGGCACGGAACAGCGGTTGTGCCAACGTCGCTTGATAGGAATGAGCGTTACGGTTGGCGGTGGCCGAAGGCTGATCGATCGCGGTGCGCACGTTGGCGAGCTCGGCGCCGCCCGAGAGATTGGGCAGCAGCCCGGCGCGGGCCTGGGGCACCACTTCTTTCTGGGCACCGTATTGGGCGCGGGCGGCAGCCAGGTCGGCGTTGTTGTCCACCGCTTCCTGGTAGACGCTGACCAGATCGGTTTTGGTCGATAAGGGCGCTTCTGCTGCCCAGGCCATTCCATTGGACGCACAAGACACGGCAATGGCCAGTGATAGGTTGCGCAGCATGAGGCCATCCCTAAAATTACGCTGATAATTTGAGCGCCAAGGCTACGGCGCGGCCCATACAGCGTCAAGGCGCAGCATGGCTTGGCGAGTGTAATTGTCGCCAAGCACGGCAACAATCCGGTAATTGCGCCATTCATCATGGTGTTTACCGCGGTGTTGGCGTTCTTTGCCAGTTGTGTCTAGACTGGCCGGGTTCTTGTCGGGGTGCCTTGCTATGAGGCTGAGATCGAATAATTTCGGATCCCGTTGAACCTGATCAGGTTAGCGCCTGCGTAGGGAACAAGATTTCTCGTCACCCGGCGAGTCCTCTTGTGCTTCGTCCGGGATGTTGTTCGACAATCGAACACCCCTCGAGCACTGAGCACAGCACCAACGGCTTCGTTATGGCTGATTGGTCGCGTCCATTCGTTACAGGTTCGCTCCGACAAAATTCCACTGCCTGGATGCTGTCTGGAGAGCCCGTGATGACGATAAAACTAAAAAACACTACGAACCTGAGTGACTCGGCCCAAGTCGATCAACAATCGGTTCAGCCGTTTACCCGCTCGCAAAAAATCTATGTCCAGGGTTCCCGCCCGGACATCCTCGTGCCGATGCGCGAAATCAGCCTCGACGTGACCCCGACCGACTTCGGCGGCGAGATCAACGCGCCTGTCGTTGTGTACGACACCTCGGGCCCGTACACCGACCCCAACGTCATCATCGACGTGCGCAAGGGCCTGGCCGATGTGCGCTCGCCTTGGATTGAATCCCGTGGCGACACCGAGCGCCTGTCCGGCCTGAGCTCGAACTTCGGCCAGGAACGCCTCGCCGACGCCGAACTGACCAAGCTGCGTTTTGCCCACGTGAACAACCCGCGCCGCGCCAAGGCTGGGGCCAACGTCAGCCAGATGCACTACGCCCGCAAAGGCATCATTACCGCCGAGATGGAATACGTCGCCATCCGCGAAAACATGAAGCTCGAAGTGGCTCGCGCCGCCGGGCTGCTGGACCAGCAACACGCCGGTCACAGCTTCGGTGCCAGCGTGCCGAAAATCATCACCCCTGAATTTGTCCGTGACGAGATCGCCCGCGGTCGCGCGATCATTCCGGCCAACATCAACCACACCGAACTGGAACCGATGATCATCGGCCGTAACTTCCTGGTGAAGATCAACGGCAACATCGGCAACAGCGCCTTGGGTTCGTCCATCGAAGAAGAAGTGGCGAAACTGACCTGGGGCATTCGCTGGGGTTCGGACACGGTCATGGACCTGTCCACCGGCAAGCACATTCACGAAACCCGTGAGTGGATCATCCGCAACTCGCCGGTGCCTATCGGTACCGTGCCGATCTATCAAGCGTTGGAAAAAGTCGGCGGCGCCGCCGAAGACCTGACCTGGGAGCTGTTCCGCGACACGCTGATCGAACAGGCCGAGCAGGGCGTCGACTACTTCACCATCCACGCCGGCGTGTTGCTGCGCTACGTGCCGCTGACCGCCAAACGCGTCACCGGGATCGTTTCCCGTGGCGGCTCGATCATGGCCAAGTGGTGCCTGGCACACCACAAAGAGAACTTCCTCTACACCCATTTCGAAGACATCTGCGAAATCATGAAGGCCTACGACGTCAGCTTCTCGCTGGGCGATGGCCTGCGTCCGGGCTCAATTGCCGACGCCAACGACGCCGCGCAATTCGGTGAGCTGGAAACCCTCGGAGAGCTGACCAAGATCGCCTGGAAGCACGATGTGCAATGCATGATCGAAGGCCCTGGCCACGTGCCGATGCAGTTGATCAAGGAAAACATGGACAAGCAGCTCGAGTGCTGCGACGAGGCGCCGTTCTACACCCTCGGTCCGCTGACCACTGACATCGCGCCGGGCTACGACCACATCACCTCGGGTATCGGTGCGGCGATGATCGGCTGGTTCGGTTGCGCCATGCTGTGCTACGTCACGCCGAAGGAACACTTGGGCCTGCCGAACAAGGATGACGTGAAGACCGGGATCATCACCTACAAGATCGCCGCGCATGCCGCCGATCTGGCCAAAGGGCATCCGGGCGCGCAGATCCGCGACAACGCCTTGAGCAAGGCGCGATTCGAATTCCGTTGGGAGGACCAGTTCAACCTGGGCCTTGATCCCGACACCGCTCGTTCGTATCACGATGAAACCTTGCCGAAGGATTCGGCCAAGGTCGCGCATTTCTGCTCCATGTGCGGGCCGAAATTCTGTTCGATGAAGATCACCCAGGAAGTCCGCGAATACGCGGCTAACCAACGGATCGAAACCGTCGACGCCGAAGTCGCCCAAGGATTGGCGGACCAGGCTGAGCGGTTCAAGCAGGAAGGCAGTCAGCTCTACAAGAAAATCTAGCCACGAGCGACAAGCGACAAGCTGCAAGAAGAAGCGGATTGCTTCTAACTTGTAGCTTGTAGCTTGCAGCTTGCAACTTGTCTCTGCTCTTATTTGAGATAACACCCTTGAGCATTCAACCCAGCACTTATTCCCCCGACATCGCGGTGCCCATGGACAAACGTGTCTTTGGCGGTCGCGATCTGTTTTCCCTGTGGTTCTCCCTCGGCATCGGCCTGATGGTGCTGCAGACCGGCGCCTTGCTCGCGCCAGGTCTGGGCCTGTCCGGCTCGTTGCTGGCGATCTTCCTCGGCACGCTGGTCGGCGTTCTGCTGCTGGCCGCTGTCGGCGTGATCGGCAGCGATACCGGCCTGTCGTCGATGGCCGCGCTCAAGCTCAGCCTCGGCAAACGTGGCGCGAGCCTGCCGGCCGTGCTGAACCTGCTGCAACTGATCGGTTGGGGTTCGTTCGAAATCATTGTGATGCGCGACGCTGCCAGTTTGCTGGGTGCGCGGGCGTTCAGCGAAGGCAGCCTGCTGTCGAATCCGCTGCTCTGGACCGTGTTCTTTGGTGGTTTGGCGACCTTGCTGGCCGTCAGCGGTCCGTTGACGTTCGTGCGACAAATCCTGCGCAAGTGGGGTATCTGGCTGCTGCTGGCCGCGTGCATCTGGCTGACCTGGAACCTGTTCGCCAAGGCCGATCTGACCGCGTTGTGGGCACAGGCCGGTGACGGTTCGATGCCCTTCGCCGTGGGCTTCGACATTGCCATTGCGATGCCGCTGTCGTGGCTGCCGCTGATTGCCGACTACTCACGCTTCGGCAAGCGTGCGAAAAACGTGTTCGGCGGTACAGCGATTGGCTTCTTTATCGGCAACTTCTGGCTGATGAGCCTCGGCGTGGCCTACACCCTGGCGTTCGCGCCGAGCGGTGAAGTGAATGCCTTGTTGTTGGCACTGGCGGGTGCAGGCCTGGGCATTCCGCTGCTGCTGATTCTGCTCGACGAGTCGGAAAACGCCTTCGCCGACATTCACTCGGCGGCTGTCTCCAGCGGAATTCTGTTGCGCTTGAAAGTCGAGCATCTTGCGTTGGCCATCGGCGTGATTTGCACACTGATTGCGTGCCTGGCGCCACTGGCGCAGTACCAGAACTTCCTGCTGTTGATCGGTTCGGTGTTTGCGCCGCTGTTCGGCGTGGTGCTGGTGGATCACTTCATTCTGCGCAAACGCAGTGCTCAGGTGGCGTCAGCCGCGTTGCGCTGGCCGGCGCTGCTCGCCTGGTTGGGCGGGGTGAGCACCTATCATTTGTTGGCCAATCTGTATCCGGACATCGGCGCAACCCTGCCGTCGTTGATTCTGGCAGGGTTGCTCCAGCTAGTGCTGGGCCGGGCCTTCAGTTACGGCCGGGAAACAGCTCGGGCTTGAGAATACCGTTCAGGCGCGGGTAGGGGATCTTCAGTTCGACGTGGCCCAGCGCGTAAGGCGCGATGGTGCTCACTTCGTACTTGAGGATCACCCCGCCGTAGGTCAGCGCCACATTCTGGGTTTTCTGGAACGGCCACTGCTTCACGAACTCCGGTTCCTGATCGAGCTTGGTGCTGATCAGCCAGCTGTTGTGCGCCACTTGCGCGGCTTTCCAGAACGCCTCTTCCTGACCCGGCACCAACATGTCGGACAAGGTCAGCACTTTATGCTGCTGGCGCGAATAGTTGATGAAGCCGCGGCCTGGTGTGCCATGTGCGCCGCCGGTGTCCAGGTAGCTGGAAAATTCGACGATCACCAAGCCGTCATGCTGCTCACGTACCTTGGCTTGCAGGTAGCTGCTGTTACGCGGGCCAGCGGTGCGCAAAAACTCATCGCGATAGGCCGCCAGCGTCGGTGCCGCAGGGGCTTCGGGCGAGGTGCGGGTCATTTGCAACAGGCGCTTTTCGACAATACCGTCAAGCTGAGGCTCGGCCGGGAAGCGCAGCGTATCGATGTTCACTAGCGGGCAGTCAGGCGTCGTGCAACCCGGTTTCAGTGTTTCGGTGGCGTCGCGGGTAGTTTCCAGCGGAGCTCGGTAGTTGGGTTGGAACAAACTCTGGCAGGCACCCAGGGTCAGGGCGATTGCGGCCACGGAGGCGATTTTAAAAAGCGACATGGGCGTCCTTCGTAAAACAGGGAAAGGCAAAAAGTTATCCGCTTCGACTCTCAACGAAGCAGTCAGTTCGCCACTAAGCTAATTAGAGTTGGTTTCGCCCTCACCGTCTATCTCGCTGACGGGAAAGGGGCTGCATCAAACGGCGCGGGCGCGTTAGGATGGCGCGAAGTCGAGGTTGGAGCCTCTTCATGGATTTGCAGTAAACGAGGATTGTCATGACTGATTTTGCCAACGCCATTCCGACCGCCGTTGATATCGTTCGGCGCGAAAAGTGCTACGAGGGCTTCTACAAGCTCGATCGTGTGCACTTGCGCCATGAGTTGTTTGCCGGTGGCATGAGTCGCGAGATCAATCGTGAAGTGTTTGTTCGCCATGATGCGGTGTGCGTGTTGCCATACGATCCGCAGCGCGATGAAGTGGTGCTGATCGAGCAGTTTCGCGTGGGCGCCATGGGCAAGACCGACAACCCGTGGCTGATCGAGCTGGTCGCCGGTCTGATCGACAAGGATGAAGTGCCGGAAGAAGTTGCTCACCGCGAGGCGCAGGAGGAAGCTGGGCTTGTGTTCGGGGCGCTTTGGCCGATGACCAAATACTTTCCATCGCCGGGCGGCAGCAACGAATTTGTGCACTTGTACCTGGGGCGTTGCGACAGCACCGGAGTCGGCGGCCTGCATGGGCTGGAGGAAGAAGCAGAAGATATCCGCGTTACGGTCTGGGCGTTCGAAGATGCCTTGCAGGCCGTCCGCGACGGACGTATTGCCAACGCGCCAAGCATCATTGCCTTGCAATGGTTGGCCTTGAACCGCGCTGAAGTGAGGGGGCTATGGTCGTAAACAAGCTGCGCGATCGTTACAGGGTGGACCTCGTGGGGCTGCAAGCCTCCTGCGAGGCCAACTACGCGCGCCTCATGCGACTGCTGCCGGACATGCGCAACGAACCCGAGGCACGGCGAATTGCCGTGACCCACGGCGACCAGATGCTCGGCGTACTGGCTCTCGAAGTGCTGCAGGTCTGTCCGTACACCACGACCCTGCAAGTGCGCCAGGAACATAGCCTGCCGTGGCTGCCGGTGCCGCAACTGGAAGTGCAGGTCTACCACGATGCGTGCATGGCCGAAGTGGTCAGCGCCGAACATGCACGACGCTTTCGCGGCATCTATCCTTACCCGAATGCCTCAATGCATCAGCCGGATGAAAAGGCCCAGTTGAATATGTTCCTGGGTGAATGGCTGAGCCATTGTCTGGCGTGTGGGCATGAGTACGCCGTTGTGCGCTGAGTGTGAACTGCGTCAGATTCACAGGTTTCCTCTTTTGATCGTCCCCCAGCATAATTGCGGCACTCATCCAATCCCGTGATTCAGCCTGGGAGAACGCCTTGCCGAGCGTATCCACATTGACCACCGCCGATTCGGCGTTGCTGGTGCAACTGTCCGACAGCCATCTGTTTGCCGAAGCGGACGGGAAGTTGCTGGGCATGAATACCCGGGACAGCCTGCAAAAGGTCATTGAGCTGGTGCGCCTGCAGCAGCCGCAGATTGACCTGATCGTTGCCAGCGGTGATCTGTCTCAGGACGGGACGCTGGAGTCTTATCAGCTGTTTCGCGACCTGACCCGGCAGCTCGATGCACCGGCGCGCTGGATTCCTGGCAATCATGATGAACCGCGGATCATGGCCGAGGCGGCGGTGCAAAGTGCGTTGCTGGAGCAAGTGGTGGATCTCGGTAACTGGCGGGTGACTTTGCTGGATTCGGCGGTGCCGGGGTCGGTGCCGGGCTATTTGCAGGATGAGCAGTTGCAGTTGCTGGCGCGTTCGTTGAGTGAGGCGCCGGAGCGGCATCATCTGGTCTGCTTTCACCATCATCCGGTGTTGATCGGCTGTTTGTGGATGGAGCCTATCGGCTTGCGTAATCCTGAGGCCTTGTTTGCGGTGCTGGATCGCTTTCCGCAGGTGCGTGCTGTTTTGTGGGGGCATGTGCATCAGGAGGTTGATCAGGAGCGCAAAGGGGTGCGGTTGATTGCTTCGCCTTCGACTTGCATTCAGTTTGAGCCTGGGAGTGATGATTTCAAGGTTGGAGAGCAGGCACCGGGGTATCGCTGGTTGCGGTTGTTGCCGGATGGGCAGATTGAAACGGGTGTTGAGCGGGTCACCGGGTTTGATTTTCAGGTTGATTTCGGGTCGAACGGGTACTGACTTTTCATCTTGGACTTGGCGGCCTGATAGCCGACCAGGTTCTTGTTTGCCGGGTACATATCCGTTTCTGCGGTAACGGCGGCTGGCGGTTTCGCCCTTACGGCGAGTCCCTTTTGTCAAACGCCACAAAAGGAACCAAAAAGTCTCGCCCCAAGCGTCCGGCCCCTCGCTAAGGCTC